>DATCPA010000005.1:0-2193 GCA_036564335.1 Gaiellaceae bacterium
GCAGGACGACATCGCGGCGGGAACGTCGTCGCGTTCCTCGCGGCTGATCCATGGCGGACTGCGCTACCTCGAGCAGTTCCGCTTCGGGCTCGTTCGGGAAGCCCTCGCCGAGCGCTCGCGGCTGCTTGCCCTCGCTCCGCATCTGGTCACCCTCGAGCCACTCCTCTTCCCGGTCTATGGCCTGCCGTTCGCTTCGAAGGCGTTCTACGACGCCGGCCTCACGCTCTACGACATCCTCGGCGCCCGTCATGACGGTGGCTGGCACGGGCGCCTCTCGAAGGCTGACACGCTCGATCTCGCGCCGACCCTCCGCCATCGCGGCCTGCGCGGCGGGCTGCTGTATCACGACGGCGTCGAGGACGACGCCCGGTACGCCCTGGCCGTGGTTCGCACCGCGGTCGCCGCGGGTGCCGTGGCCGTCACCAGGATGCGTGCCACCGGGCTCCGCGGCGACGGCGCGCCCGGGGCACCGCGCACGACCGGCGCACCCTTCACCGCCGGCGCGATCCGAGTCGTCCAGGCCGAGGATCTCCTGACCGGGCTTGCCCTCGAGATCCCGACACGTGCCGTCGTGGACGCCACCGGCGTCTGGGCGGCCGAACCCGACCATCCCTTCAAGGGCGGCTCGCTGCGCATCCTGCCCAGTCGTGGTGCCCATCTCGTCGTCCCTCGGGAGCGGATCGCCAACCGGACCGGTCTGACCATCCGGGTACCGGGCAAGGTCGTCTTCCTCGTCCCGTGGCCCGACCACTGGCTGATCGGTACGACCGACGCGCCGTACGACGGCCCGGCTGAGCACCCGTCCGCGGCAGGCTGGGAGGTGGACCGGCTGCTGGGCACGGTCAACGCGACGATGGACGTCGACCTGACCCGGGACGACGTGGTCGGCACCTATGCGGGTCTGCGACCGCTCATCGCACCGTCGGACGGATCCACCGTCAAGGCCTCGCGCGAGCACCGCGTGACGATCGAATCGAACGGCGTCGTCCGGATCGGCGGCGGGAAATACACGACGTACCGGGTGATGGCGCGCGACGTCATCGATGCGGTCCTGGGCCCGGCCGAGGCAAGGCTCCGACCGAGCGACACCGCCGAGCGGCGTCTGGTCGGCGCGGCCGAGACCGCTGCGCTCGCCAGGATCGCTGGCGAACTGTCCACGATCCCCGCGGTCCGCGACGTCGGGCCGGAGACTTCAACACGACTGGTCGCCCGGCACGGCACGGCAGCCCCGGCCGTGGTCGCGCTCGGCGCGGAGCTCGGCCTGCTGCGGCCGCTTGTCGCGGGGCGTTCCTTCCTCGAGTCGGAGGTGGTCTGGGCCGCCCGCCACGAGCTCGCACTCTCGCTCGACGACGTCCTCGCCCGCCGCACGCGGCTGGCCCAGGAGCTGCCGGATCGTGGCGCCGCGATCGCGGCCCGCGTCGCGGAACTCCTCGGTGGCGAACTCGGCTGGGGGGACGCGCGCCAGCGCCTCGAGGTTGATTCGTTCCTGGCCACGGCGCGTCGCGAGTACTCGGTCGCACCGCCCGGTGAACCCGGTCCGCCGGACACGCCGTCCGCTCCGGTGGATTGACCGCGGCAACCGGCCCGCCCGAGCGCCGTGGGAGCTCTCCGGCAGCCGAAAGTCAGGTATTGGCAAGCGTTGGGGAACCGCGTACCATCCCGCCTGAAAATGCCGCGGAAGGGTCCGTGGCTAGATTTGTAGCTCGACACGACTCGGACTCCTCTCACGGCTGACGCGAGATACCCGACGGGCTCGCGTTGGCTACCGAGAGGAGTTTCGTTTTCGTGTACAACGACAAGAACCTTTCCTGTGCGGACTGCGGACAGGAATTCGTGTTCACCGCGTCCGAGCAGGATTTCTACGCGCAGCGTGGCTTCACCGAGCCCCGCCGCTGCCCGTCCTGCCGCGCCAGCCGCAAGGCAGCCCGGAACGCTGACGGCGGCGGCAGCTCGTACGGTGGCTACGGGGCCGGTGGCGGCTACTCCGCCGGTGGCTCGAGCGGCGGATACGGCGGCGGTGGCTACGGCACCCGCGATCGCGGACCCCGCGAGATGTTCTCCGCGACCTGCTCGTCCTGCGGCAAGGAAGCCCAGGTCCCGTTCCGCCCGACCAGCGGCAAGCCGGTCTATTGCAGCGATTGCTTCCGCAGCCAGCGCGGCGGCTGATCCAGTCCTCTCGGTGCGGGCCGATCC
>DATCPA010000027.1:0-1762 GCA_036564335.1 Gaiellaceae bacterium
CGACTGCGGCGACGCTCAAGGCGCTCGCTTGCGACGCCGACCAGAGGAGGCCGTGCCGGCTTTGCCGGTGCGGTCGTTTAACAGCGCCCGGTAGACGGCGAGCGTGCGGCGCGCGGTCTCGGCCCAGGTGAATTGCCTCGCTCGCTCGAGCCCCGCCGCGACCAGCCGCTCCCGGTCGGCGATTGCCCGCTCGATTCCGCCCGCGAGAGCGACCGGGTTGCGCTCCTCGACGAGGATCGCCGCGTCCCCCGCGACCTCCGGGAGCGCGCCCGCCGTGGTCGCGACCACCGGCGTGCCGGAGGCCATGGCCTCCACCACCGGGAGGCCGAACCCCTCGTAGCGCGAGGGGAAGACGAGGCAGACGGCGCCGCGATAGAGGGCCGCGAGCTCCTCCTGCGGCACGTGGCCGCGGAACTCGACGCGGCCGGAGAGGCCGTTCCGCTCGGCTGCTCGCTCGGCTTCGGCACGCCCGCCTTTGTCCTGTCCGACCAGGATCAGCCGCGGCGCCCCGTTGCCCAGCAACCCAAGGGCCTCGATCGCCGCGGCCGGGTCCTTGCGTGGCTGAAGCGCTCCGACGAAGAGGGCATAGGGCTCGCCGTCGGCGCCCGGGCCCTCGGGTGTGAAGGCGGGGTCGACGCCGTTCGGCGTGACGACGATCTTCTCCTCGGGAATGCCGTAGAGCTCGATCAGGTCGCGCTTCGTCACCTCCGACACCGCGAACACGCGCGCCGCGCGCCGCGCCGAGCGCGGCACGACCGTGCGGAAGATCAGGCGGTCACGCCGACCCATCACCGAGGGGTCGCGCTCGAACGAGACGTCGTGGACGGTCACGACCGCCGGGCTCGGCGGCGCGAGCGGGAGCGAGTGCTGGAAGTGCGCGAGCGCCGGGCGCAGCCGTCGCAGCAGCCGCGGCAGGCCGACGGCCATCCGCAGCACCTGGCTGCGGGCCTGGAGCTCGATGGGTTCGATCCCCTCGGGGACGAGCTCGGGGTGCCGTGTGACCGCGGCGAACCGGAGGTCCGAGGCCGCCAGCTCGCGCAGCAGCCCGGCCACGTACGTCTCATCGCCGGTGCGCTGGCGGCCAAGCACGTCGGCGTCGATCACGACGAGCGGCTTGCTCATGCGGCGGCCTCGCGGTACACCTCGACGGTCGCCCGCGCGACCTGGCCCCAGTCGAAGGCGCGCGCCCGCTCGAACCCGCGCTGCCGCAGCTCGTCGCGTCGGTCGACCGCCTCGGCGATCCCGGCCGCGATCGCATCCGGGTCGAGGGGGTCGACGAGCACCGCCGCGCTGCCGGCGACCTCTTCGGAAGCCTCGTTGCGCCCGGCGACGACGGGCGCCCCGCAGGCCATCGCCTCCAGCACCGGCAGCCCGAAGCCCTCGTAGAGCGAGACGTACGCGACGCAACGGGCCCCACGGTAAAGGCGGGCCAGCTCGTCGTCCTGCACCTCGCCGAGCACGCGGATCCCGTCGCCCTCGACGTGGACGTCGCCCCAGCCCGGCGCGCCGGCGACCAAGAGCTCGAGGCCGTTCAGGCGGGCCCGCCGGTAGGCCTCGACGAGGCGGGGCAGGTTCTTGCGGGGCTCGAGCGTCGAGACCGCGAGCACGTAGTCGCCCGCCGCCGCTTCACCTTCGGCCTCGAACGGCGGGCCGACCGCGTTCGGGATCACGCGCACCTTCTCCTCGCGCACGTCCAATAGGTCGATCAGCTCGCGCTTGGTGAACTCGGAGACCGCGATCAGGCGGCTCGCCGCCTTCGCCA
>DATCPA010000142.1:0-10984 GCA_036564335.1 Gaiellaceae bacterium
AAACATGGTTTCCCCCACGGGAGAGAGCCGAAGGCGAACGACCTCATGCTGTGAGCCGATCGATCGTGGCGTCCCAGGTGACGCGCTGCGCGACCTCACGGCCAGCCCGTCCCCACGCGCGGGCGTCGTCCACATTCGTGCGAAGCCACTCGCAGGCGGCTGCCAGCGCCTCGGCGCGAGGCTCGACGACGAGGCCGGTGGCGCGGTCGGAGACGATCTCGAGCGGGCCGCCCGCGTCGGTCGTCGTGACGACGGGCTTCTCGGCCAGGAACGCCTCGTACGGCACCATCCCGAAGTCCTCGTCCACCGGTGCGTAGTAGACGGCGAGGCAGCGTGCGTACAGGTCGGCGAGCTCGTCTTCCGAGACGCGCCCCGCGAACCGGACCGACCCGTCGGCTAGCGACTCGAGCCGTTCACGGTCGGGGCCGTCGCCGGCGATGACGAGCGGGAAGCCGCCCTGCCTGGCCGCGTCGATCAGCAGGTCGATGCGCTTCGCCCGGTCGAGCCTGCCGACCGAGAGGACGAAGTCCCCGTACTCGTCACAGCGGTAGGCGAGCTCCTGCGGCGGATGGGGCATCACCTCGGCGGCGAGACCGGTCGAGCGCTCGAGCCGGTCGGCGACGTTGCGGGAAGTGGCGAAGACCTTCCGCGCCTCGCCGAGCGCGACCTTGTCCAGCTCCTGCACCTGCCGCCGCAGCGCGCGGTCCTCCGGCGACTCGCCGAACTGGCCGAGCTCGGTCCGGTCGAGCTCGTACGCCTGCCGGAACTGGTGCACGAGCCAGACCACCTTGTTCGGGTGGCGGATCACGTACGAGGGGAACTTGGTCGCGATCACCAGCTCGATGCGCCGGCCGTCGGCCTCCTCGAGGTCGAGCAGGCGCCAGAGGAACGCCTGCGTCAGCACCTGCTCGCCGGGATACCACTTGAACGGGACAGTGACGAGGTCGGCTTCGTGGCCGCGCCGGTTCAGCTCGGCGACGAGATCGTCGGTGAAGATCTCGACGCCGCCGCGCGCGAACGGCACCTGCGGACGGCAGACGGCGATCCTCAAGTCGTCGCGATGATCGCGTAGTCGAGCGGCGCGAACAGGATCTCGCGGATCCGCTCGTCCACGTCGTCCGCGTGCCGAGGCGCGTTCAGAAAGCGGGTCTCGACCTCGCGGAAGCCGGCCTGGCGGGCGAGCAGCGCGAGCGTCTCCGGGACGAGCGGCTGCGCATGCGTCAGGTCGGCGAAGTAGGAGCGGAGCGCGAGGGGCGAGAGCGGGTTGATCGTCTCTGCGACGAGCACCCCGCCGGAGCGGAGCTTCCGCGCAGCCAGCTCGAGCAGCCGGAAGAGCGCCGCGGGCGGCAGGTGCTCGACGACCTGGCCGGCGAAGATCCCTCCCAGCGAGCCGTCGGGAAGACCTTCGAGGTGAGCCAGCGCGTCGCCCTGATCGACCTCGAGACCCTCGCCGCGCGCGTAGGCGACCATGTCGGAGTCGGCATCGACGCCTTTTGCCTCGATGCCCTCTTCCCGCAGGAGCCCGAGGAGCTCGCCGCGGCCGCAGCCGACGTCGAGCACGGGCGCGGCGTCGCGGAAGTCGTCCACGTAGACGCGCTGGCGATCGCGCACGTCCGTCGTCGAGCCGCGCATCTTCGTCTCGAACGCGAAGTAGTCCGGGACCGACGCCGCCGCCGGCTGCGCGGCAACCGTCGTCGGCGCGGCGCCGCGATCGCGCCGCTCGGCGCGGGCCAACCGCTCCTCCAGCTCCGCGAGCGAGCGGGCGGCCGATTCACTCGCCGTCTGGGCGCGGTCGAGCTCCTCGAGCATCCCGTCCACCAGCTTCAGCACGGCGTCGTTGAAGACGCGCTGCTCAGCGGCGAGCGGCTCGACGTACCAGCGCATCAAGGGGCGCAGCAGGCGCTTGACCGGCGCGGCCGCGAGCCCGCGCAGTCCGGGTCGCCGGTGGAGAGGCCGCTCGGCGGTCACCGCCCAGACGCGCTCGGCCCGATGGCGTGCCGCAAGCAGCCGCCCGCGACCTCCCTCGCCACCGTTCGTACCGCCGGCGAGCTCCTCGCGAAGACGGTCGACGAGCGCGGTCACGTCAACCTCGCCGCCGGTGGAAATCGCTGCTCCGGCAGGGGTTTTCGGCTCGGGCCCGGGCACCTGCCCATTCTATCGAGGGGCCATTACGGCTCTGTAAGCTCATTCCGCCGCCGCGCCCGACATGCGCGGGCGCGGGACAAGACGATTCTTGGAGAGACAGCGATGCGAGCGAAGCGAGCGGGCGAGGAGGGGGTTCATGGGGGAACGTAGTTCCCCCATGTGATGGTCGGAATCTCGATGCTGACGCTGGTTCCGGGCCTCGTCGGCGGCTCCGAGACCTACGCCCGAGAGCTGGCCCGCGCGCTCGCCCGGGTCGGCGAGCTCGAGTACCGGGTGTTCGTTCCGGCGATCGCCTCTGACGCCGGCGACGGCCTCCCGACCACGGTCGTCCCCGAGTACCGCGCGAGCCGCACGACCCCCGGCCGGGTAGCGGCGATGGCCCGCGCGGCGCTCGCTCCGGGCAGGCTACGGCGGACTCTGAAGCTCTCCGAGCTCGACGCGATCCACTTCCCGCTCAGCGTGATGCTGCCGGCGGTGGACGCGCCGCCGGCGGCGACGACCGTGCTCGACGTCCAGCACGAGGTCTTCCCCGAGTTCTTCTCGCGGGCCGAGCTCCTGTACCGGCGCCGCGTGTACGGCTGGACGGTGCGCAAGAGCCGGATCGTGATCACGATCAGCGAGCACGCGCGAGAGGCGCTCGTCGAGCGGCTCGGTCTCGACCCCGATCGGGTGCGCGCGATCCACCTCGCGGTCGACCACGAGCGGTTCACGCCGGACGGCCGCCCGCGTGAGCCGTTCCTCCTCTACCCGGCTAACGGCTGGCCGCACAAGAACCACGCCCGCCTGTTCGAGGCGTTCGCGCTCGTCCACCAGGAACGGCCCGAGCTGCGCCTCGTCCTGACCGGCGCAGGCCACGGGAAGCTTTCCCCGCCCGACGGCGCCGAGTCGCGCGGGCACGTCTCCATCGACGAGCTCGTCGGGCTGTACCGCTCAGCCGCGGCGCTCGTCTACCCGAGCCTGTACGAGGGCTTCGGCATCCCGTGCGTCGAGGCGATGGCCTGCGGCTGCCCGGTGGCCGCCTCGAACGTCGCGTCGCTCCCGGAGGTCTGCGGGGACGCAGCGGTCTACTTCGACCCGCTTTCTGTCGAGTCGATCGCGCAGGGGATCCGCGATGTCCTCGACCATCCGCCGGCGGGAGGGATCGAGCAGGCCGCGCGCTTCACCTGGGAGGACTGCGCTCGCCGGCACGACGCCGTCTACCGGGAGCTCAGTCAGGGAAGGGCTTGAGCCTGTCCCCGGGTTTCACGCGCCGACCTTGACCTCTCCGCGGCGCAGCCGTTCCAGATCCGCATCGACGAGCAGGCGGACGAGCCCGTCGAAGTCGACCGTCGGCGACCAGCCGAGGCGCGCCCGTGCCTTCGAGGCATCACCGGCGAGGTCGTGCAGCTCGGCGGAGCCTCGGCGCAGCGACTCGTCGATGTGCACGTACTCCTGCCAGTCCAGGCCGACGTGCCCGAACGCGACCTCGACCAGCTCGCGCACGCTGTGCAGGACCCCCGTCGCGATCACGTAGTCGTCGGCCTCGTCCTGCCGCAGCATCAACGCCATCGCCCGCACGTGGTCGCCCGCGTAGCCCCAGTCGCGGCGGGCGTCCAGGTCGCCGAGCCAGAGCTCACCGGCCAGGCCGAGGCTGATCGCGGCCGCGGCCTGGGCCACTTTGCGCGGCACGAAGTCGGGCGGTCGCCTCGGCGACTCGTGGTTGTAGAGGATCCCCGAGCAGGCGTAGAGCCCGTAGTGCTTCCTGTAGCTGCGCACGATCAGGTGCCCGTACGCCTTCGCCACGCCGTACGGGGTGACGGGCGCGAGTGCGGTCTCCTCCGTCTGCGGCACCTCGCGGGGCTCGCCGAAGATCTCGCTCGAGGAGGCCTGGTAGAACCGCACCTCCGGGTCGACCAGCCTGATCGACTCGAGCAGCGCGGTCACGCCCACGGCTGCGAACTCCGCGGTGAGGACAGGCTGCTTCCACGACATCGGCACGAACGACGGTGAGGCGAGGTTGAAGACCTCCTGGGGCCGGCACGTCTTCAGTGCGTCCACGAGCGAGAACTCGTCGAGGAGATCGGCCTGGATGAGCTCGATCCGGTCGCGAACGCCCTCGAGGTTCTCGAACTGTTCCGAGGTCGCGCGCCTGACGACGCCGAAGACCTCGTAGCCCTCAGCGAGCAGCAGCTCGCTCAGCAGCGAACCGTCCTGGCCCGCGATCCCCGTGATCAACGCGCGCCGGGCAGCCATCGCGCGTAGACGATAGCTTCAGCACGTGTCGCTCACCGACGATCTGCGGGCCGCTCCGCCGGGCCTGCACGGCCAGGCCGAGTTCTGGGGCCTCGCGTGGGAGGCGCTCGCGTTCATCGAGCGGACGGTCCAACCGGGAATGGCGACGCTCGAGACGGGCGCCGGCGCGAGCACGATCGTCTTCGCCGCACGGGGGGCCGACCACGAGGCGGTGACGCCGTCGGCCGACGAGGCCGAGCGGATCACGGCCGAGTGCGAGCGGCGCGGGATCGCGACGGAGAAGCTCCGCTTTCGGATCGGATCCTCTGCCGACGTACTGCGCACGTGGGAGGCGCGGCCACTCGACCTCGTCCTCGTGGACGGGGCGCACGCCTTCCCGTACCCGACGCTCGACTGGTGGTTCCTCGCCCCACACCTGAAGGTCGGCGGCCTGATGCTCCTCGACGACGCGTACATGCCCCCGGTCGCCGCCGTCTTCGACTACCTGCGCCGCTCGCCCGCCTGGAGCCTCGAGGAGCCGGTCAGCTTCCGCACCGCGGCTGCCCGCAAGCTCGCCGACGAAATCCCGCCCGGCGAGTGGAAGGGCGAGCGGAGCGGCGGGCGGATGAGCTTCCGCTACCTGCCCCTGCAGCGCCGCGCCTCCGCGTCCGCCCGCCAGCGCTTCTTCAGCACCCGGCTCGGCCTGAAGGCGGCAGAGCTGGCCCGCTACCTCCTCCTCGGCCGCTCCGGGCGACGCGCGGGCTAACCTTCCGCGGATGCCGGAACGCGCGCCCGATCTCGCCTGGACGGACAAGGCGCTCGCCGATCTCACCAAGGAGTTCGGAGACGTCTACGCCGGCCGGACCGTGCTCGTTACCGGCGCCGACGGCTTCATGGGCTCCCACCTGACGGACGCGCTGTGCCACCTCGGCGCGAACGTCCACGCTTTCGTGCGCGCGACCTCGAGCGGCGCGCTGAACAACATCTGGCACCTGCGCGGCTTGCTGAAGGTGCACTTCGCCGACCTCACCGACAAGACGTCGGTCGACTATCTGCTTCGCGAGCTGACCCGCGCACCCGACCGGCCGTACATCTTTCACCTCGGTGCCCAGGCCCACGTCGGCGAGTCGTGGCACCGCCCGTACGAGACCGTGATCGCGAACACGATCGGCACGCTCAATTTGCTCCAGTCGATCGTCGACACGGGGCTGGAGCTCGAGAAGTTCGACACCGCCGGCACCTCGGAGGAGTACGGCAACGTGCGCGAGGCGGTGGCCCATCACCACGACTTCGACGACGCGGGCAGCCTGATCCTGCACGAACGCTCGCCGATCAACCCCAAATCCATCTACGCGACGTCCAAGGTCGCCGCCGACTTCCTGACCATGAATTACCACGACGCGTTCGGCGTTCCGGGCGTCGTCACCCGCATGTTCAACAACTACGGGCCTCGCCAGAACCCGCGCTACGTGACCGGGACGATCATCACGCAGGCGCTCGAGCGCGAGGAGATCGAGCTCGGGCAGCTCGACCCGCTGCGCGACTTCTGCTTCTGCACCGACGGAGTCCGGGGGCACCTGACGGTCGCGGCACAGGGCATCCCCGGCGACGTCTACGTGTACGGGCAGGGCCAGAACATCTCGATGGGCGAGTGGTGCGACCTGATCTTCCGCACCGGAGAGGAGAACGGCTTCTGGCCTGCCGGCCGGCACGTCGTCTCCACGCCCGCCCGCTTCCGGCCGGGGGCGAGCGAGGTGATGGCGCTGCGCGTGGGCTACGAGAAGCTGAACCGGGAGACCGGCTGGGAGCCGAAGGTGAGCTGGGAGGAGGGTGTCCTCCGCACGATCCGCTGGTACGCGGAAAACCGCGAACGCTGGATCGGCCGCGTCGACTGGCTCCAACCTGAGCCGGCCAGAACGTGAGGATTCTCGTCACCGGCGGCGGTGGCTTTCTCGGCTCGCACCTCGCCGACCGGCTGCGCGAGGCGGGCGATGACCCGGTCGTCGCCCGGCGGGCCGACTACGACCTGACGCGCTGGGAAGACGCCGAACGGCTCTTCGCGGACGCACGCCCGGAGCTCGTCTACCACCTTGCGGCCGAGGTGGGCGGAATCGGGGCCAACCGGGCAAACCCCGGGCGCTACTGGTACGCGAACCTGCTGATGGGCATACACGTGCTCGAGCTCGCGCGGCAGCACGGCGTCGGCAAGCTCGTCGTCGCCGGCACGGTCTGCGCCTATCCGAAGAACACGCCCGTCCCGTTCCGCGAGGACGAGCTCTGGAACGGCTACCCGGAGGAGACGAACGCGCCCTACGGCGTCGCGAAGAAGTCGATCCTCGTCGGCGCACAGGCCTACCGCGAGCAGTACGGGACGAACGCGATCTTCCTGCTGCCGACGAACCTGTACGGGCCGCGCGACAACTTCGACCTCGAGACGTCACACGTGATCCCGGCGCTGATCCGCAAGATGATCGAGTCGCCCGACGAGATCGTGCTCTGGGGCGACGGCTCGCCGAGCCGCGAGTACCTCTTCGTCGGGGACTGCGTCGAGGGCTTCCTGCTCGCCGCCGAACGCTACGACGGCGCCGACCCGGTGAACCTCGGTACAGGCGTCGAGACCACGATTCGCGAGACCGCCGAGCTGGTCGCCGAGCTGGTCGGCTTCGACGGGCGGATCGTCTGGGACTCCTCGATGCCGAACGGCCAGCCTCGGCGCAGCCTCGACCCCTCCCGGGCGAAGGAGCTGTTCGGCTTCGAGGCGCAGACGCCGCTCCGCGAGGGGCTCGAGCGGACGATTGCCTGGTACCGCTCGCACGCGCAGATACATGCAGCTCGCTGAGCGGTTGACGCCGCTCTGGTTCCGCGTCCGGGCAATCCGCCTGCCCGCCTGGCTCGGCCCCTTCGCGCGCGAGCCCTGGGTCGTCCTCGGCCCGCTGCTCGCCGTCCAGTGGCTCGCGCTGCTCGCCCTCCTCCTCACCGTGCGCCACAACTCGTGGCTCTACTACCAGGGGGGCGACCAGACCTACTACTACACCGACGCGCGCCTGTTCTCGCACTGGCGCCTGCCGACGGCCGAGGTCGGGTGGGGCTGGTCGTACGTGCTGACCCCGATCGCCGGAATTGCCGGCGACAACGTGCTCTCGGGGCTGCCGGCGGTCGCGCTGCTCGACACACTCGTCCTGCTGCCAATCGCCCTGCTGGCCGTGTACGGGATCGGGTCCCGGATCGCCGGCCGGGTGTTCGGCTACTGGGCGGCGGCCGTCTGGATCGCCGTTCCCTTCGTCGCGATCCCCCTCTTCGTCCAGCGCTACCACGCCAAGTACGTGGAGCAGACCCTGCCGCAGACCTTCGGACTGAGCGCACTCGCGGACTTCCCGTCGATGGTGCTGCTCCTCGTCGGCGCGTACCTGATCCTGCGCGCCCTCGACACGCGCGATTGGCGGGAGCCGGTGCTCGCGGGGCTCGTGCTCGGCTTCGCCTTCTGCGTCAAGCCCTCGAACGCGATCTTCTTCCTCCCGGCCGCACTCGCGTTGCTGCTGGCGCGCCGCTGGCGCCAGCTCGCGTTCTGCGGCGCGGCGCTCGTGCCCGGGCTCCTGCTGACCGCCCTCTGGAAGCAGCGCGGCCTCGGCCAGCTGCCCCTGTTCGCCGGGGGCGCCGGCGGCGACCACATGCTCGCCGCGCTGGGCGTGCCCGTGCCGCACGCGCCGCTCGCCTCGCTCTCCCGCTACGTCCACATCGACTGGGACCACCTGCGCCTGAACCGCGCCCAGCTGCGCGAGTTCTTCTGGTCCATCCGCCCGCTCGAGTGGCTGCCGATCGCCGGGCTGCTCGGGCTCGGCAGGCGCTCCTGGCCGAAGGCGGGGCTCGTCACAGCGTGGCTCGTCGCGTTCCTGCTCGTCAAGGGCACCGCCGGGGACTCGAATGTCGAGGACGCGAGCTTCTTCCGGTTGATGATGCCCAGCCTCCCTGCGTTCGTCCTGCTCCTGGCAGCGATCCCGCTGCTGGTGCCGAGGCTGAGCGACACGATCGCCGCCCGCTTCCCGCCCGGGCCGGTCAACCCGCGCCGCCTCGAGCGGACGATCGCCGTGGGTGCCGTGATCTTCGTCCTGATCCCGCTGGTGCTGCTGGCGACGGCGCGGGCCCAGGTGGGCCCGCGAACGGTCAAGAACGAGGCGCAGCACACGAGCATCCCGGTCAGCGGCGGGCTCCGGCTCTCTGCCGGTCCCTCCGGCGGAGCCACGAGGCTGTCCTGGACGACTTTCTACCACGGGCCGGTGGGTGTGTACTACGCCGTTCTGCGCTCGCGGCCCCGGTTCCCGGATCCCTCGAATCCAAAAAACCGCACGGTCGTCGACGGCGTTTCCTGCAAGCCGCGGCCGAGCGGGGCGTCGCAGGATTGCTCTCTGTTCATGAGGCAGATCCACGCGACGAGAGACCTTTCGTTTGTCGACCGGCCACCCCCGGGCCGCTGGACGTACCGGGTCGCACTGGGCGCGAACTGGCTGAACGATCCGGCGCGTGGTGATCTGCTCGTGGTCAGCCAACCGCTGACCGTGACGGTCCGCGGTCAGCCGTGAGCAGGACGGTACGAGCAGCGCTCGTCGTCGCCTCGGGGTGGCTCGCTTTCGTGTGGGCGACTACCCACTGGTACGGCTGGCAGCAGCTGATCGACCAGCGCTATGCGACGGACATGGCCGAGTACGAGCGGGTCGCGCGCGCAGCCCCTGGACTGACCGGCCAACCCCTCCCGTCGCAACACGCCGATCGGTTCATCCCGCACTATCTCGTCGGCCTCCTCTCGGATCTCTTCCACGTCGGCGTACGCCCTGTGTACTACGGCTGCGCGATCGTGCTGCTGCTCGCGATCGTCGCGCTCGTCGCCCGCGCAGTCAGCCGCCTGCAGCTCGGACGAGTGGAGCAGGCCCTGTGCATCGGTGCGCTCGTGGCGAACCCGTACCTGTTCCGGTACCTGGCGATGGCCCCCGCCATGCTGGGCGATTCCGTGTTCGTCCTCGGTGGCGCGGTCGCGCTGATCGGCCTACTGCGCACGCGTGGGTGGCTGCTCGTCGCCGGCCTCACGATCGCAACACTCGGCCGTAGCGAGGCGCTCTTCCCGCTCGTTGCGCTCGCTCCCCTGGGAGTCGCACTGTCCCCTGATTGGCGTCGCCGCCCGCTGCGTCCACGAGGCGTCACCGCGGTCTCGGCTCTGGTCATCCCGATCGCCGTCTATGCCCTCGTGCGGGTGGTCGACAGCAGCTTCTCGGTCGCCGATCACCCGGGCTTCCGCGACCTGACGATCTTCGGTTCCCTGGCGTCGCTACCGCACGGCGTCGGTCACCTCGGTCTTCATTTCGCCCGGACCTTCGTCGGGATCGCCGGAGCCTCGGGCCTGCTCGTGGGCGCACTCGTCGCCCGTCGCCGGTTACGTACGGATCCGCTCCCGTTTGAATTCTGGGCCGCTCTTGCCGCTGGTGTCGCAGTCTCGATCGAGGCCGTCCTGCTCAATCCCGACTGGCTCGATGGAAGCGAACCGCTGCTCGCCTCCTTCGGGGCCGCGTTCCTCGTGGTCGCGGCGGCGCTTGCACTCGCGAGCCGGGATCCGCGCAGATGGGCGATCGGACGGGCGCCCGCCGCCGTTGCGATCGGAGGCCTCGTGCTGACCTCGCTTCACCATCGCTACTCGACGATCAGCCCCGTCGGCTCGCCGCTCGGCTTTGCCCTGCTCGCGTCCGCGGGCGCCGCCACGGTGGCCGTCGCCGTCGCGATCGGTGCGCGTACCGGCTCGACGCAGGAGATCGCCGGTGCACGCGTGGTCAGAGCATAGGAGGGCTGCTCTCCCGCTGCCGCTGCTCCAGGAGCGCGAGCCGCTGCGCCAGGACCGTGTTCTGGTCGCTCAGCTTCGAGATCACCGTCGAGTAGTCGAGCAGGACGAGCAGGATGAAGAGCACCGCGACCGCGAACAGCACCGCGGGCGGGTAGCCGGTCACGCCGACCCAGTCGGCGATGGTGTTCAGACCCGAGCGCCAGATCGAGAGCACGAGCAGGACGACGCCGGTCGCGAGCCAGAGCAGCGCGTAGCGCTCCCGCAGCCGGCGGCTGCGGATCAGCTCGAGCACGACGACGAGCAGCAGGACCGACACGACGGCGGCGACGATGGAGACGGCAAGCGGTGTCATTTGATGTCCTCCAGAGGCGTGACGTTCTTGCGGAAGAGCCCGACGAAGAGGGCGAGCAGCACCTTGACCATGTAGTAGACGGCGAAGACCCTGCCGATCGAGGATCGGCCGCCCGCGCGCTCGCGCATCTGAACCGGCACCTCGACCATGCGCAGCTTGTGCCTGTGCACCATCAGCACCGCCTCGACCTCGGGGATGTCGTGGGGGTAGTCGGCGGCGAAGAGCCCGATCGCGTGCCGGTTGAGCGCCTGGAAGCCCGAGGTCGGGTCGGTCACCCGGCGCCTGACGAGCACCGAGACGGTGCGCGCGAGGATGGTGATCCCCGCCCGCCTCGGCCGCGACGACCGGTAGCCGTCGGCCCGGCCCGCGAAGCGGGAGCCGACGGCGATGTCGGCCTCGTCGGCGAGCACCGGCTCAACCAGCAGGCCGAGCTGGGACGCGTCGTGCTGCCC
>DATCPA010000039.1:0-4397 GCA_036564335.1 Gaiellaceae bacterium
CGCGCCTCGGCCCGCTCGCCGAGCGCGCGGGACGTCAGAGAGCTCAGACGACGCTGAGCGTCTTCTCGTCCCGCGACTCGCGGTAGCCGGGCCCGAGCTTCGCCTCCAGCGTGCGCTCGAGCTCACCCGACTGCTCGAGCTCCTCGACGATGTCTGCGCCGCCGATTAGCTCCCCGCGCACGAACACCTGCGGGATCGTCGGCCACCCGGAAACGGCCGACAGCTCCTGGCGGATCGCCGGGTCGGGCAGGATGTCGACGGTGGTCACGGGCGCGCCGGCGCGGCGCAGCGCCTCGAGCGCTCGCAGCGAGTTGCCGCACATGATCATTTGCGGTGTCCCCTTCATGAACAGGGCAACGTCCTCGCCCTCAATCACCTGCTTGATGGTCTCGTTCAGCTCGCTCATCCGAGTCCTCTCGTCTTGATCCTCAGCTCGTGGATGGTGCCGTCGGCGAGCGGTGCCGCCAGCGCGTCGTAGACGAGCCGGTGCTGCTCGACCAGCGGGAGCCCGTCGAAGCGCGCGCTCGCCACGGTCACCTGGAAGTGGTCGCCGGTGCCCGTGCGGTCGAGCACGTCCAGCTCGGCCGCGTCCGGAAAGGCCTGCGCCAGAATTGCCCGGAGGGGTTCCGTCATTCCGGCAATCTAGCGTTGCGCGGTCAGGCTGGGTCGGAAACGGGCGCGAGCTTAGTCCAGTACCGAGCGAAAAGCGCTCAGGTAGTCCGCGACCATCCGTTCGGGCGAGAAGTGCTCCCGCGCGTAGCGGACGAGCTCCAGCGGGTCGAGCCGGTCGGCCTCCTCGATCGCGGCGGCCATATCTCGATAGTTGTCGACGATGATCCCGCTGCGGCCGTGCTCGATCACCTCCGGCACCGCGCCCCACCGCGTCGCGATCACCGGTGTACCGCATGCCATCGACTCGACCATCACCAGGCCGAAGGGCTCCTCCCACTCGATCGGGAAGAGCGTCACGCGCGCGTCCTGGAGCAACTCGACCTTCTCGCCGTGCGTGACCTCGCCGAGGTACTGGATCTGGTCCGAGAGGTGCGGACGGACGAACTCGTCGAAGTACTGATGCTCGAGCGGCTCGCGGTTCTTGCCGGCGATCTTCAGCGGCAGCCCGGCCGTGATCGCGACGTCGATCGCACGGTGACAGCCTTTGTCCGGGCTCATCCTGCCGAGGAAGAGCAGGTACTCGCCGCGGTGCGGCTTGACCGGGTAGAGCGAGAAGTCGAGCGCGTTCGGGCAGTTCGCGACCCAGGGGAGGTCCGGCTTCGGCTTGCGCTGGTTCATCGAGACCGAGACGAAGCCGATCTCGGGCGCGACCCGCGCGATCTGCTCGTAGATTGCGCCGCCCTCCCCGTCGAGCGGCCCGTGGACAGTGTGCAGCACCGGCTTGGCGATCAGCCCGCCGATCACCGCCGCGGGCAGCCCCGAGTGGTCGTTGATCACGTCGAATTCGTCGGCGCGTTCGTAGCAGGCGAGGCAGTGCTGGAGCTCGGGAAGCGACTGGCCGATCCGGGCGCTGGGCGCGGTCGGGAAGACCGAGGACAGCTTCGCCTTGGTGTGCGAGTCGCCGGAGGCGAAGAGCGTGACGTCGTGACCGGCGTCGACGAGCCCGTCGGCGAGCAGCCAGACGATCCACTCGATCCCGCCGTAGCCGGTCGGCGGCACCGGAAACCAGACCGGGCTGATCAGGCCGATGCGGAGCGACTCGGTCACGACTGCTCCACGCGAACCTTGCCGTCCGTGACGTGCACGTCGAACGAGCGGCCGAAGACCCGGATGCCCGAGAGGCGAATCGCCCCTGCCCAGGAGGGCAGCCGGAGCGGCGCCAGGGTCTCGAGCGTCTGTCGCTCGCGGTCGGGCTGGAGCCCGAGCAGCACCTGGAGCAGCAGCACCGGCGTGCCCGCGGCCCAGGCCTGCGGGCGCGCGGCGGTCGGATATGCGATCGGGAACGGTGTCTGCGTCCGGGGCAGCCCGGCGAAGACCTCCGGCAGCTCGTAGTCGAAGAAGGCCGCCGCCTCCAGCATCCGCTGGACGATCCGGTGGGCCTCGGGCCAGCGCGCGTACCGGGCGAGACCGTGGGCGATCAGGGAGTTGTCGTGGGGCCAGACCGTGCCGTTGTGGTACGAGAGCGGGCTGTAGGCACCGTCGTCGGTGGACATCGTCCGGACTCCCCAGCCGGACCAGAGCGGGTCGCTCATCAGCGCGTCCACGACCTGCTCGACTCTGGTGGACGGGACGATCCCGCTCCAGAGCAGGTGGCCGATGTTCGAGCACATCGAGTCGACCGGCTTCTTGTCGGCGTCGAGCGCGAGCGCGTAGTAGCCGCCGCGCTCCTCCACCCAGAAGGCTTCGTCGAACCGTTTCTTCAGCCGGTCGGCGTCCTTCTCGAGCCGTTCGGCGAGCGCCCGGTCGCGCCACACCTCGCGCGCCAGCTCGGCCATTCGCTTCTTCGCGTCGTAGACGTAGCCCTGCACCTCGCACGGCGCGATCGGTGCCTTCGCGACGCGCCCGTCGGCGAAGCGCTGCGAGTCGCCCGAGTCCTTCCACGACTGGTTGTCGAGCCCGCGCTCGCTCCGCTTCGCGTATTCGACGAATCCGTCGCCGTCGCGGTCGCCGTAGTTGTCGATCCACTCGAGGGCGCGCATTGCCGGCCCGCGCAGCCGCGTGACCAGGGTCGCGTCGTCCGTCCAGCGCCAGACCTCCGAGAGCAGGATCAGATAGAGCGGGGTCGCGTCGACCGTGCCGTAGTACCGCTTGAACCAGGCCTTGGCCGCCTTGCCCTGCCTGACCTCGTGGACGATCTTCCCCGGCTCCGCGTCGATCGAGGGGTCGTCCTCCGTCGCCTGGAGCTCGGCCAGCACCTCCAGCGCGCCGCGGGCGAGCTCGGGCCCGAAGAGGAGCGTCTGCAGCGAGGTGATGAGCGTGTCGCGGCCGAACACGGTCATGAACCACGGCATCCCGGCCGCCGGCAGCCTGGCGATCCCGCCGTTGCCCCCGCGCATCCGGAGCGAGGCGAGATCCGAGACCGAATGGGTGAAGGAGTGCTTGAGCGGGTCCCACGAGGCTCTCAGCTGCGGGACCCGCAGCTGCCAGGCGGTCAGCGAGTCCTGGACACGCGAGAGCTCCTCGCCGAAGCGGTGCGCGCCGGCGGGGCGAGGCTCCGGCCCCCGCCCGTCCGCCTGCGGGACGACATCGGTGGTCAGCTCCCAGCGGCCGCGCGGCTCGAGTTCGATCCGGTAGCGGACGAGGCCGCCCTCGACCTCGCCGAGGTGCGAGAACGCGACCTGTGTTCGCGACTGCTCCTCGCCCGAGTCCTCGAGGACGAGCTTGCTCAGCGATTCGTCGAGCTCGGGCCTGACCGGCTCGGGCAGCGGCTTCGCGCGCAGCGGGTCGCCGAGGGCGAAGTCGTGCTCCTTGACCGCGAAGATGTCCGCGAAGTCGCTCGCCACCTCGAGCTCGAGGTTGAACGAGACCGGCCCCTGGGTGACGTTCTCGACCACGATCCGGTCCTGCATCGCGTCCGAGACGAAGCGCTCCCGGACGATCGACAGCGAGTCCTGGGCAAGCCCACCCGCCAGCGGGTTGCGGAGGTAGAAGGCGGCGGAGAAGTACTCGACCTTGCCGGATGAGAGCAGGAGCGGCGTCTCGCCGTTCACGGTCAGCCGGAAGAGCGAGAGGAAGCGGGTGTCCTCGGCGAAGAAGCCGCCGGTCTCCTGCCAGATGTCGCCGCGCTCGTCGCAGATGCAGAAGGTCGAGCCTTCGAGAATCGTGAGCGCCACGCGGTCAGGAGTCTCGGAGGATGCGGCTGCCGCTTGTCTGCGCGAGCGCTTTGACGACGATCTCGTCCACGTTCACGCGCAGCGGGCGCGTCAGCGCGAACAGAATGCAGTCGGCGATGTCCTCGGGCGTCAACGGCTCGACTCCCTGATAGACCGCACGCGCCTTCTCCTCGTCACCCTTGAAGCGGACGAGCGAGAAATCCGTCTCGGTCATGCCGGGCGCGACCGCGGTCACGCGGATCGGCCGGCCGAGCAGGTCCTCGCGCAGCGCCTGGCTGAACATCGCCGCCGCCGCCTTGACGGCGCAATAGACGGCCGCGTTCTCGTACGGCGCGCGCCCGGCGATCGAGTCGATGTTGACGATGTGGCCTCCGTCCCGGATGTGGGGCAGGCAGAGGCGCGTCATCCGCATCAGGCCGTGGACGTTTGACTCGATCATCCCCTCTTCGTCCTCTTCGTTCGACTCCCAGAACGGGTAGCGCCCGAGCGCGCCGCCCGCGTTGTTGACGAGCACGTCAAGCCCGCCGAGCGCTTCCAGCGCCGCGGCAACGAAGCGCTCGCAGCTTGCCGGGTCGGTGACGTCGAGCTCGTGCGTGAAGTCCCCATCGAGGC
>DATCPA010000055.1:0-1507 GCA_036564335.1 Gaiellaceae bacterium
ATCGCGAGCACCGCGAAGAACGCCGCGCCGATCGCGAGCGCGAACCCGACAAGCCCCGTCTCGGCGAGATCCTGCAGCGCCAGGTTGTGCGGCTCGACCACCGAGTCGCCCGCGTAGCGCGGCTTATGCACGAACCGGAACGAGCCGGCACCCGTCCCCTGCACGGGATGATCGGCGAACGCGGTCGCAGCCTCCTTCCACCAGGTCCAGCGGTTGTTGGAGCTGAAGCTGCGCAGGCGCGCGGGATCCTGGTTGAGCTGCACCGGGCTCGAGAACTCGTGCCAGCGCGCGTTCACCCAGTCGACCGGTCCACCGGCCCGGACGAGCGAGACGAGGAAGAGCCCCACGACCAGGCCCGTGGCGCCCCCGACCGCGAAGCGGACGAACCGCCGCTCGGTCGCGTCGGAGATCGGACGCTCCTCCTCCGTGCGCGCCGACCGGTGCGCCGCCCAGCCAACGGCTACCGCCCCGACGACGAGTGCAACCGCGAACAGCCGCCCATCGTGCGCGCGCGTCGCGCGCGTGACCCCGTTCCCGGCGACCCCCGAGAGCGTGTGCGCAAAAGCGAACACGAGCAAAGCCGCCGGCGCGGAGATCCCAAGGGCGGCGAGGCTCTCGATCCGCCCCGTTCCGATCAGGAGCCACAGCGCGACCGCGACCGCGCCCACGACGAGCCCTCCGCGCGAGTACGTCAGCAGCATCGAGACCATCGCCCCGTACAGGAGCAGGACGCCCGCGGCGCGCAGCCAATGCGCGCTGTCGCGCCGCGCCGCGATCCACATTCCGAGCGGCAGCGCCGCATCGCCGAGCAGCGCGAGCGCATTCCAGTAGCCGATCGGCGCGCGCAGCCTCGCCACGCGCCCGTAGTCGTCGTAGAGCCCCGGGACGATCTTGCCGAGCAGCGCCCAGGCGAAGACGAGCCCGAGCAGGATCGCGAGCGCGCCCGCGAGCACGCGCACGCGCACGAGTGAGCCCGCGTAGACGCCGAGAACAGCGAACGCGACGTAGACGAGCTCGCGGTTCAGATACGCCCACGAGCGATCGGGCTCGATCGACCAGAGGATCGAGAGCCCGCTCCACACCGCGAGCCCGAAGAGCAACGCGACAACAAGCGTCCCCGAGCGTCCCGCGCTCGGCCGCGGCAGAGCGCCGAGCATCGAGCCGCCGACCGCGACGGCCACCAAGAGAACCGCCGACCCACCGATCCAGACCAGGGAGTCGTCCGCCGGCCCGTGCCCGAAGAAGAGAACGCAGAAGAGGAGCGAGCCGACCGCCGCGAGGCTTACCGCACCGCCCACGCCGGCCGCTCGCATGCGCCGACGCTAACACGGCCCCCGGCGCGCGAACCCGGTAGTGGTCTAACTTGAAATTTCGCTTACCCAGGCGGGGCACGAAGGATTACGGCGGGAACGTCCGAAAGGGCGCGTCCGTGCCTGAATCTGCCGATGCAGTCCTGCCGTCCGATGATCTGCTCTCGGAGCAGGCGTACATGGTCGCGCGAGGAGTC
>DATCPA010000075.1:0-17426 GCA_036564335.1 Gaiellaceae bacterium
CGCTTCATCAGCTCGCGTTCATCCTCGATCGGCAGGTCGAGCACACTCTCGTGGAAGTAGCCGTGGTAGCCGACCTCGTGCCGGCCGCGGGCAGCGATCTCGGCGCAGGCGTCAGGGTGCTCGTCGGCCACCTGCGCCGGCACCATGAACGTCGCCGGGATCTCGTGCTTGTCGAGCAGCGCGTGGATCCGGGGCAGGGCGGCGCGAACGTCGTAGTCTCCGCGCGAGAGGGGGCTCGGGGTGGCGAGCTTGAAGGTACCGCTCCAGAGCGACTCCGCGTCGAAGTCGACGGAAAGGGTGGCCGCACACCGGTAGCCGCTCTTCCACATTGCATGCAAACCCTGCACAAGCGAAGCGTGATAATCAAGCAGTGACCGAGCTCGTAGGCCTGTCGGCAACGCAGTTGCTCGACGGGTATCGCGAACGCCGGTTCTCGCCGGTCGAGGTCGTCGATGCGCTGGCGGTGCGGATCGAGGAGTTGAACCCGCGGCTTGGGGCGTTCACGACCCTCTGCTTCGAGCGAGCCTTGAATGAGGCCAAAGTCGTCGAGCAGCAATACGCGCGCGACGAATCCGTGGGGCGGCTCGCCGGGGTGCCGTTCGGTGTCAAGGACCTGTTCGACTCGGAAGGAGTCCGGACGACCTACGGCTCCCCGATGTTCGCCGACCACGTCCCGACCGGCGATGCCGAGGCTGTCCGTAGGGCGCGTGCGGCCGGCGCGATCCTGGTCGGCAAGACACAGACGCACGAATTCGCATGGGGCATCACCTCGGTCAACCCCTTGATGGGCTCGAGCAGGAACCCCTGGAACACCGAGCTCATGTCCGGTGGCTCGAGCGGCGGATCGGCGGTCGCCCTGGCCGCGAAGCTCGTCCCGCTCGCGCTCGGTAGCGACACGGGCGGCTCGATCCGCGTTCCCTCCGGCTTCTGCGGCACGGTGGGCCTGAAACCGACCTACGGCCGCGTCAGCAAGGCCGGTGTCTTTCCGCTCGCGCGCTCTCTCGACCATCCCGGCCCGATGGCGCGGACGCCGGCCGACTCGGCCCTGCTGCTCGAGGTGATCGCCGGCGTCGACGTTCACGATCCCGCCACCGAGGATGTCGCCGTCGGCGATCTGGAAGGAGAGCTCGCGGCGGGCCTTTCGGGGATGCGTGTCGGGCTCTGCCCCGATCTGCATCTCGTCCCGCTTGCTCCGGACGTCGACTCCGCGTTCGAGTCCGCCGTGTCCGCGGTCGAGCGTCTCGGCGGCGAGCTCGTCGAGGTCAGCCTGCCCGGCGCCGACCGAATCTATGAGACGTTCGGTCTGATCCAGCGGGCTGAAGCTCTCTTCTCGCATGTGCAGGCCGGCCTTTTCCCGGCCCGCCGGGACGAGTACGGCCAGGACGTGCTGGGCCGCCTGGAGTCGGCGACGACCGTCGAACTGCCCGCATATCTCGCCGCGTCGGCCGAGCGGCAGCGGCTCCGGGCGGCGTTCGACCGGATCTTCGACCAGGTCGACGTGTTGCTGACACCCGTGAGCGCCGGCTCGCCGCTTCCGATCGGCGAAGAACGGGCCGTGCACTTGGGCCGGGAGATCGAGTTTCGCGAGCTGGTCATGAGCTATACGGTCCCGCAGGATCTAACGGGGCTGCCCGCCTGCGCGATCCGGGTTGGATTCGACGAGCTCGGTGTCCCGGTCGGAGCGCAGTTCACCGGACCGCGGTGGGGCGAAGCGCGCGTCCTGCGTGCCGCGCACGCATTCGTCGAGAGCACAGCGGAGGTTCAGGAACGCTGGCCGGAGATCGTGCCTGCGAGCTCGCCGGGGGCGTAGGCCCTCGCGTCGCAGCCAGCCGAAGCGCGGGCACGAGCTAGTTCTCGAAGACGTCCAGCGGTAGCAGGGCCGAGACGACCGGATTGGGTACGTCGACGACTTCCGAGATGCGCAGGTCGACGGCGACGCTGCAAAGCGCATAGGCGGCGGCGCGCTCGAAGCCGTAGGTCGCCTCGAGGTGGTCGATCATCTCGAGCAGGGCAGCCCGAGCGGCGGCGTTGAGATCCATTCCGTCGTCGACCGGAATGCCCATCGTCGCGAACGATCGCCGCCCGGGCCGGGCCGGCGTCTCGTAGGTGGGAAAGCGGCGCCCAACGCTCTCCAGCACACTCAGGCGCACGGTGACGGCGCCTGCGACCTCGATCGCGGTGCCGCAGACCTCGCCGTCGCCCTGCGAGAAGTGGAGGTCTCCAATTGAGAACAGCGCGCCGGGCACGTCGACGGGCAGCCAGAGCCGGCTGCCCGCGACCAGCTAGCGGGTGTCCATGTTCCCGCCGGTCTCGCGTGGCGGGATCGTCCGCACGCCGTCAGCCGCCTCGGGCGGCACCGCCGCCTCGGGGTACGGGTCGGCAACCGCCTGGCCTCGCGCGCGCAGCGCCTCCTCACGCTGTCTGAACGCCTCCATCCGCTCGGGGGATGGGGCGACCCCGACGACTCCGGCGAAGGTCTCCTCCGGGACCGCTACCCCCGGCAGCTCCGCCGACCGTGCGAGCCCGTCTGCGATCTCCCATTTGACGAGGTAGGGATCGGGAAAGAGGTCGGCGAGGAAGCCGAAGCCGGGAATGACCGCGGTGGTGCCGAAATCGGCCCACTCGTAGGACACGAGCTCGACCTCGAGCGTGTCCCCCGGCTTTGCGCCGGAGACGTAGACGGGACCGGACAGGGGATGACCGAGGCCCAGGTGCATCCGGCCCGCGTCAGCGTGGGTGCTGTCTCGCGTGAGCTGGCCGGCAAGGCCTTCTTCCGTCTCGAGCCTGATCTCGTCTCCCGGCGCGACCTCCGCGACCGGCGGGATGTCGGGATGCCACCGGTTGTGCATCAGAGCAGCTGCCCGACCTGGGCCGCCGCGGCAGTGCACGCTTCGATCTCGTCTTCCGTCCAGTGGCGTGGTGAGCCGAGCTGGTGCACGGAAACGATTGCGGCGGTGCGGCCGTCGGCCAGCACCGGGGTCACGATCTGCGCGGCGAGGCCGCCGTAGGTTTCGCGCATGCGGTGGAAGGCGGGGTCGTCGTACGCCTGGGCGCAGTCGTCCTGAACGACCTGCCGCCCGGCGACCATCTCCAGCGCGACAGGTTGGTTTCTCAGGTCGACCGTTCGCTCCTCGCGGAGCGAGCCCACCCCGGCCCCGAGCGCCTCGTGCGTGACCGGAAACATGTAGTCGCCGGGGAGGTCCTGCCGCAGCGTCACCCGGCTCGCGCCGGTGCTGCTGAGCAAGGCCTGCAGGACATCATCGATCTCCGCCACCGTCGTAGGGCATTATCCTAAGCCGATGCAGGGGCTCCGTAAGGTGGTCGCGGTCGTGGAGGACGTCCACGAGGAGGGCGGGCGGGCGGTCGACCCCCCGGTTCGGATCGCAGCAGCCGGCGCCGTGATCGTCAATCCGTTTGCCGGTCGCTACGTCGATGACCTCGAGCCGCTGATCGAGGCCTACTGCGAGCCGCTGGGGACGCTCCTGACGGCGCGGGCGCTCGAGCTGCTCGGCGGGGAGGCCGAGGCGTACGGCAAGGGCGCGCTCGTCGGGATCGACGGTGAGGTCGAGCACGGCTCGGCGATCATCCACAACCTGCGCTTCGGCGACCGGGTGAGGGAGCCTGTCGCCGGCACCTCACTCCTCCCGTCTGCAGAGAAGCGCGGGCCGCCCGGCGCGCCGCTCGACCTTGCGATCAAGCACAAGACCGACCATCGTGTGCGCTCGCACCACCAGACCTTCGAGGTGCGAATTCCGGACGCCCCGGGGCCTGACGAGATCGTGATCTGGGTCGCGCTCGCCTCGAGTGGCAGGCCGCAGTCACGGCTTGGCGAGTTCGGAAGCGAGCTCGCAGCAGCCTCCTGAGCGACCGGTGAGCAGAGTCGCCTTCATCGGCCTCGGGACAATGGGCCTGCCGATGGCGAGGAACCTGCTCGCCGCGGGCCACGAGGTCGTGGGATGCGACCTCGACACGACTCGCGCCGAGGCCCTTGGCGCCCCCGTCGCCGCAACGGCTGCCGAGGCGGCCGAGGACGCGGAGCTCGCACTCCTCTCGCTGTCCTCACCCGAGGCGGTCGCACTCGTGGCCGGCGAGCTTCCTCGCGGTGTCCTGCTCGTCGACCTGTCGACCGGGCCGCCCGCTCTCGCACGGCGGCTGGCCGAAGAGTTCGAGGCAGCGCTCGACGCTCCGGTCAGCGGCGGCCCTCGCGGAGCCGAGTCGGCGACGCTGACGATCATGGTCGGCGGCCGGCCGAATGCATACGAGCGGGCAGAGCCGCTGCTCCGCTCGCTCGGTCGCCCGGTGCTCGTCGGCGGGCCCGGCGCAGGCCAGACGGCGAAGCTCTGCAACAACCTGATCGCGGGCGCAACGATGGCGGCCATCGCCGAGGCCTGCGCGATCGCCGAGCGCGAAGGTATCGACCCGGGCATCCTCTACGAGCTCCTGACCAGCTCGACCGGGGATTCCCGCGTCCTGCGCACGCGCTTCCCGCTCCCGGGTGTCGACCCGTCGCATCCGTCCTCGAACGGCTACGAGCAGCTCTTCACGCTCGACCTGATCGCGAAGGACCTCGAGCTCGCGCTCGAGCTCGCCGGCGACGCGCCGGTCGCGTCAGCTGCGCTCGCCGAGTACCGGCGAGCGCAGGAAGCAGGGCTCGGGGGACTCGACTACTCGGCTGTCATGCTCGCGAAGCGCTGAGGCCTGAGCAGGCCGATGTCGAGCTTCGGCGCTTCGCCGAGTGCGAGCTCGGCAGCGATCTCGCCGATGACGCTCGCGAACTTGAAGCCGTGGCCGGAGCCGCCGCCGGCGACGACGACCTGGTCGTGCTCGGGATGGAGGCCGAGCAGGAAATGTTCGTCGGGCGTGTTCTCGAACAGGCACGCCTTCAGCGTCAGCGTCGGGCCGGCTCCCTCCGGGAAGTACCGCGAGGCGAACGCCCGCAGCACCTCCTCGTCCTCACGCCGCGGCTCGCGGTCGAGCGCGTCCGGGTCACCATGCTCCTCGAGGTGGTGGTAGCGGCCGAACTTGAAGCCCGGGATGCCGAAGACAGGAAAGCCGTAGTAGCGACCCTCCTCGACCATGAGATTGAAGACGGGGAAGCGCTCGGGCGCGAAGAGCCTGGGCTGCAGCGGTTGCAGCCAGGCGAGCACCTGGCGCTCGGCGACCACCGGGAGGCCGGCCAGCTCGCCCAGCCAGGCGCCTGTCGTCAGCACGAGCCGTTCAGCCTCGTAGACGCCGCGGTCGCTCGTCACACGGACGCCGTCGTCCGTCGGCTCCCAGCTGAGCACGCGCTCGCGTGCCTGCACGACCGCGCCGAGAGCCTGCGCCAGCTCGACGTGGGCGACGATGCAGCGCTCGGGGAGGAGGAAGCCGCCGTCGGGCTGGAACAGCGCGAGGGTCTCCACCGGAACCCGGTAGGCGGGGAAGCGCCGCTCGAGCTCGGCTGCGCCCATCACCTCGTGCTCGAGCCCGTGCTCCTCGCAGGAGCGGCGTGAGCCCTCGAACACGAAGCTGCCGGGCGGCCCCGCGTCGAGCGAGCCCGTGATGTGCAGGAGCTGCTCGCCGGCGGTCGTCTCGAGCTCGCGCCAGAGCTCATACGAGCGCCGCAGCAACGGCACGTAGCTCGGGTCCTCGTAGTAGGCAAGCCGGATGATCCGTGTGATTCCGTGCGACGAGCCCAGCTCGTTCGGGACGTCGAAGCGTTCGAGCCCGAGCACGCTCCGGCCGCGGCGCGCCAGGTGGTAGAGCGCGGCGCTGCCCAGGCCACCGACCCCGACGACGATCGCATCGAAGCGCCGGGAACTCACGTGCGGGCGACCGTCACGCAGGGACGGCTGTGCGCTTCGCCCGCAACTGTTGCGTCGCCTCGAGGTCGACCTCCATCGTCTGCGGGTCGATGACGACCCCGTAGTCGCGCTCGGCCAGCTCGAGCGTCGTGAAGTCGTCGAGGACGTCGGACCGAACGAGCTCGGGATCGCGCTCGTGCGGATCGCCGTAGCCGGCCGAGTTCGGGACCGTGATCTGGAGCGTGTCGCCCGCTTCGAGGCGAGCCGCGGTCACCTTCGATGGCCAGCGCTCTTCTCCCGGCGTCCCCGCATTCCGGATCATCGAGGCGTTGACTCCGTCGTGGCCGCCGAAGATCCCCCAGGGCGGGTCGGTGTCGTGTCGCTCGCCCTCGCAGGTCACGATCGTGTCGACGAGGAACCGGTTCAGCCTCACCATCCCGACCCCGCCGCGCCACTTGCCGGCTGCGCAAGGGTCGGCCCGCAACTCGTAGCGCTCCGTGCGCATCGGGAACCGCCACTCGAGCTCCTCGATCGGATTGTTGCGCGTGTTCGCGATCAGGCAGTCGACCGAGTCGAGGCCGTCGCGAGTCGGCCGCCCGCCGTACGAGCCCTCGTCCACCTCGAGGTAAACCCAGTACTCCTGCGTCTCCTCGTTGAAGCCCGAGTACGAGATGAAATGGAGGTGAGCCGAGTTGCCGGCGGTGATCTGCTCCGGCACGACCGGCGCGAGCGCGCGCAGGACGAGGTCGACGGCCCGCTGCACCTGGCAGAAGCGCGCGAAGCAGGCGCGCGGGTAGCGCGGGTTGAAGATCGAGCCCTTGGGGGCGATCACGTTGACGGGCTTCAGCATCCCCTCGTTCTGCGGGACGAAGACCGGGTACGCGGCCTCGTCGAGGAAGATCATGCGGACGATGAAGGTCATCGCCGAGACGGTGGTGCCCTCGTACGGGCAGTTGTAGCCGGTCTCCACCTCGTCGCTCGAGCCGGTCAGGTCGATCGTCAGCTCGTCGCCTTCGACGATCACCTTGACCCTCACCGGCAGCTGGATGCCCCGATTGCGCCCGTCGTCGTCGAGCCAGCCCTCCTCGGGCCCGTAGACGCCGTCCGGCACCTTCGCGATCTCCTGCCGGAGCATCCGCTCCGAGTAGTCGATCCAGTCGCGGGCGGCGCCGAGCACCGCCTCCTTCCCGTAGCGGCGCAGCAGCTCGAGGTACCGCCGCCTGGCGAGCTCGCAGGCGGCGATCATCGCCTCCACGTCGCCGCGGTTGTACGTCGGCGTGCGCGTGTTCTCGAGGATGTGGCGCCAGAGCGCCTCCTGCCGGACCCCCTTCTCGGCGAGCTTGACGCCGCGGTAGATGTTCCCCTCCGACCAGTTGTCGACGAGGTCGACGGCAAGGCCGGGGAAAGCGCCGCCGATGTCGAGCAGGTGCGCGGACGCGCCGGCAAAGCCGACGAGCTCGCTCTCGTGGAAGATCGGGATCACGATCGCCACGTCCGGCGAGTGGGTCGCGCCGAGGTAGGGGTCGTTGTGGAGGATCACGTCGCCGTCGTGGATGTTGTCCCCGAGTAGCTCGAGCACGCCCTTGACGATCTTCGGCATCGCGCCCATGAACATCGGCGTCGAGTCCGACTCGGCGAGCTCGTTGCCCTCGGCGTCGAAGATGCCGGCGCCGAGGTCCTCCGACTCGCGGATGATCGAGGAGTAGCTCATCCGGAACAGCACCCCGGACATCTCCTTGGCGATTGAAGAGAACGCGCCGCCGATCACGCGCATCAGGATCGGCGTCGCGAGCTCGCCCCGCTCGATCTCCGCCGCCGTGGTGCAGTCGATCAGGATGTTCCCGAAGCGGTCGATCGTCGCGGCCAGGCCCGGCGGGATGACGGTGGTCGAGTCGTACTGCTCGATGATCGCCGGGCCCTCGATCCGGTCCTCCGCGCGCAGCCGCTCGCGGTCGTAGAAGGGCGTCAACCGCCGCTCGGCGCGGCCGCCGACGTCGAAGACGACCTCGCGCTCGACGGTCTTCGCCGCGGCCGGGTCGCCGTTCCCCTGCTCGGCCTCCGCCCACCGCAGCTCCTCGATCTGGCCGATGCCGACGACGCGGACGTTGACGATCTCGATTTCGGCCTCGAAGCGGTGGCCGTACTCCCGCTCGTGCGCCTGGTGGAACGCGTCCGCGAGGTGCCCGACCCACGCCTCGTCGATCGCGCCGCCGGGGACGTCGAAACGAACTTCGTAGCCCTGGCCGGCGTAGCGGCAATCGGCCAGGCGACGGACGAGCCGGCGGTCCTCCGGAACGCGGTCAGAGTCGAGCTGTGCGACCGCCTCGGCCGTCAGCTCCTCGAAGCGGGCGGCCAGCCGGTCGCGGTCGAGCGCCTTCAGCGTGTGCCGCTCCGTGGCGACGTACTCGTGCTGGAGGTCGGTCGCGAGCAGGCCGGTCGCCGAGGTGATCCCCGGGTGCGGCGGGACGAGCACACGCGGGATCTCGAGCTCGAGTGCGATGTCGCACGCGAAGAGCGGGCCGGCGCCGCCGGCCGCCACGAGCGTGAACTCGCGCGGGTCGTAGCCGCGCCGGACGCTGTTCAGCTCGATCGACTGCGCCATCCCGAACTTCTGGATCTGGAGCGCGCCGAGCGCGGCCTCCTCGACGCTGACGCCGAGCGCGCCCGCGATCTTCTCCATCGCCTTGTGCGCGAGGTCTGCGTCGAGCTCCATGCCGCCGCCGAGGAGCCCCCGGTCCGTGCGCAGGCGGCCCAGCACGAGCTGGGCGTCGGTCGAGGTGGGCTCCACGCCGCCGCGGCCGTAGCAGGCGGGGCCGGGATCGGCGCCCGCCGACTGCGGACCGACGCGGAAGACGCCGCCCGGGTCCACGTAGGCGATCGAGCCCCCGCCGGCGCCGATCGTGTCGATGTCGACCATCGGCACCATTGCCTGGTAGTCGCCGACCTTCGTGTCGAGGAGATGCCGCATCCGCAGCTGGCCGCCGGCTGCGACGCCGATGTCGGCCGAGGTGCCGCCCATGTCGAGCGTGACGACGTCCTCGAAGCCGGCCATCCGACCGGCCCAGATGCCGCCGATCAGGCCGGCGACCGGCCCCGACATCAGAAGGTTCACCGGCCGCTGCGTCGCCGACTCGATCGTCGCCATCCCGCCCGAGGACTGCATCAGCTGCACCTCACGCTCGTAGCCGGCCGCGCTCAGCGCCTCGTCGAACCGGGCGACGTACCGCGAAACCTTCGGCCCGATGTACGCGTTCAGGCAGACGGTCGAGAAGCGCTCGAACTCGCGGTAGAGCGGCAGCACCTCGTGCGAGACCGAAAGGAACGCCTCCGGGAACTCCTCGAGCACGATCTCCTTGATCCGCCGTTCGTGCTCGGGCTTGAGGTACGAGTGGAGCAGGCAGACGGAGACGGCCTCGACTCCCGCGTCCCGCAGTTGGCGCACGCGCTCGCGCACTTCGTCCTCGTCGAGCGGGACGAGGACGTCGCCGTTCGGGACGGTCACGCGCTCGTGGACGGTCAGCCGGTTGCGGCGCTTGACGAGCGGCCGCGACTGCCAGGGCAGCTCCTGCTGGAGCGAGAAGTTGTACGGCTTCTTGTGCCGCCCGATGTGGAGGATGTCGCGGAAGCCGTGCGTCGTCAGCATCCCGACCTCTGCACCCGAGTGGGTGAGGACGATGTTCGTCGCCACGGTTGTCCCGTGCAGGAGGTTGTCCACCTCGGCGAGCGCGACGCCGGCCTTCGTGCAGAGGCCGCTGACGCCTTCGACCACGCCGCGGGCCGGGTCATCCGGCGTCGACGGAACCTTGTCGACCGTGATCCGGCCGGCCTCCTCGTCGACGAGGATCAGGTCAGTGAAGGTGCCGCCGACGTCGACCCCGATCCGCTTCAAGCGGGTGCCCCTGCGAGTGCGGGAACGATCTCCCGGCCGACAAGCTCCATCTGGTCGAGCCGTCCGTTCAGGTAGGCGGACGAGATCTCGGTGACGCCGAGCGCGGCCAGCTCGCGGATCCGCTCGAGGCAATGTTCGGCCGGGCCGAGGATCGCGTAGTCGTCGATCAGCTCGTCCGTGAGCCAGGCGTTGTGCTCGGCCGAGGAGTCGAGATGTCCGGCGTAGTAGTCGTAGTGCTGCGTCCGCGCGTCGACGAGGCGGGTCAGCTCCTCGGGCAAACCGTGGTCGGGGACGCGCTGCATCACGTCCGCGAGGTGGTTGGCCGCGCAGGCCGCCGCCCAGCGGCTCTCGCTACGGGCCTCGGCGAGGTCGTCGGAGACCCACAGACCGCAGAAGGCGGCGATCTCGACCTCGTCCGGATCGCGTCCCGCCTCCTCTGCCCCGGCGCGGATCTGCTCGACTGCCCACTTCACTGCAACCGGATTGGCGCCGATCTGGGGCATGGCGATGTCTGCGAGCGCGCCGGCCAGGCGCAGGTTTCTCGGGCCGGTCGCGGCCACGGCGATCGGCACGCGCTCGCCGGTTGCCCAGCGGAGGCGGATCGCTGCGTCCTCGGTTACGACCTCCCGTCCTGCCATCAAGTCGCGCACGCGGGGGACGATCTCGGCAAAGCGCTGTGTCGCCACCTGCTTGAAGCCGAGCGTGCGGACAGCGCTGTCGCCGCGCCCGAGGCCGAGCAGGACGCGCCCGGGGTGGAGCTGGGCGAGCGTTGCCGCGGTGCTCGCGGTGACCGTGTAGTGGCGGGTGAGCGGGTTCGAGACGGCCGGGCCGAGCTGAATCCGCTCCGTGGCGGCGAGGGCGTGTGTGATGTAGACCCAGACGTCCTCCCAGAGCATCTGCGAGTCGACGAGCCAGGCGCGGTCGTAGCCGGCGCGCTCTGCCGCCTGTACGGACTCCATGAAGAGAGGAAAGTCCTCGGGCAGGAAGTGGGCGCCGATCCTCACGTCCCTGGCCGCCTTCGGCTCCCGCCCGGCGGAGCCGGGCTCCGCCGAAGGCTGACGACGCTGGCGGCAGGATGCAGCGCCCGCGGCCGCCCCAGGAACGTGAGGAACCTCACGCCAGGGCCCTGAGGTCGGCGAGCGCTTCCTCGACGCTGCGCACGTCGGCCCAGCCGACCTTCATCATCTCGATCGCCGGCTCGTGCAGATGGGGCAGGGTCGTGCCCGTGCACTCCTCGACGACGATCGGCTTGAAGTCGCGGAAGCTCGCGTCCTTCGAGGTTGCGGCGACGCACTGGTTCGTGAGCACGCCCGCGATCAGCACTGTCTCCACGTCGAGGTCACGCAGGACGTCCTCGAGGTTCGTGTTGAAGAAGGCCGAGAGGCGGTTCTTCGGGACGATCGGGTCCTCCGGCTGCACGCCGAGCTCGTCGTAGAGCTCCCAGCCCCAGGTGTCCCGGCGGAGGCCGCCCTCCTCGAGGAAGGGGCGCAGCTCGAGAAACGGCCCGGCCTCGGCGGCGTCCGCGTAGCCGTGCCGCGTCCAGACGACGGGCACGCCGCGCCGCCGCGCCTCCGCCACGAGCTCCTTCGTCGGCTCGATGACCCGGCGCATGTGCGAGATGTCGATCCCGTGCTGCGCGTACCAGCCCTCCTCGTGCAGGAAGTCGTTCTGCGGGTCGATGACGATGAGGGCCGTGCGGTCGCGGACGAGCTTCCACCGGGCGGGTGCAAACGGGTCGATGTGGACGGGAGTGGTCACGAGAGCAGGCGTTCGTTTCGAGGATCGTAAAGAGGTTGCGGCACGACCGTCGCAGACCGGCGCTCGCCGAGAATCTCGACCTCGAGCTCGGTGCCCGGCGCCGCCTGCTCGACAGGCAGGTAGGCGAAGGCGATGCTCCGCTCGACCACGTGGCCGTAGCCGCCGGAGGCCACATAGGCGATCGGCCGGCCGTCCGCAAGGATGGGCTCGTAGCCGTGCGGGTCGGCACCGTCAGCCTCGACGGTCAGGCACGCGAGCCGCTGCCTGACGCCCTCCTCCTGCTGGCGCAGGAGCGCCCCGCGCCCGATGAAGTCGCCCTTGTCGAAGCGCACGAAGCGCTCGAGGCCCGCCTCGAGCGGGGTGTAGTCGGCCGACATGTCCGCGCCCCATAGCCGGTAGGCCTTCTCGAGTCGTAGCGACTCGAGCGCCCGGTAGCCGAAGTCGACTAGCCCAAGCGGCTCGCCCGCCTCGAGCAGGAGGTCGTACAGCGCGCGCTGGTGCTCGAGCGGATGGTGCAGCTCGAAGCCGAGCTCCCCGACGTACGAGACGCGCAGCGCCAGCGTCGGGATTTCGCCGATGTGCAGCTGACGGGCGCGGAAGAAGGGGAACGCCTCGCGGGAGAGATCGGCTTCCGTCAGGCCCTGGAGGAGCTCGCGCGTCCCAGGGCCCGCGAGCGTGAGCACGCCGTAGCGGTCGGTCACGTTCTCGAGGTGCACGGAGCCGTCGTCGGGCAGGTGCGCGTCGATCCAGGCGTAGTCGTGCAACTCGGTTGCGGCTGCCGAGACGAGATAGAAGCGGTCCTGCTCGTCGCGTGTCACGGTCAGGTCGCATTCGATCCCCCCGCCCGGCCGGCACATCTGCGTGAGCGCGATCAGGCCGGGCTCGCGCGGGAGGGCGTTCGCGCATAGCCGGTCGAGCAGGGCTTCCGCACCGGGGCCGGAGACGCGGTACTTGGCGAAGCTCGTCTGGTCGAGCACGCCGGTCCGGGAACGGACCGCGCGGCACTCCTCGCCGACCGCGTCGAACCAGTTCCCGCGCCGGAACGAGTACTCGTCCCGGGCCTCGCCGTCGCGCGCGAACCAGAGCGGCCGTTCCCAGCCGAAGCGGGCGCCGTAGACGGCGCCGCGCCGGCCCAGCCGCTCGTAGAGCGGGTCGGTCTTCAGCGGGCGGCCCGCCGGCAGCTCCTCCTCCGGGAAGTGGATCGCGTACTCACGCTCGTAGACCTCGGAGGCCCTGGCGACGAGGTACGAGGTCGAGCCGGCGTAGCCTCCGAAGCGCCGGACATCCAGCTCCCACATGTTGTCACTGGGCTGCCCTTCGACGATCCACTCGGCGGCGTAGCGCCCGGCGCCGCCCGCGAAGACGATCCCGAAGATGCTGAAGCCCGCGAGGACGTGGAAGTCCTTGAGGCCCGGCACCGGCCCCATCAGGCAGCGCCCGTCCGGCGTGTAGCCGTCGGGGCCGTTGACGATCTGCTTGATCCCGGCTGTGGCGAAGGCGGGGATGCGGGTGCCGGCGGCGGCGAGCACGCTCTCGATCCGGTCGAGATCCGGCGGGAGCAGGCGCGCGTGGAAATCCGGTGGGATTCCGTCGAGCGCCCAGGGTCGGGGCCCGCGCTCGAACGGCCCGACCAGCAGGCCCGACCCTTCCTGGCGGACGTAATAGGACTCGTCGGGATCGCGCAGGACGGGCAGCTCGCGGTCGCGGCCGCGCAGCTCCTCGATCGCGTCGGTGACGACGTAGTGGTGCTCGAAGGGGACGATCGGGAGCTCGACCCCGGCCATGCGGCCGAGCTGCCGGGCCCACTGGCCGGCCGCGTTGACGACGACCTCTGCGCGAATCGGGCCGGAGGCGGTCTGGAGCCGCCAGCCGCCGCGATCCCGCTCGATCCCGGTCACGGGTGTCCGCCGCAGGATCTCCGCGCCGGTCCCGGCCACGAAGGCGCGCGTCAGGCTCGCCGGATCGACGTGACCGTCGGTCGGCAGATACGCGGCGGCCAGGATCGTGTTCGTGTCGACCAGCGGGTGCAGCTCGGCCAGGCGCTCGGGGCCGACGATCTCGATCGGGACGCCGGCGACCTCGCCCATCGACTGCCGGTGGCGGAACTCGTCGAGCCGGTCGGCCGTCGTCGCGAGGCGGACGCTGCCACAGGGATGCCAGTCGACGGACTGGCCGGTCTCGGCCTCGAGCTCCGCGTACAGCTCGACGCTGTAGCGCAGCAGTCGCATGATGTTGTAGCTCGGGTTGAACTGCGTGCAGAGGCCGGCAGCGTGCCAGGTCGACCCGCTCGTCAGCTCGTCCTGTTCGAGCAGGACGACATCGCGGCAGCCGAGCTTCGTCAGGTGGTAGGCGAGGCTGCACCCCGCGACCCCACCCCCGATGATTGCCACCTTGGCTTCCGTCGTCACGTCTGGGATCATCCAACCATGAGCGAGATCACCGACGCCCTCGAGACGATCTTCTCCGCGGACTCCGAGCTCTACCGGAGCCGCGGCTTCATGCGCCGAGTCGGGTTCGGCGAGCGGCCGGCGCTGATCAACATCGACCTTGCAAATGCCTGGACGCGCGAAGGGAACCCGTTCTCCTGTGACGGGATGGACGTGATCATCCCCGGGGTGCAGCGGCTGCTCGCGGCCTCACGGGCGAAGGGGATCCCCGTCGTCTATACGACGACCGCCTACGCCGTCACCGAGGGGCCGAACACCGACATGGGCATCTGGCACCACAAGATCCCGGTCGAGGCCCTGAAGCTGGGGACGGACGCAGTTGCGATCGACGAGCGGGTCGCGCCCGAGCCCGGCGAGCAGGTGATCGTCAAGAAGTTCGCGAGCGCCTTCCACGGCACGTACCTCGCCGGCTTCCTGCGGGCTGCCGGCGTCGACACGGTCATCGTCACCGGCGTGACGATGGCGGGTTGTGTCCGGCACACGGTCGAGGACGCGATCGGGCTCGGCTTCCGCCCGATCGTCGTGCGCGAGTGCGTCGGGGACCGGGTGGCGGGCGTCGTCGAGTGGAACCTCTTCGACATCGACGCGAAGTTCGGCGACGTCGAGCCGCTCGAGACGGTGCTCGATCACCTCGCGAATGTCGCTGCGTTCAGCGAGCGCGAAGCCGGAGCTGCGGCCGGAACATCGGTTGGATCCGACTGACGCGAACCGCGAGGCGATCGGGCGCGTGCTCGCGAGCGAGCCCTGGCTGGTCGGGGTCAAGCCCGCCGGCGAGGTCGTGCCGCGCTTTGCTCCGAACCTGATCCTGCACGCGGCGCCGCCCGCCGCTTGGGACGACCTCTCCGACCTCCTCCGAGGCGGGCTGGTCGGAGCCGCTCTCTTCGAGCAGCTCGCGGCAACGGAAGAGGAGGCCGAGGCGAAGCTGCGCGCCGGCGAGATCGTGCTCGGCGCGGCCCAGGATCACTCTGCAATGGCCGGTGGGGCCGGTTCGATCACCGCGTCCCTGCCCGTGCTCGTGGTCGAAGACCGTACAAACGGGAACCGCGCCTTTCACTTTCTGATGGAGGGCTTCGGTAAGACGCTCATCCTCGGCATGTACGACGAGGAAGTGCACGAGCGCCTCGTCTGGATCCGCGACGAGCTCGCGCCCGCGCTCGACGCGGCCCTCGAGGCGCTCGGAGGGATCGACGCGCGGGCACTGATGACCGAGGCGCTGCGGCGCGGCGACGAGCTCCACAACCGCAACGCCGCGGCGACGTCGATGCTGGCCGAGAGGCTCGCGCCGGCGCTGGACGTCGACGTGGCGGCTCGGCGGCGGATCTTCGACTTCCTGCGCGACAACCCGCAGTTCTTCGTCGGCGTCTCGCTGGCGGCAACCCGGCTCTCGCTCGACGCGGGGCACGGCGTCGAGGGCTCGAGCCTGGTGACGGCGGTCGGCGCGAACGGGCGCGACTGCGGGATCAAGGTCTCCGGCCTCGGCGACCGCTGGTTCGTCGCGCCGGCCGACGTGCCCGAGGGCGTCTTTCTCGAAGGCTACGGCCTAGCGGATGCGGGCCCGAGCTGCGGCGACTCCCTCGCCGTCGAGTGCGCAGGCCTCGGCGCGACGGTGCTCGCCGCCGCGCCTGCACTCTGGACACTGGTCGGCGCGGACGAAGGGCTCGCGCGCAAGATCTTCGAGGAGACTGCGGAGATCGCGCTCGGGGAGCACCCGCACTATCGCGTAGCCGTCCTCGGCGACCGCGGAGCGCCGACGGGAATCGATCTGCTCCGTGTCGTCGAGACAGGCATCCGCCCGGTGATCGACATCGTCATGGTTCACCCGGAGCCGGGCCGCGGGATGATCGGCTTCGGGCTGACGTCTCCGGCAACCGATTGCTTCGAGCAGGCGGCGAAGGCCTTTCGCGAGCGGTACGGCTAGCGAAGCGCCTTCGCTTCCCGCGCCTTGACGACCGCAGTGATCACGTCGTTGAACGGGGTTGCGACGCCGAGCTCGCGACCAACTCGCGGAATCGCCCCGTTGATGAAGTCGATCTCGGACGGTCGACCCGCCATCAGGTCGAGGAGCATCGAAGGCCGCGCGCCGGGGATCCTCAGCCCGAAGTCGCGGGCGTAGGAGGGCGCGTCGTCGAAGCCGAGCGAGACGCCCAGCGCTCTGGCCACTTCGAAGGCCTCCTGAGCGCACTGCGAGGCGACGGTCCACGCGTGCGGATCGGCGATCACCTCTCCGATCGTGCAGCCGAGAACCGTGCAAGGGCCGCTGAAGGTGACGTTGCAGATGAGCTTCTCCCAGACGAGGCGGTCGATGTCGTCGTAGGTCTGGACGTTGAAGCCTGCCGCGCGCCAGACCTGCGAGATCGCCTCGATCCTGGGCGTCGCCGGGCCCTTGCGCTCGCCGAGCCGGATCAGCTCGAGGCCGTGGTGATGAACGTGGCCCGGCTCGACGATCGAGGCCCCGAAACCGGCGGCGACGCCGACTGCAACCCGCTCCTCGCCGAGGATCGCGGCTGCGAGATCAGGCCCGCCGAGGCCGTTCTGAATCGAAAGCACAAGGGTTTCAGGCCCGACGAGCACGCGCGCCGACTCGGAAGCCGCCTCCACGTTCATCGCCTTCGTCGCGATGACGACGAGCTCGGCCTCCCCGACCTCGGCGGCATCCGTTGTCGCCCGAAGACGGACGACCCGGTCTCCGCTGGCACCCTCGACGCGGAGGCCTCGCTCGCGGATCGCCTCGACGTGCTCCTGCCAGGGATCGACGGCCCAGACCTCGTGGCCGGCGCTCGCAAGCAGGCCGGCGTAGACGGAACCCATCGCTCCGATACCGACGACCGCGATCTTCACGGGCGCAATCATCCGCCAACGGAGCAGGTCGCGCTCGCTTGGCTGCGGAAAGGCGCCTCGAAGGGAGTACTCTTTCGCGTGTGATCGTCGCCCTGCTCGGCCCCTGGGACTTCGTGATCATCGCGGTCGTGATCGTGCTGCTCTTCGGCTCGAAGCGGATCGGCCGTGCGTTCCGCGCGCTCGGCGCCGGCGGCCGCGAGTTCAAGCGCGGCATCCGCGGCAAGGACGAGCTGCCGCCCCCGCCGCCGTCTTCCTAGCCGGCTACTAGAACCGGTTCGGGTCGAGCGGCGCCAGGTCGTGCGCCGGCTCCTCGCCGGCCGCGAGCTGCGCGACGAGGCGAGCAGTCACCGGCGCGAGTGCGACGCCCTTCATCGCATGCCCGGTGGCGACGATGACCCGGCCGGCCCGGCCGATCGCCGGCAGTCCGTCGGGCAGGCACGGCCGCAGCCCCGCCCAGGTCTCGAGCACGCGCCGGCCGGCGAGCCCGCGGAACCAGCGCTCGCCGCCGCGCCGGATCGTCTCGACCCGCCGCTGCGAGATCGAGAGGTCGAGCCCCGCGAGCTCCAACGTCCCCGACAACCGTAGCCGGCCAGGGAGCGCCGCAGGCGCTCCGGTCTCCAGGCCGGGCGTCGCCGGCTTTGCCGGCGACGCTTCCAGCCCGGGCAGCGCCGCAGGCGCTCCGGTCTCCAGGCCGGGCGTCGCCGGCTTTGC
>DATCPA010000112.1:0-7720 GCA_036564335.1 Gaiellaceae bacterium
GAGTCACCGTTTCCGGTTGTTCCGAAGATGCCGAAAGTGCGGAAGGCGGATGTGGTCTGGGTGAAGCCGGAGCTCGTCTGCGAGGTCGAGTTCGTCGAGTGGACGCACGACGGCCGTCTGCGCGCGCCGTCCTTCCAGGGGTTGCGCGAGGACAAGGCGGCCCGGGAGGTGCACCGCGAGGAACCGATTCAGGAGGAGATCCGGCAGGGCAAGCGGGTGCTCCGGCTCTCGAACCTCGACAAGGTCTTCTGGCCGGAGGAGCGGATCACGAAGGGCGATCTGCTTGCCTACTACCGCGCGGTCGCGCCCGTGCTGCTGCCGCACATCCGGGACCGTCCGTTCACGATGAAGCGCTACCCCGACGGGATCGAGGGCGGGCACTTCTTCCAGAAGGACGCGCCCAAGCACATGCCGGAGTGGATCCCGACCCGGGAGTTCGAGGTGTCGACGCGCGGGTCGTCGCGGCAGAGAAGGAAGATCAACGTGCCGATCGTCAACGACGAGCTGGCGCTGCTCTGGATGGTGAACATGGGCTGCATCGACCTGAACACCTGGTACTCACGGGTGGACAAGCCGGACCGCCCCGACTTTGTGCTCTTCGATCTCGACCCGGCTGAGGACGCGGGCTTCTCCGAGGTGATCCAGGTCGCGCTCCTCGTCAAGGAGGTGCTGGACGCGCTCGGTCTCGTCGCGTTCCCGAAGACGAGCGGTAGCAAGGGCATGCACGTCCTCGTCCCGGTGGAACGGCGGCATACCTACGAGCAGACACGGGAGTTCGCCGAGATCGTCGCCGGCACGCTGGCCCGCACGCATCGCGGGCTCGTCACGACCGAGTGGACGAAGGCGAAGCGGCGAGGCGTGCTGATCGACGCGAACCAGAACGGCGAGGGGAAGACGATCGCGTCCGTCTACTCCGTGCGGCCGCGCCCCGGCGCCCCGGTGTCGACGCCGCTGCGCTGGCAGGAGGTCGGCGAGGGGCTCGATCCGCTTGCGTTCACGATGGATGCCGTCCTCGCCCGCATCGACCGCGACGGCGACCTGTTCGAGGGTGTGCTCAGCACTCGACAGCGCCTCGGAGCGGCTCTAGAGTCGATCAGGTGAAGCTCGCGGAGCTGGTCGCCGAGCTCGACGCCTACTTCCGCGTCCCGGACGTGCGCGACGACGACTGGTCGCGATCGTTCGAGCTCGTCTACCCCGAGCCTTACTGGCGCGAGTACGTCGTGCCCGGATGGGAGGGACGCTGGAACGGGCTCTCGGTACGCGGCGCGGAAGAGGTCGAGCGGGTCGTCACGTGCGTGTTTCCCAGCGACCGGATCGTGGAGACGCTCAGGCCGGCCACGCTCCTGTTCTCCGAGCACCCGTTGGACTTCGCAGACGAGCCGGGGTTTCTGCCGCTCTCGCTCGAGACCTACGAGGCGATGCGCGAGAACGGGATCAGCTTCTACAACGTCCATGCGCCGCTGGACATGCATCCCGAGGTCTCCCCGTCGAGGCTGTGCGCCGAGGGGGTCGGGCTGGAGGCCCTCGAGGAGTACTTCCCCATCTGCGAAGGGATCTCGGGCGGCGCCGCGATCATCGGCCAGAGCCGGCTGAACGTGGACGGTCTCGCGGATGCGCTCCGCTCGTACCTCGGCTCCGAGATCAAGGTGCACGTCCTCACCCGTCCACGTGTCGAAGCCGGCCGCGTGGCCATGGTCGCGGGCGGCGGGGCGATGGTGGAGATCCTCGAGGCCTCGCTCGAGCGCGGCTGCCAGACCTACGTGACCGGCAACGCTGCCACGACCTGCCGGCTCGACTTCGTCCAGGAGCAGGTGCGCGCGTTCCGCGAGCGTGCCGACGCGGCCGGCGTGACCCTCATCGACGCGATGCATTACGGAATGGAGAAGCCGCCGCAGCTCGCGATGGTCGAGTGGTTCCGCGCGCGTGGGCTGGAGGCTGCGTTCGAGGCTGACGGCCCGAAGTAGTTGGACCGCTCCGCAGGCTAGCTCAACCGGTACGGCACGCTGGTCAGGATCACGCGCGGCTCGAAGAGGAGCAGCCGCTTGATGTAGAGCGCCCGCTGATTGTGCAGCAACCGCTGCGGACCACTGAAGACGAGCTCGGGCATGACGACGACCGCGACCGCGTCCGGATCGGCCGTGATCCGGCGGAGATAACGGAGCAGCGGGTCGCCGAGGTCGCGGAAGTGTGCCTCCTCGACTTCGAGCGGGATTCGCATCGGCCGAAGCTCCCATTCGGACCGGATCCGCGTGACCTCGTCGGTGTCGAACGCGAAGAAGACCGCCTTCGTATCGGGCAGGCCGAGCGTGCCGGCATAGTTGACCGCGCGCATCGAGGCGGCGTGGGAGCCGGAGACGAGGACGCGGCAGACAGCGCGCTGCGGTGGGCGCCATTCAGCCGGCACCCGGGAAAGGACAGGCACGTCACTGATCACGACCCCGGGCTCACTGAGCAGGCGGAGCTTGAGCGAGAACTCAGTGCGCCGGGTCATTGCTGTGAGAAGCGACGGCCGGCGGAACAGCTCGGGGATGATCATGGTGACGAAGTTCGACTCTCCGCGCGGGAGGGCCCACAGGTATTCGATGACCGCGTCGACGCGGCCGTCCTCGGGCCGGAGGATCTCGAGGTCGGGGCGACTACTCGTCAGCTGGCGGAATCGCGGGCGGATGCCGGTGTCGCTCCGGGGTCCGGGGACATGGATCGCGCGGAAGTCGTCCCCGGCGATCTGGTGCGCGTACCAGACGGCCTCGCGCAGGCCGGCGTCGAACGACTCGACGTAGAGGACGACCTGGTTGGTCGCCGGCGGCGCGGCGGCGACCGCCGAGACACCGGCGCGCAGGCGGCGGGCGACCTTGCGGTAGTGGCGGTTGATCAGGTAGCAGCCTCCGACGACGAGCGGGATCGCGACGGTCACCGCCCAGGCTCCCGCGAGGAACTTCGTCTGGATGACGAGCAGGGCGACGATTCCGGTTGCCGCCGCGCCCGCCCCGTTGATCACCGCTCTCCTGCGCCAGCCCGCGATCTTGTTGCGCTGCCAGTAGCGCACCATTCCCGCCTGCGAAAGCGTGAAGGCCGTGAAGACGCCGATCACGTAGAGGTGGATCAAGGCGTTGACGTCGGCCTTGAACACCCAGATCAGGAACGCGGCGACGCCGGCGAGGACGACGATCCCGTTGGAGTAGACGAGTCGGTCGCCAAGGTTGACGAACTGCCGCGGGAAGAAGCGATCCTTCGCGAGCACCGCGGCGAGGCGTGGGAAGCCCTGGTACGAGGTGTTCGCCGCCAGGACCAGGATGGCGAACGTGAGAGCCTGAACGAGGTAGTACAGGACCGAGAACGCTGACGACGACGGGAAGGTTCCGCGGGCGATCTCGGAGATGACGGAGACGCTGTTGCTCGGCCGCGCGTGCATTTTCACGGCTAGGTAGGAGACGCCGAGGAAGAGCGTGATCGCCATCACGCCCATCGCGACCAGCGTCTTGGCCGCGTTTCGCCCCTGGGGCGGGCGGAAGGCGCCCACGCCGTTCGAGATCGACTCCACGCCGGTCAGGGCGGACGCGCCCGACGAGAAGGCGCGCAGGACGACGAGGACGCCGACGCTGCCGGCTCCGACGGCGACCGGGTTCGGGACGTGTGCCACGGGGCAACCGCCGGTCACGCACTTGCCGATCCCGGTCGCGATCATTACGTACATCACCGCGACGAAGGAGTACGTGGGAAGCGCGAACGCGATGCCCGACTCGCGGACGCCGCGGAGGTTCACGACCGTGAGCAGAAGGACGAAGAGGAGCGATAGCCCGACCTTGTGGGACGCCAGCGACGGGGCAGTCGAGGTGATCGCGAGCACGCCTGCCGCGACCGAGACCGCGACGGTGAGGATGTAGTCGACGAGCAGGGCTGCTGCGGCGACCAGGCTCGGCAGCGTCCCCAGGTTGTCGCGCGCGACGACGTACGCGCCGCCGCTCGTTTCGTAGGCCTGCACGGTCTGGGTGTAGGAGAGGACGACGATCGCGAGCACCGCTGCGATCGCGATCGAGATCGGCAGGACGAGATGGGCGCCGCCGGCAGAGGCCGCGACGAGTACTACGAGCGCCGCCTCGGTTGCGTAGGCGACCGACGACAGCGGGTCGGAGGCGAAGATCGGCAGCGCCAGCTTCTTCGAGAGCAGCGTGTCCGCCAGCTCGCCGGTCGCGCGCGGTTTGCCGATCAGCGCCCGCTTCAGGGCGTCGAAGCGGTCAGGCCGCTCGGCGAGCGCGGTCCCGGCCGGCTGTTCGTTCGTCTCACTCATCGTGCCACGCCTCCCCAATGCTCACGCTACCGCCGGGCGTCTTAAGAAATTCTTGAGACGCGCGCCCGCTTTTTTAAGGGTTGCTTCGCGCATTCGGCTCTAGCGTGGGAGCGTGGCTTCGAAAACGCGCTTGCGCCGTCGGGTTCCGGCGGTTTCGGGCGGCTACCGCAGACTTCTTGTTCCGGTGCTCGGTAACCCGGAATCGGAACGGGCGGTCGAGGTTGCCTGCCGGCTGGCCGCCGAACGGCGCGCCTCGATCACCGCGATCACGGTGATCGAGGTACCACCGTTGCTGCCGCTCGATGCGCGCATGACCGAGGAGGAGGCGGAGGCGCGGCGGCTCCACGGCCGCGCCACGACGATCGCCGACGCGTACGGCGTGACTGTCGTCTTCCGCACGGTCCGCGCGCGCGAGGCGGGGACGGCGATCCTCGAGGAGCTGGAGAAGAGCGACGCCGAGCTCGTGGTGATCGGCGCGACGCGGAAGATTCGCGCCAACAGGCGTACGACCGCCTTCGGCCGCAACGTGCAGCACGTGCTGATGAAGGCGTCCTGCCGGGTCCTCCTGGTGGCGGCCGCGCCGGGGCCTGTCTAGCCGGAGCAGGTCACTCGAGCCGGCGGGGATGGCCGAGGATTCCGAGCTCCGCGATGTCTCGGCGGAAGCAGAGCGCGACCGTCCAGTCGACGACGACGCGGAGCTTCCGTGAGAAGAGTGGCAGCTGGTAGAGGTGGTAGGTCCGCGTGAAGAACCAGCCCGGGAACCCGCGCAGGCGCAGGCCCATCACGTCGGCGATCCCCTTGTAGCGTCCGAGCGTGGCCGTCTGGCCGAGCATCCGGTAGCGATACGGCTTCGGCGAGCCGGTCAGGTTCCGGGCGAGCCGCCGCGCCTGGCGGAGCGCGTGCTGCGAGGTCGGCGGGTCGGTTCGACCCGGCGTGGCCTGGTTCGGCACGGCCGCGCAGTCGCCGAGCGCCCAGACGCCGTCGCGGCCGCTCACCCGTAGCTCTCCGTCCACCACCACCCGGCCGCGCTCGTCCAGCGGCACGCCGAGCTCGGCTAGGAGCGGGTTCGCACGCGTTCCGGTCGTCCAGACGAGCGTGTTTGTCTCGATCCGAACGCCGTCGGAGAGGAGGACGCCGCGATCGTCGGCGGCCTCGAGCCGGGTGGATACGTGGATCTCGACCCCCCGTCCCGTGAGCTGGCGGGCGGCATAATCGCCGAGCCGGGTTGGGATCTCCGGGAGGATCCTCGGGGCCGCGTCGACCAGCACCCAGCGCTGTGGAACCGTCCGGAGCCGCGGGTAGTAGCGGAGCGCGTCGCGGACGAGATCGGACAGCTCGGCGAGTGCCTCGACGCCCGCGTAACCGGCACCGACGAAGACGAACGCGAGGTGCCGCGCGGTGTCCCCGGGCGTCAGCGCCGCGTCAGCCGCCTCCAGCTGCCGGAGGACGTGGTTGCGGAGGTCGATCGCGTCCGCCAGGTCGCGGAAGCCTCGGCCGTGCTGGGCGAGACCGGGTACCGGCAGCGTTCGCGAGATCGAGCCGAGCGCGAGCACGAGCTGCTCGTATCCGACCTCCAGCGATCCGTCGCCCGCATCGACGATGACCGATTTGCGGTCGACGTCGAGCGAAGTGACCGGGCCGACGATCAGCTCTGCGTGCGGACACATCATCCGCAGAGGAACGACGACGTGTCGCGGCTCGAGCGTGCCCGAGGCCGCCTCGGGCAGGAGCGGGGTGAAGAGCATGAAGTTCTCGGGGCTGACGATCGTCGCTCCGCGGCGGCCGAGCCGCCGCGCGACCATCGAGCCGGCGTAGCCACCGCCTGCGATCAGGATGCCGTTGCGGGCGTGCCTGTCCATGCGCATACCTTCGCAGTACCGTTGAGATGTGAGCAACGACTCGTTGAGACGCTACGGCCTCGCAGCCGTCGCGAGCGTGGGTGCCGTCGCGGCTGTCACGGGCGTGATCGCTCTCATCGAGCAGTACGTCCCGGTGCTGAGCCTCGGCGTGCTCTACATCTTCGCCGTCCTGCCCGTGGCGATCGTCTGGGGGCTCGGGTTCGCGCTGCCGGTCTCCGTCGCCAGCATGCTCGCGTTCAACTGGTTTTTCCTCCCGCCGAGGCACACGTTCTCGCTCGCCGACAGCGAGAACTGGTTCGCGCTCGCCGTATATCTGACCACCGCCGTCGTGGTCAGCGAGCTGGCCGCGAGTGCGCGCCGGCGGGCCGCGGCCGCCGAACAGCGAGAGCGTGAGTCGGCGCTTCTTGCCGGACTGGCGACCGAGTTGCTCGGAGGCAGGAAGCTGGCGGAGGAAGTCGGCGAGATCGCCAACCGCGCCGCAACCGTGCTGGGCGTCGACCGCGCCGAGATCGAGCTTGGCGCCGCGGGACGGGATCACGGGCAGCAGCTTCCGTATTCCCTCGAGGCTGCAGGCCGCCGTGTCGGCACGATCTACACACCGCTCGGAGTGCTGCCCGGGATCGAGGTGCGCCGTCGGTTCCTACCTGCGCTTGCCGCCCTGCTCGCCGTCGCCGCCGAGCGAGAGCGGCTCGAGGGCGAGGCGCTCGAGGCCGAGATGCTGCGGCGAAGCGATCTCGTCAAGACCGCGCTGCTCCGGGCCGTCTCGCACGATCTGCGCTCTCCGTTGACCGGGATCCGGACCGCGATCGGTGCGCTGCGGAGCCGAACGCTCAGCCTCAGTGACGCCGACCGGCAGGAGTTGCTGGAGACGATCGAGCTCGAGTCGAGCCGGCTCGACCGTCTTGTCGGCGACCTGCTCGACCTGTCGAGGCTCGAAGCCGGTGCGGCGTCGCCGCAGCTCGAGGCGTGGGAGCTGACCGATCTCGTCCACGAGGCCGTGGACGCGCTCGGTGCCAGGGAACGGGTCGAGGTTGCCGGGGAGACGCCGGTGGTCGACGTGGACGCCGCCCAGATCCGGCGCGCCCTGGCGAACCTGATCGAGAACGCTCTCAAGTTCGCGCCGGCCGGCGTGCCGGTGCACGTGCGCATCACGGCCACTCGCAAGGAGGCGATCGTCCGCGTCGTCGATCAGGGCCACGGGCTCCCTCCGGACGAGCTCGAGCGCGTCTTCGAGCCCTTTTATCGCCGCGACGGCGACCCGCGTGCGGGCGCAGGCCTGGGTCTTGCGATCGCCCGCGGCTTCGCGGAGGCGAACGCGGGTCGCGTCTGGGCCGAGTCGCGACCGGGGCAGGGCGCGACCTTCGCGCTCGCGTTGCCCGTCGTCGCCGTGCCGGCCGGTCTCGCGCAATGAGCCGTAGGCTTGACGGAGGCTCCAGGGAGCGGAGGCGCCGGCTTTGCCGGCGCCGGGAGCGGATATGAGCCGTAGGCTTGACGGAGGCTCCAGGGAGCGGAGGCGCCGGCTTTGCCGGCGCCGGGAGCGGGCATGAGCCGCGGCCAGCGGATCCTCGTCGTC
>DATCPA010000129.1:0-8054 GCA_036564335.1 Gaiellaceae bacterium
CGCGCCGCGCTTGCGCAGCTCGAGCCCACGCGTCAGCTCGTCGTCGATCGCCGCCGACAGCCGGGAAACGCCCTCGGGGTCGAGCTCCGTCGAGAGCGCGAACGGCGAGAGCCGGGCGGTGTGGAGGATCTCATTGGCCCACGCCCGGCCGATGCCGGCCAGCAGGCGCTGGTCGCGGAGCAGTGAGTGCAGACGGCGCGAGTCCGAACGGAGGATCTCGCCGAGCCGCTCCACGCCGACGCCGAGCGCCTCGGGCCCCAGGTGCTCCAGCTCAGCCTCCGCCTGCTCAGGCGTCAGCAGCCAGACGCCGGCGCGCTTCTTCGAGCCGGCCTCGGTCAGCACCAGCTCGGCGCCGTCGGTGAAGCGCAGGCGAAAGGCGGGCGATTTCGGCCCCTTGTCGCCCGGGCGCAGGTAGCGGAGGCGCCCGGCACTCATCAGGTGGACCAGCAGGACGAGCTCGCCGTCCTCGGTCGGAAAGAGGAGGCGCTTGGCGCGGCGCTCGGCGCCTGCCAGCCGCCTCCCCTCGAGCGTCGAGAGCGGCGGGTCGAACGTCTTCAAGGTCGCGATGTGGGCGGGGCCGGCACGGTCGATCGGGAATGCGCGCACGGGGTCGTCCAGCGCGCGCCGCCACGCCTCCACTTCGGGTAGTTCAGGCACGTACTAGGCTCCTCGACATGGGCCCGCTCAGGGTAACGGTGCGGCGGGGGAGCGTGGTCGAGGCGGTGCACCTCGCGCACGCCGTTGCCGTCGAGGACGGTCGCGTCGTTGAGTCCGCGGGCGATCCTGAGCTACTCACGTTCTTCCGCTCGTCGTCGAAGCCCATCCAGGCGCTCCCGCTCGCGTACGAGCGCGACGACGTCGATGAGCGGGAGCTCGCGATCGCCTGCGCGTCCCACCGTGCCGAGCCGGCCCAGCTGGAGGCGGTCGAGAGCCTGCTCGCGAAGGCGCCGGCGACCGAGGACGACCTCGAATGCGGTCCGCAGGAAGGCCGTGGCCCGAGCCGGATTGCACACAACTGCTCGGGCAAGCACGCCGGCTTTCTCGCCGTCTGCCGCAACCGCGGCTGGCCGACCGAGGGCTACCGGCTCGCCTCCCACCCGATGCAACAGCGGCTTCTCGACGAGGTGGCCGGCGCGGCCGAGGTCCCCGTGGATCAGATCCCAACCGCGATCGACGGCTGCGGCGTGCTCACGTTCGCATTGACGCTCGAGCGGATGGCGGGTTCGTTCGCGCGCCTCGCGCAGCGGCCGGGCGGCGGGCGGATCGTCGCGGCGATGAGCTCGCACCCGGAGCTGATCGGCTACGAGCGTGGAGCGATCGACACCGACCTGATGCGGTTGCGGCTCGGTTGGGTGGCGAAGGGCGGTGCGGAGGGGCTGATCTGCGCGGCGTCGCCGGAAGGCATAGGCATCGCGATCAAGATCGAGGACGGAAACATGCGCGCGCTGCGGCCCGCGCTCGCAGCCTTCCTCGGCCTCGGGGAGGATTTCGCCGTCGTGCCGATCGAGAACAGCCTCGGCGAGGTCGTCGGAGAGATAGCGTGCGAGCCGGGCTCGTAACGGTGGCCGCGCTTCTCTTGCTCGCGGGGTGCGGTGGCTCCGCCCAGGAGCCGGCCGGGATTCTCGTCGCGACACTTGGCGATTCGATCACTGCCGGCTCGCCCGGCTACGACCCCGATCCGCTTCAGCGCGACGCGCTCGGGTTCGGGGCCGACGAGAAGAGTCAGTGGCAGTACTGGGCGCACAAGGCACATCCCGATCTCCGGTTCCGCAATTGCGGGGTCTACGGGGAGCGGACGGACGAGATCGCCGCGCGCCTCGACGAGTGCGCGAAGGACGCGCAGGTGCTGATCGTCCAGGGCCGGATCAACGACATCGCGCAGGGACGGCGCGTGGAGCCGGCTGCGGCGAACCTCCGCCGGATGGTCGAGCGCGGCAAACAGCTCGGCCTCCGTGTTGCGATCACCGAGCTGCTCCCCTGGAACAACGGCTACCCCCAGGCCGACAGGCCGATCCGCCGCCTGAACGAGCTGATCCGGGCGATCGGGCGCGAGGAGAACGTCCCTGTGCTGCCGTTCTACGAAACGCTCGAGGACACGCAGCACCCCGGGCGGATGCGCGAGGAGTGGACCTCGGACGGCGATCACCCGTCCGTCGCGGGCTACCGGCTGCTCGCCGAAAAGGCTTTCCAGTTGCCGGCCGCCTGATCCGCTAGGGTTCAGTGGTCAAGCCCTGCGACTCCAGGAGGTGGCATCGATGACCAAGACGCTTGCCGATTCCCTCCGGCGCAGGCCGCGCACAGCCCGCTAGGGCACTCTTTCTCTCTCGCCCTACCGCACGGCGCGTTCTGTGCCTCCGTGTCCCGCGGCGGCTTTTTGCGCTTGCCGCCGCCCACTGAGCACAAGAAGGAGAACTGCGTTGCTTGCACGTCTCGGCTGGACTCCAGCCTTCGAAGATCAATTTGCCCCGCATGCCGCCAACGGCCTCGAGCCCGCGCGCGTCGCCGTCGAGCACCGGGGCGCCTACCTGCTGTACACCGCCGGCGGGGAACGGGAGGCCGAGCTCTCGGGCCGGCTCCGCCACGCCGTCGACTCGCGGGACGAATTGCCCGCGGTCGGTGACTGGGTCGCGGTCGCCGACCCCGAGGGGGCCGATAAGGCGCTCGTCCAGGCGGTGCTGCCGCGGCGGACGAAGTTCTCCCGAATGGCGGCCAACGATCACGGCCAGACGATCGAGCAGGTCGTCGCCGCGAACGTGGACGTCGTCTTCCTCGTCGCGGGCCTCGACGGGGACCTCAACCTCAGACGGCTCGAGCGGTACCTGACGCTTGGTTGGGAAAGCGGGGCGGAGCCGGTCGTCGTCCTCACGAAGACAGATCTCTGTGACGATGCCGAAGCCGTTGTGCTCGAAGTCGCGCCGGTGGCGACGGGCGTGCCAGTGCATGCGGTCAGCAACGTGACCGGCGAGGGCATCGCCGGGCTCGCGCCCTATTTCACGGAAGGCCGGACCGTTGCCGCGCTCGGTTCGTCCGGCGCCGGCAAGTCGTCGCTGGTCAACCGGCTCGCCGGCGAGGAGCTGATGGCCACCGGCGAGCTGCGGGCGGACGGCCGTGGGCGACATACGACGACCAACCGCCAGCTGCTTCTGCTCCCCATCGGCGGTCTCTTCCTCGATACCCCCGGAATGCGCGAAATCAGGCTGTGGGAATCGGACGAGGGCCTGGCGACGGCGTTCGAGGACGTCACCGCGGCCGCCGCCCTCTGCCGCTTCAACGACTGTTCGCACGAGACCGAGCCGGACTGTGGGGTGCGTGCGGCCCTCGCTGACGGGACGCTCGATGCGGAGCGGTACATCAACTGGCAGAAGCTCCAGGGCGAGCTGAAGCACCTCGCCGTGAAGCAGGATGCGCGCCTGCGCGCGGAGGCTCAAAAGGAATACCGGCGCTTCGCCCGGAGCCAACGGAAGCCGTCGTGGTGACCTCCTCCTAGAACGGCCACCAGCGCCGCCGCGGCTGCGTCTTCCGCCACTCGTCCCGCGACGGCAACCGGCCCGCCTTGCGCGCGGCACGCACGCAGTCGGTGTGCGCGTGGCGCCGCTGCGCGTGGTCGCCCTCCGGGAAGAGCAGGACGTGGTCGCTCATGGAGGCGAGCCGGCGGCCACAGAGCGGGCAGCTGTAGGTGGCGGGCTTGAGGTTCTGCGCGCGCCGGAGCTCCCACCAGCGCGGCGCGGCGCCGCTTACTTCTTGACGACCGGCACCGGACACTTGAAGCCGGACCCGGACTTGACCACCCGGCAGTTGCTGACGACGACGGCGTCGCCGGAACGGGCGCGTGCGACAGCGAGCACGTCGCTGGAGACGCGCACGACGTAGCTCTTGCCGCCGGTGCCGACGTCCAGGTGGATGTCCAGGGGTACGGTCAGCTCGCGGGCGAGCAGCTTGTCGGCGACGACCAGATCGGCGAGGTTGCCGACGTAGCGGCCGTCGGCGGCAAAAGCCGCCTTTTCGGCCTTGTCGATGCGGAGCATCGCGTCCCTCGTCAAGATCGCACGGTTCTTCGAGGAGAGCGTCTTCGAGCCGCTGCCGCCCTTGAAGAGCTGGGGCAGGATGAAGAGCGCCGCGAAGGCGATCAGCATGATCGGGAGGAAGCGCCGCACGTCCACGGCCCACCACCCTACCCTGTTGCGGGTCTTCCGTCGGTGGAGGCCGGGACCGGCGCTGAAGGGTTGTCGCCGCCCGGGCCGAAATCCCGATCTTGGCCGTGAAGGTCAGCCGATCGAGGGCCGATACTCGGAGCGTGATCCGCCCGCTCGCGGTTGCTACCGCCGCGGTCGCCCTCGTCGCCGGAGGCAGCGCCTCCGGGTTGGCATCGGCTGCCACCTCCCACGGGCCGCGAGTGGTCCTGCGTGCCGGGGCGATCACCGAGGTGCGCGCCCTCGAGACCGACGTGCTCGCGGCGGTCAACGATCTCCGGCGCAGCCAGGGGCTCGCGCCGCTCCGGGCGAGCGGGCCGCTCACGACCGCCGCGCGTGAGCACTCCCTGTCGATGGCGGAACGCGGTGTCTTCGAACACACCTCACCGAACGGCTCGCCGTTCTGGAAGCGCGTCGCGGCGAGGTACCGCCGGCATGGTGACCGGCTCTGGCGAGTGGGGGAAAACATGGCCTGGGCCGCCCCGGAGCTGAACGCCCAGCGCGTGCTCGAGTTGTGGCTGGCGAGCCCCGCGCACCGCGAGAATCTGTTTGCGCCGGCCTGGCGCGAGATTGGCTTGGGCGCCGTACACGCTCCCGCCGCGCCGGGCGTGTACGAAGGGTTCGATGTCACCATCCTGACTGTCGACTTCGGCGTCCGGCGCTAGTGAATTGCCGAACGGTGAACGATTCGTGTCGATTCGGTGGCCGAGCTGGCCCTTTGTCTAGCGCGGCGTAGAGTTGCCGCGTGGTCGAATCGAGCCGGCTCGCCTCCTTGCCCATCTTCTCTGAGCTCACCGACGAGGAACGCACCGGGATCGCGTCGTATGTCGACGCCGTCGAGGTGCCCGCCGGTGAGCGGATCGCCAGTGAAGGCGACTTCGCATACGAGTTCTTCGTCGTCGAGAGCGGCACCGCAGAAGTGCAGACGAAAGGCAATCGAATCGCCGAGCTCGGGCCGGGCGACTTTTTCGGCGAACTCGGGTTGCTCGTGACCGGCCGCCGGACGGCCGACGTGGTGGCGAGCTCGCCGATGACCCTGATCGCAATGTTCGACCGGAACTTTCGACAGCTCGAGCGCAGCCAGCCGACATTCTCCGAGCGGATCCGCTCGGTACTGAAGGAACGGATCGCCCGACGTTCGAGCTCGTGATCGAACGGCTGTGCCCGCGTCGTGCATTGCGCGGCCCAGGGTAACGACCTACGGCTCGCACTATGGAATAATCGCCGCCCGCGCATGAGCACACGCGCTGCATCGGCCACTCTCGTTCCGCGCCTCGGGCTGCTCGCGGATGCTGCTCTCGTGGTGGCGGGGACGGGCCTGGTGGCGATCGCCGCGCAGATCTCGTTCTCGTTGCCGTTCACGCCCGTGCCGATCACCGGTCAGACGTTCGCGGTCGTGCTCGTCGGCGCTTCGCTCGGGACGATCCGGGGCTTTGCGAGCCTCTTGCTCTATCTCTGGCTCGGCGTCGCAGGGGCGCCGATCTACGCCGATCAGAACCACGGGTGGTCGGTCTTGACCTCGGCGAGCGGCGGGTACATCGTCGGCTTTGTCATCGCCGCTGCCGTCACGGGTTTCCTGGCAGAGCGGCGTTGGGACCGTCGCCTTTCCTCCTCGATCGGTTCGATGCTGACCGGGAACGTGATCATCTACCTGGTCGGCCTGCCGTGGCTGGCCGTCGTTCTGCACACGAACCTGCAGAAGACGCTCGAGTACGGGCTCTATCCGTTCGTCCCCGGCGACATCTTCAAGCTCTACCTCGCGGCCGGCCTGCTCCCCGGCGCCTGGAAGATCGTGGAGCGGATCAAGCGGGCCAGGTGACGTGAGCATCGTTTGCGATGCGTGATCGAGCCGACCTCAATGCGGACATGGGGGAATCGTTCGGACGCTGGACGCTCGGCGACGACGCGGCCCTGATGCCGCATCTCAGCTCCGCGAACATCGCCTGCGGCTACCACGGTGGCGATCCGCACGTGATGAGGCGGACGGTCGCGCTGGCGCTCGAGCATGGGGTCGGCATCGGGGCGCATGTCGGGCTCCCCGATCTGATGGGCTTCGGGCGCCGCCGGCTCGCGGTGGGCGTCGAGGAGCTCGAGGACTACGTCATGTACCAGGCAGGCGCGCTGCAGGCCTTCACAGATGCCGGGGGCGGGCGGCTGCAGCACGTGAAGCCTCACGGCGCCCTCTACACGATGATCGTCGACAACGACGAGTACGCGCGCGCGGTCTGCTCGGCGGTGGCGGCCCTCGGCTCGGACGTGATCCTGCTCATGCCTCCCGCAGTCGGTGCAGCAGCCGCCGCAGCGGGCGTGCCGTTCGTACCGGAGGGCTACGTCGATCTCGACTACGACGCCGACGGCAAGCTCGTGCTCGAGCGGGTCAAGCAGGTGCGCGACCCGCAGCAGATGGGCGAGAAGGCCGTGCGGCTCCTCCGCGAGGGGAAGGCGCGAACGATCGACGGTGCCGACCTCGAGCTGGACGTCGAGAGCATCTGCGTCCACGGCGATGCGCCGAACGCACCCGAGATCGCGGCGACGATCCGCACCGCGCTGGCGGATGCCGGCATCGAGGTCGCGCCGCTCTCCGAGCTGCGCCGGGCTCCGGCCGCGTCGTAGCATCGGCGGAAGATGAGCACGACGCTCTCCGCGATCATCGACCGGCGGCCCGCGCAAGAGGGGAAGCCGGGCATCGTGTACCGCTACGCGGGCGACCGCGCCGTGCTCGTGGAGTACGGCGAGATGGACTTCGATCTGACGCTGAACTTCTTCGTGCTCGCCGTCGACGACGCGCTGCGCGCGCACGCGCTGCCGGGCGTGATCGAGACCGCTCCCGGCTTCCGATCGATCCTGATCAGCTACGACCCGTCGGAGCTCCCGGTCGCCGAGCTGGTCGACCGGCTGCACACGATCCACGACGAGCTGCAGGTCGAGCGAGGGATGGAGATCCCGAGCCGGGTCGTGCATATGCCGATCGCATTCGACGACTCCCAGACGCAGCAGGCGGTTCAGCGCTACATCAACACGATCCGGAACGACGCGCCAAACGCCGAGGGCGGCTCGAACGTCGACTACATCGTCCGCTACAACGGCTTCGCGGACCGCGAGGAGCTCTATGCCGCGGTGCTCGGCTCAGAGCAATGGGCGGCGTTCATCGGCTTCTTTCCCGGCCTGCCGTTCATGTTCCCGCTCGACCCGCGTGAGACGGTGTTCGTCCCGAAGTACAACCCGACCCGCACGTGGACACCGGAGGGCGCGGTCGGGATCGGCGGACCGTGCTTCGCCATCTACCCCGTCGAGTCTGCGGGCGGCTACCAGCTCGTCGGCAGGACGCTGCCCGTCTACGACCTGGCGGCGCGCAACGCCGTCTTCCGCGAGAACCCACTTCTCCTCCGCCCCGGCGACCGGGTGAAGTTCCACCGCATCGAGGAGGACGAGCTCCTCCAGCTGTTCGAGGACGTGCGCGCCGACCGCTACCGCTACGAGATCGAGGACAGCCCCTTTGACGTGGGCGCGTTCCTCGACTGGCTGCCGACGATCCGCGAGGAGTCGGAGGAACGTCGCGTGCGTCGCGAAGAGGCGGCGGCCGCGACCGAGGTGCCGTGAGCGCGGACACGGTCGAGATCCTCGAAGGCGGCATCCAGACCACGGTCCAGGACTATCCGGGCCGGCAGGGCATGCGCGCACAGGGGTTCTTCCCCGCAGGGCCGATGGACCACTTCGCCTTCCGCGCCGCCAACCTGCTCGTCGGCAACCCGGTGTCCGCTGCGGCGTTGGAGGTCACGCTCGGCAACTTCGCGATGCGGCTCGGCGCAGACGCGACCGTGGCGGTCTGCGGCGCCGAGGCGCCGATCACGCTCGACGACGAGC
>DATCPA010000143.1:0-43121 GCA_036564335.1 Gaiellaceae bacterium
GTCGAGTCCTACGTGAACAACGGCAGCGACCCGCTGCTCGACTCGATCAACATCGGCGCGATCAGGATGATCGGGCGCAACCTGCGCAAGGCGGTCGACGTGCGGGACCCCGACGCCGTCGACCAGCTGGCGCTGGCGAGCACGATGGCGGGGATCGCGTTCAACATGAACGCCAACGCGATTGTGCACGCGGCTTCGACGCCTGTGACGGCGCACCACGGCGTCCCCCATGGGGTCGCAAACGGGATCTTCATGCCATACGGACTGGCGTTCCTGGCCCCGGCCTGCGCACGGCAGCTCCGTGACATCGCCGAGGCGCTCGGCGAAAACGTGAACGGGCTGTCGGAAGAGGAGGCCGCCCAGCGAGGCGTGGAGGCCGTCCGCGCCCTGGTGACTGACGTCGGTATCCCTGCCACCCTGCGCGAGTACGGGATCGACCCGGCGGACGTCGACATCCCACAACTGGTGGAGGACGCCATGAAGAGCCGGAACATCGTCACGAACCCCCGTCCGGTGACGCCGGCCGACCTCGAGGAGCTCTACCGCGTGGTCATCGGATGAAGATCGCCGGAGTCAAGACCCACATCGTCGACACGCTCATCCCCGAGGAGCATCGGGTCCGCAGCGGCGCGGGCTACAAGCTTCGGCGGCAGGCAGCGTTCGTCGAGCTGACGACCGACGAGGGCGTTACGGGATACGGCCCGTGCTCCTTCGGCAGCGCGTCGCTCGACCTCGGCTCGGTCGCCTCGCTCTGCGACAACACCTTTGCACCGGCGCTGGTCGGGGATGACCCGCACCGGATCGAGCACCTCTGGGACAAGATCTACTACGGCTCGATCCTCCGGGTCCACGGACCGCGCTCTGTCGGCGTCGCCATCCTCTCGGCGATCGACATCGCGCTCTGGGACATCAAGGGCAAGGCTCTGGGCGCTCCGATCTACCAGCTGCTCGGCGGCGTGTTCCAGGATCCCGTCCCCTGCTACTCCAGCTCCGTCTACTGGGACACGCCGGAGGGCGCGGCCGCACAGGCGCGGGCATTCGTCGACCAGGGATTTCGCGCGTTCAAGGTCAAGGTCGGCCTCGAGGTCGAGAACGACATCGCATCGCTGCACGCGATCCGCGACGAGGTCGGCTACGACGTCGACATGCTTGTCGACGCGAACCAGTGCTACACGCGGCACCTCGCGCTCCGCGTGGGCCGCGAGCTGGAGAAGCTGAAAGTCCCCTTCTTCGAGGAACCGTTGTCGATCGATGACGTCGACGGCCACGCGCTCCTCGCAGACAAGCTCGACGTCCGGATCGCGACGGGGGAGAACATGTACACCCGCTGGGACTTCCTGCCCTTCTTCCAGAAGCAGGCCATCCACGTCACGCAGGCCGACGCCTCCCGCTGCGGCGGGATCAGCGAGGCCAAGCGGATCGCCGACCTCGCGGGCGCGCACCATCTCCACGCGATCCCGCACACCTTCTCCGACGCGCTGACGATTGCGGCGAATCTGCACGTCGTCGCCGCGTCGTCGAACGCTCCGATCATCGAATACGATCGGACGTACAACGAGATCCAGGAGAAGCTCGTCAGGAACCCGCTCTCCGTCCACGACAGCGTCATCGAGCTGCCGACCGAGCCGGGGCTCGGAGTCGAGATCGACTGGGACTTCGTCGCCGACCACCCGTATTCGGGCGAGATCGGAATCGGCGCCGGCTCGAGGCCCGCCTTCGGGCTCGCGACCGAGGTGATCCCCGACCGGACGACGACTTCGCTGGCGTGACCCTCTCGCCCGGCGTCCACAGCGTTCTGGTTACGCCGTTCGCCGCGGACGAGTCGCTCGACGAGGGGAGCATCCGCACGCTCGTCGACTACTACGTCGCAGCAGGCGTGGCCGGCGTGCTCGCGCTGGGCGTGCTCGGAGAGGCCGACAAGCTCTCGGACGCCGAGCGGGCGCGCGTGCAGATGGCCGTGCTCGACCAGGCCGACGGTCGCGTGCAGGTGACGATCGGTGTCTCGGCTCCCTCAACCGCGCTCGCGGTGGATCGCGGGCTGGCCGCGGCGCGGGCAGGCGCCGGCGCGGTGATGGTCGCTCCTCCTGCCGAGAGCGTCGCGGGGCCGGCGCTGCGCGACCACTACAGGCGCATCGGCGAGCGGGTCGGGGTCCCGGTCGTCGTCCAGGATCTGCCCTCGGTCGGCGGCGTGCGCCTGCCGGTCGACTTCCTGGCCGCGCTGGTCGCCGAGCTGCCGCCGGGCTCGGTCGTGAAGCTCGAGGATCCCCCGACGCCGGCCAAGACGGCCGCCCTGCGCGCAGCCGCGCCGTCCCTCTTGGTGTTCGGCGGCCTCGGCGGTACGGCGCTCCTGCACGAGCTCGAAGCGGGCTCGGCCGGGACGATGACGGGCTTCGCGCTGCCGCACGTGCTCGTCGAGATCGTCGCGGCCCACCAGGCCGGCGAGCCCGAGCGCGCACGTCGCATCTACGAGTCGGCTCTGCCGCTGCTGCTCTTCGAGGCACAGCCCGTAGTGGGTCTGGGCCTCCGGAAGGAAATCCTGCGGCGGCGTGGCGCGATCGCGACGTCTGTCGTGCGCCAACCCGCGGCGGCGATCGACGAGCACAGTCTGGCTGCGCTCGGCGATCTACTCGGTGCGATCGACGTCGAGGCGCGCGCGTGAGAGGCCTCACGAAACTGGCCCCGGGGCCCGGCAACGTCGCCCTCGCCGAGCGCGAGCGGCGGGTGCCGCAGGCGGGGGAGGCGGTGGTCGCGGTCTCCGGCGCCGGGGTCTGCGGCACGGATCTGCACATCGCCGACGACGAGTTCCCCAGCCGGGCGCCGGTGACGATGGGGCACGAGATCTCAGGCGTCGTACAGCACGTGGGCCCGGATGTCGACCAGGAATGGCTCGGCGCGCGGGTCGTCTGCGAGACCTACTTCTCGACCTGTGGTGTTTGCGAGTGGTGTCGCGACGGCCGCGCGAACCTCTGTCCCGACCGGTGCTCGATCGGCTCGTTCGTCGACGGCGGCTTCGCGCCGGAGGTGGTGGTGCCGGTGAGCAGCCTGCACCGGATTCCCGACTGGCTCGACGAGCACGCGGCGACGCTCGCCGAGCCGCTCGCCTGCGTCTGCCACTGCCTCTGCGACCCGACCACCGTCTTTCCGGGGGACGAGGTGCTCGTCACCGGCCCCGGACCCGTCGGCCTGCTCGCCGCGCAGGTGGCGAGGGCGCTCGGCGGGCAAGTGCTCGTCACCGGGCTCCCGCGCGACGAGATCCGGCTAGACGCCGCGAGCGGTCTCGGCTTCGAAACCGCATTCGCCGACGAGCTCGACGCGGAGCAGCGCTTCCACGTCGTCATCGAATGCTCGGGCAGCGCCGGCGGCGCGACGGTCTGCCTGCGGGGCGCGCGCAGGGGCGGCCGCTACGTCCAGATCGGCGTCTTCGGGAAGCCGGTCACGATCCCGCTCGACGCCGTTTTCCAGAAGGAGCTCGTCCTCACCTCGGGCTTCGCCTCGACCGCGCGCTCGTGGCGCCGCTCGCTCGCCTTCATCGAGGATCGCCGCGTCGAGCTCGAGCCGCTCCTCAGCGAGGTCGTGCCGCTCGAGGACTGGGAGCGCGTCTTCGCCGACCTGCGCGAGGGACGCGCGATCAAGTACGTATTCGATCCCCGCTTGGGATGATCCGTCCAAACCGGCAGGAGGAGGGCACAGGATGAAGATCGGGCTGTTCACGGTGCTGTTCAACGACAAGCCGCTCGAGGAGGTTGCCGACTACGCAGCCGGGCTCGGCTACGAGATGGTCGAGCTCGCCGCGTGGCGGGGCTCCAACCACTTCGACACCGACCGCGCGGCCGACGACCCCGCGTACGCGAAGGGGATCAAGAAAATGCTCGCCGAGCGCGGGATCGAGATCTCCGGTCTCTCGAACCACCTCTTCTCGCAGATGGTGCTCCCTTTCAACGATGCGAGCCTCGACGAGTGGGCCGGCACCTCCGACAAGGAGGAGATGGTCAAGCTCGGGACGGAGCACATCATCAAGACCGCGCAGGTCGCGAGCGAGCTCGAGGTCCCCGTCGTCAACGGCTTCTTCGGCTCGACGGTGTGGGAGAGCTGGTACATCTGGCCGCCGCAGCGGCTGGCGATCTACGAAGAGGGCTGGGAGCTGTTCGTCGAGCGCTGGAGCCCGATCCTCGACGAGTTCAAGAAGCTGGGCGTGCGGTTTGCGCACGAAGTGCATCCGACCGAGATTGCCTACAACGTCTACACGGCCGAAGAGGCGATCAAGCGGCTCGACCGCGACGACTGGGGCTTCAACTTCGATCCGAGCCACCTGATCTGGCAGATGATCGACCCCGTCGTCTTCATCAAGAAATTCGGCAAGCGGATCTTCCATGCCCACGCGAAGGACTGGGAGCTCCAGAAGGACATCCTGCACATCGACGGCGTGACGGGGACCGGCTCGTGGCAGCGGCCCGACCGTGCCGCCCGCTACCGGGTTCCCGGCTGGGGCGACGTCGAGTGGAAGCGTGTGATGACTGCGCTGCTCGAGGTGGGCTACGACTACGTGCTCTCGTTCGAGCACGAGGACCCGGTCATGTCGGAGGAGGACGGCTGCGAGCAGTGCATCCAGTTCCTGAAGCCGCTGATCATCAAGAGGCCGCTCGGGCCCGACTCGACCGCGTGGTGGCTCGCATGACGGAGGAGGCGCAGGTCGGCTTCGTGACGATGGGCCAGGCGGAGGCCGCCGAGGAGATCCCGCCGATCGGGATCGGCATGCTCGGCTACTCCTTCATGGGCAAGGCTCATTCGAACGCGCTGAAGAAGATCGCGTACATGACGTGGCCGCCGCCGTACATCCCGCGGCTGGTGGCGATCAGCGGACGGACGGAGGATGCTGTCCGGGAGGCGGCCCGCCGCTACGGCTACGAGAAGTACTCGACGCGCTGGGAGGACGTCGTCGACGACCCGGAGGTGCAGGTCTTCGACAACGGCGGTCCCAACGACACGCACGCCGAGCCGACGATAGCGGCCGCGCGGGCGGGTAAGCACGTGATCTGTGAAAAGCCGCTCGGCCGCACCGCCGACGAGAGCTACGAGATCTGGAAGGCGGTCGCGGACACGGGCGTCAAGCACATGACCGCGTTCAACTACCGCTTCTACCCGGCGATCCGGCTCGCCAGGGAGATGATCGACGCGGGCGAGCTCGGCGAGATCTACCACTTCCGCGGCCGTTACCACCAGGAGTGGATCATGGATCCGGAGTTCCCGAAGGTCTGGCGGCTCGACAAGGACATCGCCGGTTCCGGCGCCCTCGGCGACCTCGGCGCGCACGTGATCGACCAGTCGCGCTACCTCGCCGGCGAGCCCAGCGCGGTAAACGGCGTTCTGCGGACGTTCATCAAGGAGCGGCCCGGCGGCACCGTCGACGTCGACGACGCTTTCGAGGCGACGGTCGAGTTCGAGAACGGCGCGATCGGAACCTACGAGGCGACCCGGTTCGCTCTCGGCCGCAAGAACCAGATGGGCTGGGAGATCAACGGCTCGAAGGGGACGATCGTCTTCGACGCCGAGCGCGCGAACGAGCTCGAGGTCAACATGGGGAACTCGAAGCCCGGTGAGCACGCGCAGGGCTTCCGCACCGTGCTCGTCTCGGAGGCGTACCACCCGTACTGGCAGTACTGGTGGCCGCACGGCCACATGATCGGCTGGGAGGACAACTTCGTCCACGAGCTCCTCCACCTGCTGACCGCGATCAAGGAAGACTCGGAGATCGGACCGCACGGGGCGACATTCGAGGACGGCTACCGCTGCGCCGAGATCTGCGACGCGATCGTGCGGTCGCACGAGAGCGGCCGCCGGGAGGAGATCACCTACCGCCGGTGACAGACCTGAGTGGCAAGCGGGCGGTTGTCACCGGCGCCTCGCAGGGCATCGGCGCCGCGGCGGCGATCGCGCTCGCGCGGGCGGGGGCGAACATTGCCTTCGACTACAAGAGCGCGACGACGGAGGCCGAGCAGACGGCGAGTGCGATCCGGGAAGCCGGCGGCGAGGCGATCGTGCTCCAGGGTGATACGGGCGACCCGGCCCACGTCGAGGAGTTGGCGGAGCGCGCCGTCGAGGCGTGGGGTGGGATCGACGTCTGGATCAACAACGCCGCTCGTCTGATGGTGAAGGCGTTCCTCGAACTGAGCGACGACGACTGGCACGGCTTGCTCGCGGCGAACCTGCACGGTTACTACTACGGGTGCCGGGCCGCCGCGCGCCGGATGGTCGCCCAGGGCGGCGGCGGCCGGATCGTCAACGTGACCTCGATCGTCGACATCCAGCCGATCGCCGAGCTCTCGGCCTACGTCACCGCGAAAGGGGGCATCATCGGTCTGACGAAGACGCTGGCCGTCGAGCTCGGACCGCACGGGATCACCGTGAACGCGATCTCGCCCGGGGCTACCGACACGCCGCTGAACCAGGTCGCGTATACAGCGGAGGTGCGACGCAACTACGAGCACCGGATCCCGCTTGGCCGGATAGCGAGCGCGGACGAGATCGCCGATCCGATCGTCTTCCTCGCCTCGGATGCGTCGCGCTACATGACCGGTCACGAGCTGGTGGTCGACGGTGGCATGGTCCTGAACGGCAACGTCGGGCACGCCCGAACATAGAAGGAGCACGCGAATGGCGGTGGCAACCCGGATTCTCGAAAACTTCGTCGGCGGACGCTGGGTGCCGGCGTCGAGCGACCGGACCGTGGACGACCTCAACCCGGCCGATCCGAGCGACGTGCTCGCCCGCATCCCGCTCTCGAGCGCGGAGGACGCGCGGGCCGCGATCGCCGCGGCGTGGGACGCGTTCCCCGCCTGGCGCGCGATGTCGCCGGTGCGGCGGGGCCAGATCCTGATCAGGGCGTCGCGGATCCTCGAGGACCGCCAGGAGGAGATCGCCCAGCTGATCACGCGCGAGCAGGGCAAGACGCTCGCCGAGTCGAGGGGCGAGATGCCGCGCGCGATTCAGTTCTGGGGCTGGATGGGCTACCAGGGCGGCTCCATCCAGGGCGTCACCGCGCCTGCGGAGGCGGACGAGGTGATGGCGCTCACGCTGCGGGAGCCGCTCGGTGTGGTCAGCCTGATCACCCCGTGGAACTTCCCGGTCAACATCCCGGGCTGGAAGCTGGCGAGCGCGCTCGTCTGCGGCAACACCGTCGTCCTGAAGCCGGCGCTGCTGACGCCGCTCTGCGCAGTCGCGCTCGTGGAGGCGCTGGTCGAGGCCGGGATCCCCGACGGCGTGGTCAATCTGGTGCTCGGTTCGGGCGCCGAGGTCGGCGACGTGCTCGTCACCGACGAGCGGGTGAAAGCGATCTCGTTCACCGGCTCGACGGCGACCGGGCTCGGGATCAACACGAAAGCGGCACCGCTCGGCAAGAAGGTGCAGGCCGAGATGGGAGGCCACAACGCCGTGATCGTGCTCGAGGACGCCGACCTCGACCGTGCCGCCACGGGCGTGGTGGCCGCCGGCTTCGGGACGACCGGCCAGCGCTGCACGGCGCCGCGGCGGATCATCGCCGTCCGCGAGATCGCCGGCGAGCTGACCGAGCGCCTGCGCGAGGCGACCCGGTCCGTGCGGGTCGGGCCGGGCGACCGCGAGGACTCCGACATCGGCCCCATGGTCGACGAAGGCTCGCTGAACGAGGTGCTGGGCCAGATCGAGCAGGCGCGCGAAGAAGGCGCGGTCGTGCTCGAGGGCGGGCACCGAGCCGGCAACGGGGGCTACTTCCTCGAGCCGACTCTGCTCGCGCAGGTCGACGGGAGCATGACGATCGCGCGCGAGGAGGTGTTCGGGCCGGTGCTGCCGGTGCTCGAGGTGGGCGATTACGAGGAGGCGATCGAGCTCGCAGTCTCGACGCGGTACGGTCTCTCCTCATCCATCTACACGAACGACCTGCAGAAGGCGATCCGGTTCATGCGCGAGACCGACACCGGCGTCGTTCACATCAACAAGCCGCCGATCGGGGCGGAGGCCCACCTCCCCTTCGGGGGACTGAAGGAATCGGCGCTCGGGCCGAAGGAGCTCGGCTCGGCGATCGACTTCTTCACGCAGACGAAGACCGTGTTCCTCGACTACTCCTAGGAGAAGGCCCATGACAGTTGCACCAAACGGCGTCATTCCAGCGATTCCGACTCCGTTCACGCCCGACGGGGCCTCGATCGACGAGGCCGCGCTGCGGAGCGTCGTCCGCCACGTCGTCGACGCCGGCGTGCACGGGATCATGACGACGGGCGGGACGGGCGAGTTCCCGCACCTCTCCCGCGAGGAGCGGCGGCGCGTGACGGAGGTCGTCGTCTCGGAGACCGCCGGCGCGGTGCCCATTTACGCCGGCACCGCGGCCTGCAGCACCTGGGAGGCGATCGCGCTCGGCGAGGATGCCGCCGCTGCGGGCGCCGACGCGGCGATCCTGACGCCCCCGTTCTACTTCCGGATCCCCGACGAGCAGCTCTACGGGCACTTCGCCGACGTCGCAGCCTCGGGAGCGCTGCCGGTCGTCGTCTACAACAACCCGCTCTACACGGGGAACAACCTCTCGCCGGCGCTGATCGCCTCGCTGATGGAGCTCGACGGCGTCGTCGGGCTGAAGCAGTCGAACGACGACCTCGGGCAGCTCGTCGAGGCGCTGCGGCTCGCCGAGCCCTCCGGCCGCTCGCTCTGCACGGGCATCGACAGCCAGTTCTACGCTGCGCTCTGCGTCGGCGCCCGCGGGATCTTCTCGACCGCGGCGGCGATCGTCCCCGCCCAGCTCGTCCGGCTCTACGACCTCGTCCAGGAGGAAGACTACGACGCGGCGCTCGAGCAGCACAGGCAGCTCCAGCCGCTGAACCGCTTCCTCGAGTACGACCCCGGCTACGTCTCGCCGACCAAGGAGGCGCTGCAAATGCTCGGGCTCGACTGCGGCCCGGTGCGGCGTCCCCTGCCCGACTTCCCGGAGGGGGAGCGGGCTGCGCTCAAGGACGCTCTCGCAGGGCTCGGCGTGCTCGAGCGGGAGGCGGTGGCATGAAGCTCGTCACCTTCCAGCACGGCCCCCGTCGCGCGCTCGGCGCCGTCGAGGGCGAGGCCGTCGTCGACCTGCAGGCCGCGTACGCCGCGTACCTCGCCGAGGTCGAGGGCGACCCTCGCGCAGCGGAGATCGCCGCCGTCCGCATCCCACCCAGCATGGCCGCCTTCGTCGCCGGTCTCGAGCGCTCGTGGCAGGCCGCCGAGCAGGCCCTCGAGCACGGCGGCCCGTCGTACGCCCTGGACGAGGTTCGCCTGCTGGCGCCGATCGTGCCGCCGGTGATCCTGAACAGCGGCCAGAACTACTGGGACCATCGCGACGAGAAGCCGCCGGTCGAGCAGCACGACCCCGAGTTCTTCCTCAAGACCCCGCTGGCGGTGATCGGGCCGGACGAGGAGGTCATCCTCGACCCGGTGGTCACCAGCAAGCTCGACTACGAGGTCGAGCTGGGGGTCGTGATCGGCAAGCCGGGCCGCCACATCCCGCGCGAGCGGGCGCTGGAGCACGTCTTCGGGTACACGGTCACGAACGACATCACCGCCCGCGACCGGCAGGCCGTGCCGCACCCCGAGGGCGGTTTCGAGTACCGCCTCGGGCCCGGCAAGAACTTCGACACCTCGGCCCCGATCGGCCCGTGGATCGTCACGCGCGACGAGATTCCGGACCCGCAGGGGCTCGGCCTGCGCACCTACGTGAACGGAGAGTTGCGGCAGAACAACACGACCGACAAGATGATCTGGGACGTGGCGACCGTGATCTCGTTCTTCTCGGACTTCTACACGCTGCAGCCGGGCGTGCTGATCGAGACGGGCACCCCGGGTGGCACTGCCTGGGCCAGCGATCCGGAGATCGGCGGCCGCCCGTACGAGCGCGACGACGTCACCCGTTCTGGATACCTGCAGCCGGGCGATGTCGTCACCGTCGAGATCGACGGCATCGGGTCGCTCACGAATCCGATCGTCGCCGCCTCCGCAGCGACTCTCGCAGCCGAGACGGCGTCAATTGCGACAGGAGGTGAGTAGGAATGGCGCACGCGATACTCGAAGGCGCGCCGACCCTGTTTCTCAACGCAAGGCTGATCGACGGCCACGGCGGCCAGCCCGTCGACGACGGAGCCGTCCGCGTCGAGGGCAACAGGATCACGCACGTCGGCAGGACGGCGGACTGGGGCGAGAACCCCGACGGCAACCAGCGGGTGCTCGATCTGGAGGGGAAGGCCCTGCTCCCCGGCCTCACCGAAGGTCACTTCCACATCTCGTTCTGGGGCGTCCGGGAGCTACCCGACCTCGACCTCAAGCTGCCGGCCGAGCTCTCGACGATCTACGCCGTCAAGAACGCCGAGCTCGCGCTGCGCTGCGGCTACACGTCCGTGGCCAGCGCCGGGGCGCTCCACCGCGTCGACGTGACCATCCGCGACGCGATCCAGGACGGCGTCATCGTCGGGCCGCGGATGGCCGCCTCCGGGCGCGACATCTGCGCGACCTCGGGGATGCTCGACTGGAACCCGTCGTTCTGGCGCCTCGAGATGGAGGGCCTCGCGATCTTCGCCGACGGAGTCGAGGAGGTGCGCAAGGCCGTCCGCCAGAACATCCGGGAGGGCTGTGACGTCATCAAGATGTACGTGACCGGCGAGGGCCTGCTGCGCGGCCGGCCGGGGATTCCGCCGGAGGAGACGATGTACTCCCTGGAGGAGATCCAGGCGCTCGTCCGGGAAGCGCACACGCGCAACCGGCAGACCGCGGCGCACGTGCGCGGCAACGACGGCGTCAAGCTCTGCGTCGAGGCGGGGATCGACGTGATCGAGCACGCGACCTACGCCGACGACGAGGCGATCGAGATGATCGCCGAGCAGAAGGACCGGATCTTCGTCGTGCCCGGCCTCGGCTACCACTGGGGCATCCTCACGAACGGCCTGGCCTGCGGGATCTCACAGGAGATGCTCGACGCGTCGGGCTACCAGGACGAGTGGGAGCGCGGCTGCGCCGCGATGAACAAGCTGCGTGAGGCCGGCGTCCGCGTCATCCCGGGCGGCGACTACGGCTTCGTCTGGTGCCCGCACGGCGAGTACGCGAAGGACATCGAGCTGATGGTCACCGACATGGGCTTTTCGCCGATGGAGGCGATCGTCGCCGCGACGAAGCACGGCTCGCAACTGATGCGGACGGAAGACGAGACCGGGACGATCGAGCCCGGCAAGTTCGCCGACCTGGTGATCGTCGACGGCGACCCGCTCGAGGACATTGCCATCCTCCAGGATCGCTCGAAGCTGGCGATGGTGATGAAGGACGGCAAGGTGATGGTGAACACGCTGGGGCTGGCGCAGGAGCTGCAACCGCTGGCGGACTTCACGATGGCGATCGAGTTGATCCAGCGCGCAAAGTCGGGCGTCGACCCGATGCCCTCGGCCGCAGAGGTACAGCACTGAGCGAGCTCCACTACGAAGAGCAAGGTGCAGGGCCGGTGGTCTTGCTCGTGCACGGGCTCGGCGGCACCGGGGCGGCGGTCTGGAAGTACCAGGCGGAAGAGCTCGCGCGGGACTTCCGGGTCGTCGTCCTCGACCTGCGCGGGGCGGGCGAGAGCCCGAAGCCGCCGGGGCCGTACTCGCTCCAGGACTTCGTCGACGACCTGCGCCGGCTCGTCGAGCGGCTCGAGCTCGTCCCGGCGGCTCTCGTCGGCCACTCGTTCGGCGGCTCGATCGTGCTCGAGTACGCGGCGCAGCACCCGGACGGCGTCTTGGCGGTGGTCGCCGTCGGAGCACCGACCGAGCTGCCCGAGCAGAACCGCGAGGGAATGCGGGCGCGGGCCGAGACGGTCGAACGCGAGGGCATGGGCGCCGTGGCCGAGACGGTGGCGACGAACGGAACGGCGCCATCGTTCCGCGAGGATCGGCCCGACGAGTTCCGGGCGTACGTGCAGGTGCTCGCAAGCGCGGATCCAGCCGGCTACGCGGCGACGTGCCGCACGATCGCAGACCTCGACATCGGCGACCACCTCTCGCGGATTGCGGCGCCCGTGCTGCTGGTCGCAGGAGACCTAGACGGCGTCGCGCCACCGGACCTGAACCGGCGCAATGCGGAACGGATTCCAAGAGGCGTCTTCGTCGAGATCCCCGATTGCGGTCATATCGTGACGTGGGAGAAACCCGAGGCGTTGCTCGAGGCCGCCCGTCCGTTTCTGGCCGGTGCGACCCGCGTTCCCGCGTGAACTGGCACTCCATCGAGGTCGCGCCGGGGATCACCCGGATCGAGTCGGTCCTCGGGCCCCGGCCGTTCTCGCAGTACCTGCTCCAGGATCACCGGTCGCTGCTCGTCGACACGGGAGTTAAGGAGACGCCGGCCGATGTGATCCTGCCGGCGCTGGACGGGCTGCGACCCGACTTCGTGCTGATCAGCCACGCGGACGTCGATCACTTCGGCGGCAACGCGGCGATCCGCGAAGCGGCGCCGGACGCGATCTTCTGCGCGCACGAGGCGGACGTGCCGTGGATCGAGGACTCGGAGCTGATTCTGCGGGAGCGCTACGGCTGGTACGAGGCCTACGGGATCGGCTACCCCGAGGAGACGTTCGCGTGGCTGCGCGACGCGATGGGGCCGGACGTCCCGATCGATCTGCGGCTTCGCGGCGGCGAGGTCTTCAGGCTCGGCGTGCACCTCGCCGTCGAGATCCTGCCGCTGCCGGGCCACTCGCCCGGCCACGTCGGAATCTGGGAGCCGAGCTCGCGCACGGCGATCGTCATGGACGCGGTGATGGCGAACGGGCTGCTGGACACCGACGGCACCGTCATCCACCCGCCGCCGATCGTCGATATCGCCGGCTACGAGAGCTCGGTGCGGCTGCTGCAGAGCCTCGCGCCCGAGCGGCTGCTGACGGCGCACTACGACGTGATCGAGGGCGTCGAGGTGGGCCGCTTCCTGGCCGACAGCCTCACCTTTGTCGACCGTGCGCGGCGTGCGGTCGCCGCGGGGGGCGACGTCCCGCTGCGCGACCTGCTCGCGCGCGCGAACGCCGAGCTCGGCCCGTTCACCTCGATGCCGAACGAGCTCGCCTCGACGCTGCGCGCGATCGTCCGCGAGCAGGGGAAGGAGCCGGTCGCGTGACGCTGGCCGGTGAGGTCGCGGTGGTGACGGGCGCCGCGCAAGGCCTGGGCGCGGCGATCGCGGACGCGCTCGAGGCTGAGGGCGCGCGCGTGGCCCGAACGGACCTGTCCCGTGGAGCCGGCCCTAGCGGGGTGGCGTACGAGCTCGACGTGACCGACCGTGGCTCGGTCGACCGCGCGCTGGCGGAGATCGCCGAGCGCCTCGGCGAGCCGACGATCCTGGTCGCGAACGCGGGCATCAACCGGATCGGCCCGTCCGAGACGCTGCCCGAGGAGCGCTGGCAGGAGGTCGTCGACATCAACCTGACGGGAGCATTCCGCTGCGCCCAGGCCGTCGGCGTGCGGATGCTCGCCGCCGGCCGCGGCTCGATCGTCAACGTGGCGTCGATCTCGGCGTTCGTCGGGATGCCGGGGCGCGCGGCGTACTGTGCGACGAAGGCGGGCGTCGTCGCGCTGACCCGGGTGCTCGCCGTCGAGTGGGCCGCCCGGGGCGTGCGCGTCAACGCGGTGGCACCCGGCTACGTCGGCACGCCGATGGTCGAACAGGCGCTGGAGGCCGGGTTGCTCGCGGCCGACGAGCTGGCCGACCGGACGCCGGTCGGCCGGGTCGCGTCGCCCGCGGAGATCGCCGACACGGTTGTCTTTCTCGCCTCACCCGCGGCCCGTTATGTCACCGGCCAGACGCTGGTCGTCGACGGCGGCTACCTCGCCTACGGCGCACCCGGCCCCGCGACCGCTGTTCCTACCGCGAGCTTTCTGTAACGGTTCCGGCGACTCAAAGGAGGAGGCATGGCACAGCAGCTCGAGCTCGGGATGATCAGCTCCACGTGGTTCGACACCAAGATCGGCCTCGAAGAGGGCATCCGCACGGCCAGGGAGATCGGTTTCGACACCTACGACATCTTCGAGGACCCGCTCGACATCGACGACGACACGCGCCGCCTGATCAAGGAGACCGCCGACGAGGTCGGCCTGCCGATCCGGTCCGTCGTCTGCGTCGCGTTCGGGATCGTCGACTTCAATCCCTCGGTGCGGCGCTTCACGCTCGACCGGATCAAGGCCTACGTCGACCAGGGCGCCTATCTCGGTGCGCGCAACGTGCTGCTCGTCGTCGGCGAGTACTACTGGGACGGCGAGGTCTTCCCGAACGCAGCGATCTGGGACATGTCGAAGGAGATGGTCAAGGAGGCAGGCGAGTACGCGCAGTCGAAGGGCCTCGAGATCGTGCTCGAGCTGGAGCCGTTCGACCAGGCGCTGCTGAAGGACATCGACGAGCTCGTGCGGTTCGTGCGCGAGATCGACCACCCCGCGGTACGTGCGAACGCCGACATCTCGCACCTGCACCTCTCGAAAGCGTCGTTCGAGGACGTGGCGAAGCTGAAGGGCCTGATCGGACACATCCACCTGTCGGACTGCGACGGCAAGGTGCACGGCGACCTGCCCGCCGGCCGCGGCGTCACACCGATCAAGGAGTACCTGCAGGCGATCATCGACACGGGCTACGACGGCACCGTCTCCATCGAGCTCGAGTACTCGCCTGACCCGGACAAGATCGTCGAGTGGACGCAGGAGGCCTACGACGGCACTGCGAGGATCATGGACGAGCTCGGCGTTCGCTCGCCGGCCCGCGCCTAGAACCCAGATGGCGACCGAGCTCGATACCGGCCCGAACCTGCCGCCGAAGACCGACTACGGCATCGGCTGCATCGGTGCCGGCTTCATCATGCGCGACGTCCATCTCGCCGCCTACCGCGAGGCCGGGTTCAACCCGGTCGCGATCGCCTCGCGCACGCCGGAGCACGCGAAGACGGCGGCGAAGCAGTGGGAGATCCCGGCGGTCTACTCGACGTGGCAGGAGCTGCTCGACGATCCGAAGGTCGAGATCGTCGACATCGCGTACCCGCCGGACCAGCAGCTCGAGATCGTCCGCGAGGCGGCGAAGCGTCCCCACGTGAAGGGGATCCTCGCCCAGAAGCCGGTGGCGTTCACCCTCGACGAGGCGCTCGAGATGGTGCGCGTCACCGACGCGGCGGGCGTGAAGTTCGGGGTCAATCACAACATGCGCTACGACCAGTCGATGCGGGCGCTGAAGGCACTGCTCGACCGCAGCGAGCTGGGCGAGCCGGTCGTCGCCGAGATCGTGATGAACGCCCGGCCGCACTGGCAGGAGTTCATCAAGCCCTACGGGCGGATCGCGCTGCTGAACATGTCGATCCATCACCTCGACGCGTTCCGCTTCCTGTTCGGAGATCCCGATCGGATCGTGGCGTCCGTACGGCCCGACCCGAGTCACGACTTCCCACACGGCGATGGGCTGGCCTTCTACATCCTCGAGTACGGCGACGGCCTGCGCGCCGTTTCGATCGACAACTGCTTCACGTGGGTCGACCACCGGATCGAGTGGCGCGTGGAGGGCACGGAGGGCGTGGCCAAGGGCACGATCGGCTGGCCCGACTATCCCGAGGGCAGCCCGAGCACGATCGAGTGGACGACGCGGGCGATGGAGGGCGAGTGGGAGCGGCCGCGCTGGGACGAGCGCTGGTTCCCGCAGGCTTTCAAGGGCACGATGGGACAGCTGATGCGGGCGATCCAGGAGGATTCCGAGCCGGAGATCTCGGGCCGGACGACGCTCGGCACGATGGCGCTCGTCGAGGCCGCCTACCGCTCCGCCGAGGAGGGGCGCGCTGTCTCGCCGCACGAGGTGCTCCCCGAGGCGGCGAGGACTTGAGCTTCAGCCTCGACGGGCGCGTCGCCGTCGTCACCGGGGCGGGCGGCGGCCTCGGCCAGGGGGAGTGCCTCTCGCTCGCCGCCGCAGGGGCCGCCGTCGCCTGCGTCGAGCAGAACGAGCAGACGCTCGCGGAGGTCGTCGACAAGGTGCGGGCGGCGGGCGGGCGTGCGCTGGGCGTGGCGGCCGACGTCGCTGACCGCGCGTCGGTCGAGGCGATGGCCGAGCGGGTTGTCAGCGAGTTCGGTGGCATCGACATCCTCGTCAACAACGCGGCGATCTATCCGCTCCGCCCCTGGACGGAGATCACGGAGGAGGAATGGGACTCCGTGCTCGCGGTCAACCTCAAGGGGTACTTCCTGTGCGCCCGCGCCTGCAGGGATTCGATGGTGGCGCGCGGCTACGGCCGGATCGTGAACTTCAGCTCGATCACGTACATGATCGGCTTGGCGAACCTCCTCGCCTACGTCAGCTCGAAGGGCGGCGTGGTCGCGTTCACGCGCGCGCTCGCCAGGGAGGTCGGGCCCGACGGGATTACCGTCAACGCGATCGCCCCGGGCGCCTTCCCGACCGACGCGGAGAAGATCCACCCGAACCCGGAGCAGTACACCAAGTGGATCCTCGAGCAGCAGAGCCTCAAGCGGCGTGGGACACCGGCGGACATCGGTAACGCCGTCGTGTTCCTGGGGAGCGACGCGGCCGCCTTCATCACCGGCCAGACGATCGTCGTCGACGGCGGCTGGGCGATGCACTAGTGCGGCTCTACGGACAGGACCAGACGCGGCGCGAGCTGATGCGGCGGGTCGGCCGGCTCGACCAGGTTGCCGGTGTTCGGCTGATGACGCTCGGGGATGGGGCGGAGCGGGGCGTTCGGGTGCTCGAGTTTCGAACCGGGACCGGGTTCGCATTCGATGTCATCGTCGATCGAGCCTTCGATATCGGCCGCTGCGAGCACGCCGGCCGCGCCCTCGGCTGGCAATCGGCGGTCGGTTTCGCAGGGCCGTGGTTCTACGAGCCCGAGGGCCTGGGCTTCCTCCGCAGCTTCGGCGGCGGTCTGCTGACGACCTGCGGCCTCGACCACACCCTGTTCATGGCGGAGGACACCGCCGAGCAGTACCACTACCCGCCGAAGCAGACCGAACGCTTCGGCCTGCACGGCCGCGTCTCCAACCGTCCTGCGCGGCTCGTCGGCTACGGCGAGCGCTGGGAGGGCGACGAGTGCGTGCTCTTCGCAGAGGGCGAGGTGCTGCAGGCGGCCGTCTTCGGCGAGCAGTTGCTGCTTCGGCGCCGCATCGAGGCGCGCGTCGGGGAGTCATTCCTCCGCATCCATGACGAGGTCGAGAACGTCGGCCACGACCCGACGCCGCACATGTACCTCTACCACGTGAACGTCGGCTTCCCCGTCGTCGACGAGGGCTCGGAGCTCCTTGCTCCGGCCACCGCCGTCGAGCCACGCGGCGACTATTCCGCGGACGGCTACGGCGTCTTCCTCGCGCCGAGCGACGGCTTCGTCGAGCAGGTCTTCGAGCACGAGCTGGCCGCCGAGCCGGACGGCTCGGTGCCCGTGGCGATCGTCAACCGTGAGCTCGGGTTGGGGGCCTACGAGGTCTTCCGGCGCGACCAGCTTCCTCACCACTTCGTCTGGCGGATGCTCGCCGAAGGGACATACGTCGTCGGCATCGAGCCGAGCACGAACCGCACCGCCGGCCGGCTCGACGCGCGCGCCCGCGGGGAGCTGATCGAGCTGGGCCCGGGCGAGGGGCGCGTCTACGACCTGGAGCTGGGCGCGCTCGACGGCAAGCAGGCGATCGACGCGTTCGAGGCCCGTGTCGAGTCCGCGCTGGCTGGAGCGCGCGCGTGAACCTCGGCCTCGAAGACAAGGCGTTCGTCGTCGGCGGCGCCAGCCGAGGGCTCGGGCTGGCGGTTGCGCGCGAGCTCGTCGCCGAAGGCGCGCGTGTGCTCCTGGTCTCGCGGGACGTCGAGGCGCTCGATCAGGTGTCGCAGGAGCTCGGGGACAACGCCGCCCTCTGCGCGGCCGATCTCAGCGACCCGGAGGACGCAGCGCGCGTCGTCGGCCTCGCGCCCGCGCTGGTCGGCGGCCTCGACGGCATACTCGTCAACGGCGGCGGCCCGCCGTCCGGCAACGCTCTCGATCTGAGCGACGACGAGTGGCTCGAGGCCTTCGATCTGCTCGTCCGCGGTCCCCTCAACCTCCTGCGACACGCCGTACCCCTGCTCGCCGAGGAAGGCGGGTCGATCCTCTTCCTGACCTCGTCCTCCGTGCGCCAGCCGATCCCGCAGCTCGACTCGTCGAACGTGCTGCGCCCGGGAGTGGCTGCGCTCGTCAAGTGCCTGGCGCGTGAGCTCGCGCCCGCGATTCGCGTGAACAGCATCGCGCCCGGCCGCTTCGACACCGACCGCGTCCGCACCCTCGACGGCAGGCGCGCGGAGGCGGCCGGGATCTCGATCGAGGAGCAGCGCGAGCGCAGCGCCGCTGCGATCCCGCTGGGGCGCTACGGCGAGCCGGCGGAGCTCGCCCGCGTCGCAGCTTTCCTGCTCTCGCCTGCCGCCTCGTACGTGACCGGCGCGGCGATCCAGGTCGACGGCGGCTCCGTGACCGCGATCCCTTGACCATGCGGCTGGCCCTCCTCGCGGCCGGCCTCGTACTGCTGGCGGCCGGCTGTGGCGGGAGCAGCACGCGCTGGCACTTCACCCGGGACGCCGGCGTCAGGATCGACAACGCCGTCTCGGCCGAGGCATTCGAGCGGCCCGACGGCTCGGTCGTCGTCTACGCGAATTCGCCGACCGGGATCGAGGCCTGGCGGTCGAGGGATGGGCTGTCGTTCAAGCAGATGCGGGGACGGATGCCGTTCGGCGCGCACGCGACGGTCGTCCGTCTTCCCGACGGCCGCCTGCGGATGTACTACGCGACGCCGTCCGACCTTCCGATCCGCCCCTCGCAGCTCCGCAGCGCGAGCTCGAGGGACGGATACATCTGGTTCCTCGACGACGGCGTCCGCTTCGGCGACATCGGGTTCGGAGTGATGGAGGTCGTCCCACTCCCGGACGGCACGTGGCGCCTCTACCACAACGACCGGGGGCTCGACGGCAGCTCGCGGATCGTCAGCGCGCGCTCGACCCGGGGACTGACCTTCCACCTGGAGCCGGGTGTCCGGCTACCCGCGCCCTACGTCGACCCGGCCGTCGTCCGGCTGCCGTCGGGCGCGTGGCTGATGGCCGTCTCGACGATCGAGAAGGGTCGCCGGCAGCGCATCCACCTCGCCGAGTCACAGGACGGGCTGCGCTGGAGGGTCGAGCGGAAACCGCTCTTCGAGGACCCGGCTGCGTCCGACTTCGACCCCACGTTGCTCCTGCTCTCTGACGGTCGCTACCGGCTCTACTACACGCGCTCGCGGGGTCGGATGTTCGATGTCCTCAGCGGAGTCGTTCGGGCTCGAGGCTGAGCTTCTCGCCTGCGACGCGCTGCCTGAGGGCTAGCTCAGCGCTTCCTCCAACGCCCGGCGGACAAGGACGGTGACGAGGTAGCGCCGATACTCGGCACTCCCCTGCGTGTCGCTCGACGGGCTCGTGCCCTCGGCCGCGCGTTCGGCAGCCGCAGCCGGGTCGGCCCCATCGGCCAGCGCCTGCTCGACTGCCGCGGCGCGCAGCGGCGTCGCACCCATGTTCGTCAGTGTCACGCGTGCTCCCCCGTCGGCGCGGACGGCCGCGACCCCGACGGTCGCCCAGTCCTGGGAGCGGCGGTGGAACTTGAGGTACGACCAGCCGCCCGCGAGCGCCGGCAGGCGAATCTCCGTGAGCACGTCCTGTGGTCCGAGTGCGGTGTCGAAGACCCCGCGGAAGAAATCGCCGGCGGCCACCGTCCGCTCTTCGCCGGGACCGCGCACCACAAGCTCTGCCTCGAGCGCGAGCAACACTGCCGGCATGTCGGACGCGGGGTCGCCGTGAGCGATCGAGCCGCCGATCGTCCCGCGGTGCCGGACCTGCGGGTCACCGATCAGCGACGCCGTATGCGCCACGATCCCGCAGCGCTCTTGCAGCACCGGATCGTTCGCAAGATCGTGGTAACGGGTCAGCGCGCCGATCAGCAGCCGATCGCCGTCCTCGCGGACATACGACAGGTCATGCAGGCGGCCGACGTCGACGAGCAGCGACGGCCGCGCGATGCGTAGCCGCATCATGGGCAGCAGCGAGTGGCCGCCGGCAAGCACCTTCGCCCCCTCGCGGGAGCCGAGCAGCTCGACCGCCTGCTCGACTGAGTCCGCGAGCTCGTACTCGAAGGGGCTGGGGATCATCCACGCCCCGCTTCGATCGCGCGCCAGACACGCTCGGGGGTCGTCGGCATGTCGATGTCTGTCACTCCGTACGGCGAGAGCGCGTCGACGACCGCGTTGACGACAGCCGGTGTCGAGGCGATCGCGCCCGTCTCCCCTACGCCCTTGACCCCAAGCGGGTTGGTCGGGCTCGGCGACACCGTCCGGTCGAGCTCGAAGGACGGGAGCTCCGCCGCGCTCGGCACGAGGTAGTTGAGCAGCGAGCCGGTGACGAGGTTGCCGCTCTCGTCGTAGACGGCCTCCTCCCAGAGCGCCTGCGCAATGCCCTGGACGATGCCGCCGTGGACCTGGCCGTCGACGATCATCGGGTTGATCACGTTGCCGACGTCGTCGATCGCGACGTAGCGGTGCAGACGCGCGTCGCCGGTCTCGGTGTCGACCTCGACGACCGCGATGTGGCAGCCGGCCGGCCAAGAGAAGTTGGGCGGGTCGTAGACGAATGTCGCCTCGAGGCCCGGCTCGAGGCCCTCGGGCAGGTTGTGGGCGGCCCACGCGGCGAAGGCCGTCTCCTGAATGGTCATCCCCCGGTCGGGACTGCCCTTGACCGAGAAGCGGCCGGCCTCGAAATCGAGGTCATCCTCGGACGCCTCGAGCAGGTGGGCCGCGATCTTGCGCGCCTTCTCGACGACCTTCTCGCTCGCGTAATAGAGCGCCACACCCCCGACGGGAAGGCTGCGGCTGCCGTACGTGTCCATGCCGGTCGGAACGACGGCGGTGTCGCCGGAGAGGAACTCGACGTCCCCGACGTCGACGCCGAGTCGGTCGGCGACGATCTGGCTGAACGTCGTCGCGTGCCCCTGGCCGTGCGGCGTCGTGCCCGACATCACCTGCACGGTCCCGGTCGGCAGCACGCGCACTGAGAGCGACTCCCAGCCGCCGGCGCCGTAGCGCAGCGCCCCGAGGATCCGCGACGGGGCGAGCCCGCACATCTCGACGTAGGTCGAGAAGCCGATCCCGAGCTGCTTTGTGTCCTTCGCGTCGCGGCGCTTCTGCTGCTCGGCGAGCACCGCGTCGTAGTCGAGCACCTCGAGGGCCTTGTCGAGCGATGCGTGGTAGTCGCCGGAATCGATCTGCAGGCCTGAGGCTATGTCGGCGGGGAACGAGTCGATGAAGTTCAGCCGCCGGATCTCGACGGGGCTCCTGCCGACCTTGCGGGCGAGCGCCTCGATCGCACGCTCGATGGCGTACGTGGCCTCCGGACGGCCGGCGCCGCGGTAGGCGTCGGTCGGCGTCGTGTTCGTGAAGACGCCGGTGCAGTGGAAGTCGTACGCGTCGACGTCGTAGCAGCCGGCGTAGAGCCAGGCCCCGAGCAGCGGGACGCCCGGTGTGACGGCCTGGAGATAGGCGCCCATCGACGCCGTCAGGAGCGTGCGGACGCCGGTGATCTTGCCGTCGGCCGTCGCCGCCAGCTCGATCTCCTGAATCATGTCGCGCCCGTGGATCGTCGCGACGCAGGCCTCGGAGCGCTCCTCGATCCACTTGACGGGCCGGCCGAGCTTCCTGGCCAGCGTGATCGCAATGACGTCCTCGGCGTAGACGTCGAGCTTCGAGCCGAAGGCGCCGCCGACGTCCGGAGCGATCACGCGGACCTTCGCCTCGGGAATGCCGAGCACGAGCGTGAAGGCCGTACGCAAGATGTGCGGGCCCTGCGTGGAGGTCGTGACGGTGATATCACCGGCCGCGCTCACCTCGCAGAGCGTCCCCCTCGGCTCCATGGCGGCGGGGATCAGCCGCTGCTGGCGGTAGCGCTCCTTGACGGTCACCTCGGCGTCACCGAACACCTTGTCGACGTCGCCGGTGACGAGCGACCACGTGTACGCCACGTTGCCGGGTGCGTCGTCATGGATCTGCGGGGCTCCGTCGGCGGGTGCCTCCGCGACGTCCGTGACCGCCGGCAGCGGCTCGTATTCGACCTCGACGAGCTCCGCTGCGTCCTTCGCCGCGGCCCGGCTCTCGGCCACGACGACCGCGACGCCGTCGCCGACGAAGCGCACCCGGTCGGTCGCGAGCGGAAGATGCTTGACGAGCTTGATGTCGTCCGACACCGGCCAGAAGCAGGGCAAGCCACCCGGCCACGCGTCCTCGATCTCGCCGCCGGTGAAGGCGGCGACGACCCCGTCCGCCTCGCGCGCCTTCGAGACGTCGACGCCGACGATCCTCGCGTGCGCATACGGGCTGCGCACGATGTACGCCCAGACCATCCCGGCAGCGCCCAGGTTGTCGACGTAGCGGCCCTGGCCGGTGAGAAGCCTCGCGTCCTCCTTGCGCAGGACGGACTGTCCAACCGAGGTCATCGCTGGGCCTCCGCGGCCGCGAGCACGGCCTTGACGATGTTGTGGTACCCGGTGCAGCGGCAGAGGTTGCCCTCGAGGCCCAGGCGCACCTCTTCCTCGGTCGGGCTCGGGTTCTCCCGCAGGAAGGAGACGACGGCCATGACCATCCCCGGAGTGCAGTACCCGCACTGGAGTGCGTGCTGCTCGTGGAAGGCCTGCTGGACGGGATGGAGCGAGTCGCCGTCGGCCAGGCCCTCGATCGTTGTCACGTCGTGCCCGTCGGCCTGGACGGCGAGCACCGTGCACGACTTGACCGACTCGCCGTCGAGGAGCACCGTGCACGCGCCGCACGAGGAGGTGTCGCAGCCCACGTTCGTCCCCGTCAGGCCCAGCTGCTCGCGCAGGAAGTAGACAAGCAGCTGCCGTGGCTCGACCTCCGCCTCTCGCCGCTCCCTGTTGACGGTCACAGCGATGTGCACCACGCCTCCTCCGTCGGTGAGCGTGAGCATAACCCGCCCGCGCGTTCGCACGCGCTCGCGGGGCCCCGGTGTTCGAGATTCTCAGCGGAGTCGTTCGGGCTCGAGGCTGAGCTCCTCGCCGGCGAGGAAGACCCGCTCCACCTCGAGCTCCCGGCTCAGCACAAGCACGTCGGCCCGCTTGCCGGGCTCGAGGCTGCCGACCTCGCCCGCGATTCCGGCCAGCTCGGCAGGCGTCAGGCTCGCCATCCGCACCGCCTCGGGAAGCGAGGCGCTCGTCGTGCCGACCATCGTCCGCACCATCCGGTCCATCCCGGAGACCGAGCTCGCCAGCCGGGCTCCCTGCCGCCCGACGACGCCGTCGCTCTCGAACGGCTCGCCGTCGGCCTCCGGCCCGAAGCGGTACTCGCCCGGAGGCATGTCGAGCGCGCGGCTCGAGTCGGTGACGAGGCAGACCCGCGAGGGCCCCTTCACGCGGAAGGCGAACTCCAGCAACTCCGGCGCGAGGTGTGCCCCGTCGGCGATCACCTCCGTGCTCATCTCGTCCCGCAGCAGCACGAACTGCTCCATGCTGCCCTGCATCGGCGTCCCCAGCCGCTCGGCGACGCTCGGAACGGAGCTCATCGCGCACCAGAAGTGGTCGACGTGGCGGACGCCGGCTGCGAAGGCGCGCTCCATCTCGCCCCAGCTCGCGTTCGAGTGACCGCAGGTGACGAGGCAGCCGCGTGCGGCCGCGGCCTCGTAGTAGGCCTCGGCGCCGGGCAGCTCGGCCGCGCAGGTCGCGATCCGGACAAGGCCGGATTCGAAGTAGCGCTCGTACTCGGCGGGCGCCGGGTCGCGGCGGCCCTCCGCACCGTGGCAGCCGAGCTTGTCCGCCGCGAAGAAGGGCCCGTAGAGATGGACGCCGGCGACGCGGGCACCCGAGCCCGAGGGCGCGGAAGCGCACGCGGCCAGCATCGCTTCGATCTGGTCCGGCGAGCCCGTGGTCGTCGTGGGGAAGATCGTCGTCGTGCCGTGGCGGGCGTGCGCCCGAGTCGCGGTCAGGACCGCCTCGGGCGTTCCGTCCATGAAGTCGGCGCCGTCGCCGCCGTGCACGTGGATGTCGACGAAGCCGGGCGCGACGAAGGCCCCGTCGACCTCGGGCGCGCCGGGCGGCGCCTTCACATCAGGCCCCGCCGCGGCGATCTTCCCGCCCGCGCAGAGCACGGCGCCGTCCTCGAGCAGCCCGTCGGGCCGGACAACGGCGCCACGGAAGAGCACGGTGCTCATATCCGCTCCGGCGCCGGCAAAGCCGGCACCTCCGCTCTCTTTCCGCTCCGGCGCCGGCGAAGCCGTCGCCTACGCTCATGGCCGGCTCCGTCGAGCCTACGCCGGCTGTCGCCTCCGTCGAGCCTACGGCTCATACCCCAGGCTGTCCCAGTAGGCCTTGCCGCGGCGCGCCGCCTCCACGCACTCGCTCCAGTCCGGAAACTGGTAGTCCTTGAACTCGATCTCCATGCTGACGGGGCCCGAGAACCCGGAGTCCTGGAGCTCGCCGAGCATCGCGGGGATGTCGAGCTCGCCCTCGCCGAGCGGCGGGAAGTCGAGGATGCCCTTGCCGCCGCGCTTGTCCTTCAGATGGACGTGGCCGATCAGCCCGCGCGCGTGCACGATGTCCTCCTCCGGCCGGACGCCCGCGTAGTAGACGACGTTCCCCGGGTCGTAGTTGATCCGGATCCAGGGGTGGCCGATCTCCTCGAGCAGGCGGCGGCCGGCCTGCGCCGTCGGCATCAGGTTCGAGTCGGTTTCGATGCAGAGCACCACGCCGAGCTGCTCGGCCTCGTCGGCGATCGCCCGGACGTTCTCGAAGAAGGCCGCCCGCTCCGCCTCGGTCTCGGCGTCGCCCGTAAAGGTGTTGAGCGCGAGGATGCCGAGCTCCGCGCCCGCGTGCAGCACACGGCGGAGCCGTTCGTGGCCCAGCTCGAGGTGCAGCTGCGCGTGGCCGCTCATGCTGACGACGCGGAGGCCGTTGGCCTCCAGCAGCTTGCGCGTCGCGGCGATCGTCCCCGGGCCGAGGTCGTCCGGGTCGAGGTGCTCGAGGAAGCCCTTGACGGCGCCGATCTCGACGTTCTCGAAGCCGGCCGCCGCGAGCCCGGACAGAGCCTCGTCGAGGCTGTACGGCTTGAAGCAGATGGTCGAGCCGGTCTGGATCCAGGCCATGGAGCGCCTCCTCAGGCGGGGAGCGTCAGCCCCCACACGTCGCGGTGGAAGTCCGTGAACCCCTGCGGATAGTCCCAGGTGTCGATCGCGCAGGAGAGAACCGCAGGGACCCCGTCCTCGTTCGCCTGCCGCGCCCGCTCGAGCGCGCCGGCGACCGCGCGTGGCTCCTCCACCCGCTCGCCGTAGACGCCGTACGCCTCCGCGAGCCGCACGAAGTCGGGCTGGGCCTCGAAGTCCGTGGCGATGTAGCGCTCCCCGGTCGCCCGCTGGATCCACTTGGACCAGCCGAGCGAGGCGTTGTCGAGCACGACCCAGACGACGGGTGCGCGGTACTGCAACGCCGTCGCCATCTCCTGCAGGTACATCTGAAAGGCGCCGTCGCCGGTTACGCAGACGACGAACGCGTCCGGCCTCGCGAGCTTCGCCCCGACCGCGCCGGCGACTCCGAAGCCCATGCAGGTCTGCTCCGCGGGAGCGACGCAGCCCCGCTCGGTCGTCACCTTCACGTACGGGCAGTAGTACGACCAGAGGTCCTGGCCGCCGTTCTCGTTGACGAGCACGAAGTCGCCGAAGGCGTCGTTCAGCGCGTGGACGACCTGCCTCGTCTTCAGCGGGCCGTCGTCCGGTGCGCACTCCTCGGCGACCCGCTTCTCGAACTCCTCCTTGAAGCGGACGTACTCGGCCGTCGAGGGCCGCTCCTCGACGACCGGAACGACCTCCGCGAGCTGCGCCAGTACGAGCTTCGCGTCGCCGACGACAGCGACGTCGGGACGGATGTTGCGCCCGATCTCGAACGCGTCGATGTCGACCTGGACGACCTTCGCCGCCTCCGGGACGAGCTTCCAGAGCCCGCTCTGGAACTCCTCCATGCGCGTGCCGACGAGCAGCAGGCAATCCGCCTCGTCGTAGGGCTTCGCGCTCGACTCGGTCCGGTAGAGGCCGACGACGCCGAAGGCCAGCCGGTGCGCCTCGTTGATCGAGCCGCGGCCCGACGCGGTCGTCACGACCGGCGCGTCGAGCCGCTCGGCGAGCTCGACGAGCTCCCGTTCTGCGCCGGCGAGGCCGACCCCGCCGCCGGCGACGATCACCGGGCGCTGCGAGCCGTCGAGCAGCTTCGTTGCCGCGGCGACCAGCACCGGGTCGCCCGCCGGCCGCAGGAGCGCCGGCAGCGGCCGGTAGTCGGGGATCTCCGCCTCGGTGCCGGCCACGTCCCCTGGGATCTCGACGAAGACCGGCCCCGGCTTCCCGCTCTGCGCGAGGTGGAAGGCGCGCTCGAGCGTCCACGCCGTCCGGTGGGCGAGATCGAGGCGGACGGCCCACTTGCTGACCGGGCGCGCGAGGTCGAGCGAGGGCGTCTCCTGGAAGACGCCCATGCCCTCGTAGTTGCGGTCGGCCGCGGAGACGAGGCTGACGAGCGGGCTGCACGCGTAGAACGCCTCGAGCAGGCCGGGGACGAGGTTCGCCATCCCCGGCCCGGGGCTCGCGTGGACGACGCCGATCCGGCCGGAAACGCGCGCGTACGCCATCGCCATGAAGACCGCCGAGGTCTCGTGGCGGACGAGCACCGGGGTGATCCGCGGGTACTCATAGAGGTCGTTGTAGAGCAGCTCCGGGTTGCCGGGCAGCCCGAACAGGTACTCGACCCCTTCGGCTTCGAGCGCGTCGCAGACGGCGGCCCACGGTCTACGCAGCGGCACCGCACCACTCCAGCACGCAGGCAGCGAGCGAGCGCGCCGCGACGACGATCTCGTCCAGCTCGACGTGCTCGTCCTTGCTGTGGGCAAGTCGGATGGTGCCGGGCCCGAAGCAGATCGCCGGCACCCCCTCGTCCTCGAGGAACGAGCCGTCGGAGGCGGCGCCGAAGTTGACCGGGTGCTCGTGGCTCGGCGGCGGGATGCTCACACCCGCGGCCTGCTCATGTGCGCGGATCATGGTCTGCACGATCGGATGCTCCCAGGCCGTGTCCATCGGCGGCCAGTTGTTCACCCACTCGAAGCGCGGCGGGTGCTCGCGCAGCCACGGGTCGAGCCGGCAGGCGGCGAGCACGTAGTCCTCGATCTCCTCCGCCACCTCGCGCGCCTCCTGCTGCGGCGGGTACCAGATCGAGTACTCGATCTGAGCGCGGTTGGCGAAGTAGAACGGGATCGGGAGCCCCGGGTCGGAGTAGAAGACGCCGGGCAGCAGGGTGAAGAACCCGGGGGCGAAGTAGGGATGGCTCTTCGTCAGCCCCCACTGCGTCTCGAGCTCCTGGAGCGCGACGACGATCTTCACACCCTTCTCGAGCGCGTTCACGCCGACCTCGTCGCCCGGGCCGCCGGGCCGGATCGCCAGCGGCCGGTTGCCGCAATGGGTGCTCTTGCCCTCGACGAGAATCCGCAGGTACCAGTTGCCGGGGGCGATCGGGGAGATCGTCAGCGGCTTCGGAAAGGAGGTGGGCTCGGTGACGACGGCCGCGTCGGCCCGGAAGCCGGCGCGGACGCACGCGGACGTCCCGAGCTCGTGCTCCATCATCTCCTCGCCGACGACCGAGTGGAGCTGCAGGTCGCCCGCGAGCCGGGCACCGGCGTCCTCGAGCGCCTGAGCGACCAGCCACATGGCGGTGTCGGAGCCCTTCATGTCCGTCGAGCCGATGCCGTAGAGGCGCCCGTCCCGGATCTCCGCGTTCCAGGGGCTGCCGTTCACCCAGCCTTCCGGATCGACCGGCGGGACCGTGTCGACGTGGCCGTTCAGGATCAGCGAGCGCCCGCCGCCGGCGCCGCCGCGCACGCCGACGAGGTTCTTGCGCTCGGGATCGGGTGCGACCCAGTGCGTCTCGAGCCCGGCCTGCTCGTAGCGCTCGCGCAGGACCTCGTTGCAGCGTGTCTCGCCGCCGATCACGGCGGTGCGGTCGACTCCCGCGAAGCTCGGATTCGTGCTGTCGATACGAACGAGCTCGTCGAGGAGGGCGACCGCCTCGTCGCGGAGTGCCTCGACCCGCTCGAAGACTCGCTGCCTGAGCTCCTCCACTAGACCGGCTCCGGTCGGCCGGTCTCGACCGAGCGGTTGGCGGCCAGGGCGACGAGCAGGGCCTTCTTTGCCTGCTCGCCCGTGCCGTGCTCGGGCTCGCGACCCTGCTCGACGCACTCGACGAAGTACGCGATCTCGGGCCCCCACGGGTCGGCGCTCTCCACGGCCACGCTCGTCGGCCCGCCCCCCGCCGGGTAGAGGCGGAGGCCGCGGGGGGCGTCCGAGGCTCCGATGTTGCCGCCGTCTTCCGCCGGCGCCGCGGAGAAGCCGTACTCGGCGACACCGCCCTCGCAGAGCACGCGGATGTTGCTCGAGAAGGGATACGACTTCGGCATCAGCATGCTCGCCTCGGCGACCCCCACTGCTCCGTCGTACTCGACTGACGCGAAGACGTGGCCCGGGCGCGAGGCGCGGGCGAACACGCGGCGAGGCTCCCCGAGCAGCCAGTTCAGCTGGTCGAAGTCGTGGATCGCCATGTCGACGGCGACCCCGCCCGACTGCGAGGCGTCCTCCATCCAGTCGTTCCAGTCCGCGGGCGGGGACAGGCGGTGCGTGTTGACGGCGAGCGGCTGCCCCAGCTCGCCTGCCGCGACCAGCCGCTGCAGCTCGACGTACTCGGGCCAGAAGCGCAGCACGAGCCCGACCATGAACAGCCGGCCGCTTTGCTCCGCGGCGCGGATGATCGTGTCCGCGTCCTCGAGGGTCAGCGCGATCGGCTTCTCCAGGAAGACGTGCTTGCCGGCGGCGAACGCACGCTCGGCCGCGTCGCGGTGGAGCGGCGTCGGCAGGCAGATGTCGACAGCGTCGACCTCCGGGTCCCGGATCGCGGCGTCGAGATCGGCCGTCGCCTCGGCCCCGACGGTCTCGGCTATCCGGCCCGCCCGCTCGAGCGTCCGCGAGGCGACTGTCTTCACGCGGACGCGGCCCTCGAGTGCCCGGTAGTTCGTGGCGTGGGCTGCCCCCATGAACCCGGCACCGAGGATGGCGACGTTGATCATTCAGTGCGCGGCCAGGAAGCTGTACGTCAGCTCGTTGAACTCGTCCGGAATCTCCCAGAACGGCGCGTGGCCCATCTCGCGCCAGACGTGCAGGATCGCTTTGGGCATCCGCGCTTTGATCTCGAACGAGTGAGAGGGCGGAGTGAGGATGTCGCCGTCGCCGACGGTGATCAGCGTCGGCGCCGTGATCGACCGGATCTCCTCGAGCGCCACGTGGCCGACGCAGGCCTCGGCCTGGTCGCAGAAGGCCTCGGAGCTTTGCGGAAACGGGTTCGCCTCCACCTGGCGCTCCAGCGCGGCGATCTCGTCCGGGCGCTCCTCGAAGAAGCGCGGGGTGAAGACCCAGAGCCAGATCTGGCGCGCGAGCTCGAGCGGCGTCGCCGCCCCGGCGTAGCCCTGCCAGCTGCGGATCAGCGCGGTCGTGTAGCGGTCGGCCCGCCACCAGCTGCAATGGAGGGTCAGCGATCGAACGAGCCCGGCGTGCCGGACCGCGAGTTGCTGGGCGATCAGCCCGCCCATCGAGGCCCCGACGATGTGCGCGCGCTCGAGCCCGAGGAAGCGGAGCAGGGATGCGGCGACGTCCGCGAACAGCGCCGACGTATACGGGCCGGGAGGCCCCTCGGTCTGGCCGATGCCGGGGTTGTCGAAGACGATCACGCGCATGCGCTCGCGCAGGAACTCGGTCTGCAGCGCCCAGGTCGTGTGATCGGCGCCGAGGCCGTTGATCAGCAGGACGGGGTCGCCCTCGCCGTGCTCCTCGAAGTAGACGCGCCGTCCTTCGAGCTCAGCGATCGGCACCGCGGGGCCTCCGGCTGCGGAGGTAGCGGGGTTCGAGCCGGTCGTGCACATCCTCCATGTCGCGCACGAGGTTGACGACGGCGCGGGTTGCCCACCCGAGGAACTCCTCGCCCTTCTGGGGCGTCGACTCGCTCGGCTTGCCCCAGACGCCGCCGCCGTCCTCCAGCAGCGACCAGAACGAGCCGGGCGTCGCGAGGAAGAGCGGGTCGAGGAGCGCGAGCGGGTTGGTTCGCAGCTCGGGCAGATCCGGGCTGAAGTCGCGGACGCGATCCATGTCACATAGCTCCTCGTTGATCGCCAGGACGATCGACGTCTCGCCGACGTTGGCGTGAATCCCCACGCTCCCGGAGAGGTACTGCTCGGCCTCCTCCGGCTGCATGCCGGCCCAGTACGGAAACGGGTACACACGGGTGCCTGCCGGCAAGTCGTCGTGGAAGCGAGCGACCGCGAACTCGAGCGCGTGCGAGTTGCAGTAGTGCCCGTTCAGCAACACGATCCGGGTGAAGCCGACGTCGGACAGCGAGAGGCAGACGTCGCGGACGAGGTCCATGAACGTGTCCATGCGAACGTGGATGAGCCCGTGGGCACCGCGGTGGTCGTGCGCGATCCCGAACGGGATCGGGGGGCCGACGAGCGCCTCGAGCTCGGGCGCGGCGCGCTTCGCCACCTCGAGCGGGATGTAGACGTCGGTCCAGAGCGGGCCGTGGTCGCCGTGGTCCTCGGTCGAGCCGACGGGGACGATCACCGTGTGCCCGCCACCCTCCAGGTACTCGCGCACCTGCAGGTTCGTCATCTCCGGCATGAAGATCGACCCGGTCATCTGAGCCCCAGCCCTTGCAGGTGCTCGTATGAGCGCCTCATGCTCTCGTTGACGTCGGCGAGCGGCGGCCAGGGCTCGCCCGAGAACTCGAGCTCGACCGAGCAGGGGCCCGTGTAGCCGGCCGCGCGCAGGATCTCGAGTACGCGCCCGAAGTCGACGCTGCCGTCGCCGATCGCCGGGAAGTTCCAGACGCCCTTGCCGCCGACAGTCTCCTTGAGGTGGACGTGAGCGAGGTAGGGCGTGATCTTCGGCAGGTCGTCGACGGCCTTCTCCCCCGAGTAGAACTCGACGTTGGCGGTGTCGTAGTTGACCTTGACCGAGTCGCGGCCGATCTTCTCGAGCAAGGGAATCGTGACATCGCTCGAGGCCATGATGTCGCCGTGGATCTCGAGCGCGACGACGACATCGGCTGCCTCCGCCGCGTCGGCGAGGTCGCTGATGTTCTCGAGAAAGGCCGCCTCGTTCTCGTCGGCGCTCTGGTGGCCGCCGACGGCGGTGTTCATGATCGGGAGGCCGTAGTCGGCCGCCCAGCGGACCGCTTTGATGCCGTGCTCCAGGCCCTCGCGGGTCGTCAGATCGGAGTGCCCGCTGAGGCTGACGGCTTCGAGCCCATAGCTCTCGAGCTTCCGGTGCACCGCAGCCGGATCTTCGTCGAGCGAGAGGTGCTCCGTCCACCCGGGTACGGCTGAGAGTTCGACGCCTTTGAAGCCGGCCTCGGCGATGCCCGCGAGGGCCTCGTCGAAGCCATAGGTGTGGTACGAGTTGGTGTGGCCCGCGAGCGGGTTCGCCATCGGCTCCTCCATGACTCCGCTGAGACGCCGCGCGGTCGGCGCAGCGCCTCAGCCGTTAGATCGACTTAGAGCGGGTAGCCCTTCGGCACCGTCGTGGTGTGGAAGAACTCGTTCAGCTTGAAGGCGCTTCCGTCCCTCCGCGCGCGAGCGACATCCGCCTTCTGGTTCGCTGTGCGGACCAGGTCGTTCGTCACGACGTCGTTGAGGTTCAGGCGCGTCTTCGTCTGGCCGAGCTTCGCGATCGCGTTGAGATACCGATTCCACGACGTGGCGTCGTGCCAGCCGTAGAGGTGTGGCGCCTGCCGGTGGAAGACGCTGTAGCCCGACGCGAGCTGCATCATCGACTCGACCGCGACCTGCGGCGAGATCAGCTTCTGCAGCAGGGGCCGGGCGCCGTAGGTGATCTGCGCGGCAGCACGCGGATTCGCTTTCGCGAACTCGGAGCCCATTACCGAGCCCTGAAGTAGACGGGTGAAGACGTCTTTCTTCTTCGCGTCCTGGAAATCGGCCGTGCGCACCACGTACGTGTTCGAGGGGCCCTTCGAACCCCACTGCGAGCCGACCAGGAACTTGAGCTGGAAGGCCGAGCCGAAGGTCGCCGACTGACCGACCAGCTGAGCCCGCAAGCCCTCCCAGACGAGTCCCGCGTCGGCTTGCCCGAGTGCAACCGCCTGTACCCACTGAGGGCCGAACACCCGGTACTTGACGCTCTTGGGGTCGACGCCGACCTCTGCCAGCATCGGGTTGACGATGCTCCTCCACCCGTCGGTGAGCAGCGCGATCGTCTTCCCCTTCAGCTGCCGAGGATGCGTGAGTTTGCTCTTGCCGTTGATCACGAAGTCGAAGACCTGTGCCGGGTACTGCTCCCAGATCGAGATGACGGGGACACCTGCTTCGATCGAGGACGTGAGCACGCCGGGCGACGGGTAACCCATGTCGACCTGGTTCGCCGCCACCTGCGGCAGGTTGCCGCTCCCATCTCCCGGGCTGAGGCTGAGGTCGAGGCCCAGCCTGCGGTAGTACCCCATCTTTATGGGGACCCACAGGTTGAAGTCGTCCATAACGTCGAGCGTGCCGCGTGGAGACACCCACTTCACCTTGGTGAGTCCTTGTCCGAGCGCGGGCTGGATCTCGAACAAGCCAAGTGCGGAAATGCCCAGGCCGACGCCCGCAGTCCGCTTGAGCAAGTCTCGCCGGGTGAGGCCCTTCTCTACGAGCTCCTCGACGAGGCTGTTCTCGTCCATCTCGTACCTCCCTTCCCTTGTTTGATTAGGCCTCCCAACTGGCCCACCGCTTCCCGATCAAGAAGAACACGACGTAGATCGACACTCCCAGCACGGCGATGAGGAAGATGACCGCGCCGACGTTCGCCATCCTGATCAACGACGAGAAAAAGACGAGTTGGTGTCCGAGGCCTCCCTGGTCGCTTGCGGAGACCATCTCACCCCCGACCGCTGTGAGCAAGCCGAAGATCGATCCGACCATGTAGCCGACGATGATCATCGGCAGCGCCAGCGGGAAGCGGATCGTCCGGAAGATCTGGAACGTGCTCGCGCCGTAGGAGCGCGCCAGGGCGATCTTCGCCAGATCCGTACGCCTGAATCCCGTCGACGCGTTGATCAGCACCATCGGGCCCGACGCGAGCGCGACTGCGGCGACGATCGGCCAGATGCTGAAGCTCTTGATCACGCCGATGCGCAAGAAGGGCACCAGCGCGAGCATCGGCGTCGTGACGAGGACGATGATGTAGGGAGCGACGATCTTCTCGACGAAAGGCTTCTGAGTGATCACCGCGGCGAGGACCAGGCCAAGGGTCGATCCGATCGCGAGGCCGAGCAGGAACTCCTGCAGTGTCACCCAGAGATGGTGACCGTAGAGCAGCCAGAAGTCGCTGACGAACAGGGCCCGCACGACGGAGGTCGGCTTCGGGAAGACGTACTCAGGTGTGTTCGTGATCCGCAGGATCCCTTCGGTCCCGAAGAAGACCGCGACGGCGACGGCGGCGATCGTTCCGATCTCGAGCGCGCTCTTCGCGGTCCGGATGGACGTGAGAGCGGTCCAGTCGATCGGCCCGTGGTCACGATGCGCGGGAGCCTCCTCGAAGCTGGGGATCTCGTCGCGAAGCTCGCTGGGGATCTCGCTCCTCGTCACTCGACCTCCACCGTGTGCCGCGTGCCGGATTCGACGGTTCGCTTGATCTCTTGAATCAGCTCGATGAAGTTCGGCTCGAACATCATCTCGACCGTTCGCGGCCGGGGCAGCTCGATGTCGAAGATGCGGGCGAGACGGCCCGGTCGGGGGCTCATTACGACAACGCGGTCGGCAAGGAAGATCGCCTCGCTGATGTTGTGCGTGACGAAGACGATCGTCTTGCTGGTCTCCGACCAGAGCCCCAGGAGCAGGAGATTCATCTCGTCGCGCGTGAAGGCGTCCAGAGCGCCGAAGGGCTCGTCCATGAGCAGAACCTCTGGATCCTGCGCAAGCGCCCGCACGATCGACGCCCGCTGCTGCATGCCCCCCGAGAGCTCGCGCGGATAGGACGTCTCGAACCCGGCCAGCCCGACCTCCTCGAGGAGCTGTTCGACACGGTCCACGTCGACCGGGCGCTTCTTGATCTCGAACGGGAACTCGATGTTCTTGCGCAGGTTCCGCCAGGGAAGCAGGTTGGCGTCCTGGAACATCATTCCGATCTCGTGCGGCCGTGGCCCCCTGATCGCCGTTCCGTCCAGGAGGATCTCGCCGCGGCTGAGCGCGTGGAGTCCCGACATCGCCCAGAGCAGGGTCGTCTTACCGCAGCCGCTCGGGCCGAGAATCGTGATCAACTCGCCCTCGGCAACGTCGAGCGAGAACGACTCGAGCGCGTGCACCGGGCCGGTCTTCGCCTCGTAGATCTTCGTTGCGCCCTGGACACGGATCTTCGCGTTGGCGAGCGAGCTCAGAACCAGCCCTCCTCGTCTGGGTTCGCGTACTGCATGAACTCGACGACGGCACCGTCGATGTCGACGAACGCCACTGTCACAAATCCGTTGCCGACGTCGAACGGCTCGGCGAGGACGGCGTGGCCTTTCACAGCTTTGTCCACGTCGTCGACACGATAGGCGACATGCGGCTCGGTCCGCAGCGGGCCCGTGACCGGACTGTCGGGCTCGAAGCGGAGCCATTCGATGTTGCACGCGTGAGCCCGCGGGCTCGTCACCCAGACGCGGGTCGCCTCGACCCAGCTCTCGTTCGGCTTCTGCTCGTCCGTGATCAGGCCGACGTGGTCGAACCTGGAACGGTCGAACTGGGGCAAGGATGCTTGCAAGTGGACTCGGGCGTTTCTATCGTCCGCCCTGACCCCCGTCAAGGAGGAAGCAATGCGAGTCCTCGCCGTCGGCGCGCATCCGGACGACCTCGAGATCCTCTGCGGGGGGACGCTGGCCCGCTACGTGCAGGAGGGGCACGAAGTCGTGATGTGCCACGCGACGAGAGGCGACCGCGGCAGCTTCATCCACACCTCGGAGGAGATCGCGCAGATCCGCGGCAACGAAGCCGCCCGCGCGGCCGAGATCGCCGGCGCGGAGTACGTGAGCCTCGGACTGCACGACAGCGGGATCAACTCCCGGGATCCGGAGCAGAGACGTCTCGTCGTCGACCTCGTCCGTGACGCCCGGCCCGACGTGATCATCACCCAATACCCGCATGACTACATGGGCGACCACGACGAGATCTCGAAGCTCGTCTTCGAGTGCAGCTTTCACGCGACCCTGCCGCTCTTCGAGACTGCGAAGCCGCACCACTCCCTCGTCACGCCGATCTACTACATGGAGACGGTGATGGGCGTCGGCTTTGCGCCGACGGAGTTCGTCGACGTGAGCGGGACGATCGAGACGAAGATCGCCATGCTCGAGGCGCACCAGAGTCAGTTGACCTGGCTGCGCGACCACGACGGAATCGACGTCGTCGAGCAGATGCTGACGACGACCCGCTTTCGCGGCCAGCAGTGCCGCGTGGAGTACGCAGAAGGGTTCGTCCCCTGCCTGACCTGGCTGCGGGGAACGACCCGTCGCCTGCTTCCCTGAAAGGAGCTTCCTTGGCTGCACAGGTCGAGTTCGACTACGGCCTCGCCCGCTTCATCAGCTTCCGCGACCGCGAGGTGTGCGAGCGCGTCCGGCAGATCCCGCGCGCCGAGCTGACCGACCATCCGAATCCGGACTTCCGGATCTCGATCGTCGACGATCCCTCGGAGTTCTACCGGCGCTTCGCCGAGGACTTCGTCGGCCGAATCCGCGCCGCCCGCGACGAAGGGCGAACGTTCGTCGCCATCCTCCCGGTGGGGCCGATGCCACAGTACGAGCTCGCCGCGCGCATGATCAACGACGAAGAGCTCTCGCTCGCGCACGTCCACACGTTCAACATGGACGAGTACGCGAACGAGGACGGCGTCACGGCGCCGCCGAGCTGGCCGGGCTCGTTCCAGCGAACGATGCTGGATGGGTTCTTCGGGCTCGTCGACGCGAACCTGCGCCCGCCGGACGATCAGATCCACTTCCCGACCACCGAGGCGATCGACGGCTACAGCGCCCGGATCGAGGACCTCGGCGGCGCCGATTGCTGCTACGGCGGGATCGGCTGGTGCGGCCACATCGCCTTCTGGGAGTCGCATCTGGGCGAGGAGTTCGAGGGCGACCTCGAAGCGTACAAGCAGGCGGGTGCGCGCCTTGTCGAGCTGCACCCGATGACGATCATGCAGAACGCCCTGCACTCCTTCGGAGGGGACTGGTCGTGGGTGCCGCCCAAGGCGAACACGATCGGGCCGCGCGAGATTCTCGGCGCTCGGCACCGCAGCTTCTGGCTCGACGGCGACCTCGGCGGCGGCGTCTCCTGGCAGCGCTTCATCGCGCGCCTCGTCGCGCACGGGCCGGTCTCGGAGCTCGTGCCGGGCTCGATCCTGCAGACGGCGCGGACCGACTACACGATGCTCGGCGGCGTCGCCGACGATGTCGAGATCCACATGGCTTGAGCCGGCTCCGGCAGATCGCCTCGCTACACTCGGCGTCCCGGTGGCCGCCTCGACCGAAGTGATACCCGAGAACACGATCCGCGTCCTCGATCACGGCTTCGTCCGGCTCGACGCTTCGATGGCGAGCGATCTCTCGGTGGTGAACGGCGCCAGGGTCAGCTTCGCCCGTCACAAGGAGGTGATGGACGAGTCCGACGAGGGCCTGATCCGCTTCCTGATGCGCGATCGCCACGGGACCCCCTTCGAACACAACGCCTTCCGCTTCCACATCCGCTGCCCGATCTTCGTCGCGCGTGAGTGGATGCGGCACCGGGTTGGTTGCCTGACGGGCGACACGGTCGTGACGTTCGTCAACAACGAAGGGCACACTGGCCCGCAGCAGAGGAAGACGATCGACGAGCTCTGGGAGCTGTGGGCGAGAGGTGAGCGCAATGGACATGCACTCGCAGCCGATCGTCGCCGCGAGGTCGATCGGCTCGCAGCTACTGGCAGGTCTATTCGTTCGATCGCGCGCGAGCTCAGCCTTGGCAGGCGTGGCGTAGCCAGCCATCTGAGCGGCACCAACGAACACCGCGACGGACGTTGGCGGATCAGGCGGATGCGGCTGCGTGTGCTCAACGAGTCGACGAATGAGTTCGAGACGGGACACATCTCGGACATTGTCGACAAGGGGTTACAACCCGTCTACAGACTTACGCTCGCGGATGGGCGAGACCTGACGCTCACCGAGAATCACCGCCTTCTCACTGGCGAGGGTTGGATGCCAATGAGGGAGGCAGTCGGCCTCGTCGGAGATGGCGAAGAAGCGGTCATGACGCGCGAATGCGCGCTCATGGTGAACGGAGTGCCGGCACACACGGATCGCGAGTGGCTCAAGGCGAAGCGAGAGGCTGGCAGGTCGGTACAAGAGATCGCTGATGAGGCCGGCTGTAGCTACCACACCGTCCGTAAGTGGTTGGCTCGGCACGACTTGCGCTTCACGCCCGCTGAGCGATCCGGCGGCCGGGCGCCGTGGAACAGGGGACTTCGCGGCTACCGAACCGGCATGGTCGTCAGCGAACGCCACAGAGAGGCCATCCGTCGTGCGCGAACGGGGCCGAGAAGCAACTTCTGGCGAGGCGGAGTCACGCCGCGCCGTGCCTCGGTCGCTCGCTGGACACGCGAGCAGGCTCCTTGCGTGCACCAGCGCTTCGACTACACCTGCCAGCTCTGTGGGCAGCGTGGTGGTCGACTCCATGCACACCACGCTGTCCCGGTCTGGTTGGATCCGACTCGCGAGCGAGACCCCGAGAATCTTGTTTCTCTGTGTCGCGCGTGCCATTCGTCCGTTCATCGCACGCGAGAGTCAGAGCTCGCCTCAATCCAGCGGCTTACCGCGAAGCTCGAGCTCGCCACTCCGATCGACGCCCTGCCCTTGCGCAAGGGCTGGAAGCTGACGGCGCACGCGGTCGTCGTCGCACGCATCGAATACGTTGGGCTAGAACAGACGTATGACCTCTGCGTCGAAGGCCCATGGCACAACTTCGTTGCAAACGGCATCGTCGTCCATAACTCGTTCAATGAGTTCAGTCTTCGGTACGCGAAGGCGACCGACGACTTCTACGTTCCGGAGGTCGAGGACGTCCGCACCCAGGTCGGCAAGCCCGGTTCGTATTCGTTCGAGCCGGTCGAGCCCGAGGTCGCCGAGCAGACCCGTGAGGAGCTGCGCACGGTGTACGAGGCCGCCTTCGCGGCGTACGAGCGGCTCGTCGAGCTCGGCGTCGCCCGCGAGCTCGCGCGCTGTCTGCTGCCTGTCGGCGCCTACACCGAGTTCTACTGGACGATCAACGCCCGCTCGCTGATGAACTTTGTGTCGCTGCGGGCCTCGGAGACCGCGCAGCGCGAGATCCGGCGATACGCGGACGCCGTGGAGCAGTTCCTCGCCGAGCAGATGCCGGTCACGCACGCGGCGTTCGTCGCGAACGACCGCACGGCGCCATAGTCCCTAGGTCGTCATCACGACGGCGGCCTGGTTCGTCTGCTTCGGCAGGTGTCTGAGGACGACCCAGCCGTCGAACAGCTTCGGGAAGTCGCGCAGGTCGTAGGGGATCGACAGGCGCACGGTCAGGCTGCGCCCGTCGACCCGGAAGGAGCCGCAGGACAGCGTGGGCCGGCCGCCCTTCGAGAGCAGCAGCTCGTACCAGCCGCCCTGCTGGAGGTGGGGCAGACCGCGGACCGTCATCTTCAACGGGTAGTTGCCCCCAACGTCACGGCTACCGATTGCGAGGTCGGCGTGGGCGGCGGCGAGCCGGCCGATGCCGTGCATCGGAAGCGTCCGCGCGGCCGAGAAGCCCGTGCGCTGGTTCGCAACCGCATAGCCGATGAAGAACGCCGCGAGCGCCAGCACCGCAACGAGCGCCAGGGTCGTGGCCGGACGGCGGCGGCGGAAGACGGCCGCCCGCGTCTTTCCGACCGGGGGAGCATCTGAGAGGCGTGGGGAGAGCTCCGGGGGCGGCCCGGCGGCGACGAGCAGGTCGTGCGCCCGCCGCAGCTTCTCCAGCTCCTCGGGCGTGCCCTCGTCGCCCACCAGGTCGAAGAAATCAGGAGGTGTCGTCACTCGAGCTCCCCTTCGAGCTCCTCGGCGAGCCGCCGGAGCCCGCTCCGCGTCCGCGTCTTGACGGTGCCGAGCGGGACGGCGAGGAAATCCGAGATCTCGCTCTGCGAGAGCCCGCCCCAGTACGCCAGCTCGAGCACGCTGCGCTCGGTTTCGGGCAGCTCCTCGAGCGCTCGGTGCACGCGCCAGGAGACCCAGGACTCCTCGGCCCGCTCGGGCGGCCCCGCCTCATCCGACGGCGTGTCGGTCGGCTCGACGGGCAGCTCGATCCGCGCGCGTCCGCGATCCGCAATCGCGTTGCGCGCGACGGTGTAGAGCCACGGCGCCACGGGCCCGCGCTCGCGGCGGTAGCTGCGCGCGGACCGCCAGATCGACGCGAAGGCCTCCTGGACGGCGTCCTCGGCCCGTCCGCGGTCGCCTAGCCGGCGCAGCGCCAGACCGAGCACCGCCCGCGCGTAGCGCTGGTAGAGATCCCCGAACGCATCGCGGTCACCCCCGGCAACCCGGGCCAGCAGGTCCTCATCGGTCGGCTGGAGGGTTGACACACGAGGCATCGTCGCGGCTTCGACCGCGAACGGCAAGCGAGTGCTGATGGAGAGGGCTACGTCCATCGTTCTCCGGTACGTCGTTCCGCTCCGTTTGGTTTCACCACTCGACTATGCTGCCCGCGCCTGTGCCGAGAGAGGAAAGGAACCGATGACCACGCTTGCGTTCAACCATCAAGAAATTGTCGGCCGCGCGCTGAAGCCGGGCCTGCTCGAGCTGGACGGCATCTCGCGGGAGACGATCGAGGCCCACTACAAGCTGTACCAGGGGTATGTCAACAAGCGGAACGAGATCCTCGGCAAGCTCGCCGAGGTCGATCTCTCCGGTGCCAACCAGGTGTACTCGGACCTCCGAGCGCTGAAAGTCGACCTGACCTTTGCGATCGGCGGGATCAAGAACCACGAGATCTACTTCGAGCACCTCGGCGGGCATGGCGGTGACCCCGACGGCGCGATCGGCGACCTGATCAAGCGCGACTTCGGCTCCATCGCCGACTGGCGAGCGGACCTCAAGGCGACGGGCCTGGCGGGCCGCGGCTGGGCCTGGACGGCCTACGACTGGGACGAGGGGCGCCTCTTCAACTACATCGGAGACGCTCAGAACACGTTCGCGATCTGGAACGCGACGCCGCTCGTCGCGCTCGACGTCTACGAGCACGCCTACTTCCTCGACTACCAGACCGACCGCGCGTCCTACATCGAGGCCTTCTTCGCCAACCTCGACTGGGGAGTCGTCAACGGCTGGGTCGCGGGGTACGGCATCTCCCTGCGCTGACGCTCGCGATCCTGATCGTTGCCGGCTACCTGGCCGGCAGCATCCCCAGCGGTTACTGGCTCGTCCGGGCGCTCAAGGGCGCCGACATCAGGACGCTGGGCAGCGGCAACATCGGCGGGACGAACGTCTGGCGCGTGTACGGCCGCTGGTACGGGCTGCCCGTCGTCTTCCTCGACACCGCGAAGGGCTTTGCGCCGGCTCTGGTCGCGACGCTCGTCGACAACCACCTCGCGGGGGTGCTCGCGGGCGCCGCCGCGATGCTCGGCCACTGGCGGCCCCTGTTCATGGGCTTCAAGAAGGGCGGGAAGATCGTTGCCACGACGGGCGGTGCGTTCCTCGGCGTGGCGCCGGTCGTGGGCGGGATCGGCGCCGGCATCTGGATCCTCACCTTCCTGCTCTCGCGCTACGCGTCGCTCGCCTCGATCGTGGGCGGCCTGTCGCTGCCGGCCCTGGCTGCGGTGCTCGGCTACCCGTGGCCGGTGATCGTCTTCGCGGGTGCGGCCGCGGCAGCGATCGTGCTGCTCCACCGGCCGAACATCAAGCGGCTGCTCTCGGGGACCGAGAGCCGCGCGACGTTGCGCCGCCGCCGCTCTACCGGTTCAGCGGGGCCATCGTCAACCCCCGCCGGCTGAGCCCATTCCAGTAGTGCTCGGCCACTTCGCGGTGGCCCGTCCACACGACCGCCCGGCCGCTCGAGTGGATCTTGTTCGCGAACGCCATTCCGCGGTCGAACGAAAGGTCTGGAAGCACCGCTGCAAGCGCGGCCGCAACGCCTTCGAACGTGTTGTGGTTGTCGTTCAGAACGATGACCTTCCACGGGGTGCCGAGGCCGGAGCCCGTCCCCTTGTCCGTTTGCTCCCTGGTCTGGGTCATGTGGTCAGCCAGTCGCGCAGCTCGGTGTGGCGCGCGGGCTGCTCGCCCCGGTCGAGTTCGCCGCGCAGCTCGGCGACGGTGCCGTAGCGCTCGGCGACCACGTCGTGCGTGTGGATCGTCTCCAGGTTCACCTGCCGCGACCAGAGGAAGTCGCCGCCGTCGAGCTCGGGGTACGCCTCGAGCGCCTCCTTCAGCGCCACGCGCACCGAGTCCTCGACGAAGCGCGGCTGAAGGTGAGCGTGCTCGACGACGAACAACTCGTCCGGGCGCTTCAGCAGTTCGTACACGGGCGAGCTCATCGACCGCTCGACGATCTCGACGAGATCCTCGGCGTTGATCGGGCGATCGGTACCGACGTAGAGCGTGCCGCGGCCCCTCTGGTTGTGCGTCGCGAGCGGGACGAGCTCGAGGATGCGGTCGATGTCGTCCTCGCCGAAGCCGGCCTCGAGCAGCCGCTCGGACGCCCGGCCGCGGATGAGGCCCTGCGCGCAGGGGCAGGCGTTGATGCCGGTCGCCTCGACGCCGACCACGCGCCGCGCACCGGTCGCGGACGCCGCCGCGATCCCGATCAGCGAGACCATCTCCTGCGTCTTCATCCGCGTCACCGGCGTCTCGCGCTGGATCGGGTAGCGGGCGGTCACCTCGACCTCCGCGCGGAGCGCGTCCTGGCGCCCGACGACCGTCCGGGCGATGTGCTCGGCGAGCTCCTCGACCAGGACCGCCTCGCCGATCACGAGCTCGTCGATCGCCTGCTCGAACAGCTCGGGGAAGCGCGACATGTGCACGCCGCGCTGGGCAGGATCGAGGTCGACGGAGCAGGAGATCTCTGCGAAGACGAGCTTCTCGTTCCGGCCGCGACGGAGGCGGATAGCCTTGTTGACGCCGCGGACGCCCGCGCGCGAGAGGCCGATCCGAACCTCGGGCTCGGACGACTGGAGATCGGGTGCGAGGGTGCGCTCCATCTATGCTCCGCAAACGTACCAGGGGGGAATATGCAGGAAGAAGAGCGCTTCGCCAAGCTCATCAGCCTTGCGTGCCACGACCTGCGGACACCGCTGGCCACCGTCTACGGGTTTGCGCGCACGATCTCGCGGGCCGACGGCCTGGATCCGACCCTGGTCTCGTATTCGGAGATGATCGAGACGGCCTCGAAGCAGCTTGCTGAGCTACTGGACGAGTTGTCGCTCGCGGCGCGAATCGAGGGCGGCAGGTACGACCCGAAGCTCGAGAGCGTGACCACGGGCGAGCTCGCGGCCGCGGCGGCCGAGCGGCTCGGCCCCGACCGGGTCGGCGTCTCCGGCGACGGGGCCGGCGTCACGGTCGACCCGGAGGCGACCAAGCGCTCGGTGTCGGCTCTGGTGCAGTGCGCGCTCCGGCACGGTGGGCTCGAGCACGTCGACGTCGTCGCCGACGGACAGGAGCTGCGGGTCTCGCCGATCACCCCTGCGTCGGCCCCGGTGGTGCTCGGCGAGGACCTGCGCGACCTCGGCGCTGCGGTCGCGGTCACGCATGTCGGCTGGCTGGGCGGCTCCGTAGCGGTCGACGGCGACACGCTGACCGTCCGCCTGCCGGCCTAGACCAACAACTCCCCGTCAGCCCGGCCGATCAGCGGGTCTTCGATTACCTGAGCAGCCTCGACAGGCGCCGGTCCTTGAGCACGCGTCCTCCGATCTGGCACTGCGGGCAGTAGTAGATCGTGTGCTCCTCGTAGTCGACGCGCGCGATCGGCGTTCCGCACTCCGGGCACGGCTCGCCGAGCCGGTTGTGGATCCGGTAGACC
>DATCPA010000154.1:0-5984 GCA_036564335.1 Gaiellaceae bacterium
GTGCGTCGCAGCGGCTCGAGCAGTGGAGGGAGGCCACGTTCTGCAGGGGGATCAGGATGTGCCCGTTGAGCTCGACGTGGGCGACGTCGTCGATCGCGCAGTACGCGGTGAGGACGCCGTCCTGGTAGTCGCCGTTCATGAGCGCGACCTCGACCTGCTCGCCCTTGTACTTGCTGGTGTAATCCTCCACCTGCGGCTCAGTCTACGCTGAAAGCCCCGTCCCGGAAGCGAAGCTCGTAGACCCCGCAATTCGCGATCGGATGCACCGGTTCGCCGAGCGCGTGACGGCGCAGAGCCCGGAGCGAACCGCCGTGCGAGACGATCAGGATGCGCTCGCGGGGGTGCGCGCACGCGATGCGCTCGACGGCCGCAAGCACCCGTGACAGGTGCTCCTCGCGCGTCTCACCGTCGTGCTGCTCGGCGCCCTGAAAGCGAACCTCGATCTCCGGTCGGGTCAGGCCGGACCAGGAGCCGACGTCGATCTCCCGCAACCCACGGTCGACGACGACGGGCACGCCGTGCGGCTCCGCGACGATCAGGGCCGTCTCGTGCGCCCGGTGGAGGTCGCTCGCGTACACGGCGTCGAACGGCACGTCCGCGAGTTGGTCGGCGAGGACACGTGCCTGCGCGCGTCCGGTCTCATTCAGCGGGGGATCGGCCCACCCCTGGAAGCGCCCTTCGCGGTTCCAGTCGGTCTCGCCGTGCCTCGCGAGGAGAATTGTGGTCACGGTCGATACGCTAGCGGCATGGATCTCGGGCTCCGCGGGCGCGCCTGCATCGTCACCGGCTCGACCGGCGGGATCGGCCTCGAGACCGCTCGCATGCTGATCGACGAGGAGGCCCGGGTCGTCACCAACGGCCGGCGCGACGCACCCGGGATCGGCGAGATCTTCCACGTCCGAGCCGATCTCAGCCTTCCCGGCGAGCCGGAGCGCGTCGTCGAGGAGGCGGCGCAGGCGTTGGGTGGCATCGACGTCCTCGTCAACAACGTTGGCATCGCCCGTCAGGCGCAGTTCGAGGATGTCTCCGACGAGGAGTGGGACGCGTACTGGCAGCTGGACGTGATGAGCTATGTACGCATGATCCGTGCCGCGCTTCCGCACCTTCGTGCCGGGGACAAGGGCGCGATCGTCAACGTGTCGTCGACTGCGGGCAAGCGCCCCTCGACCTCGATGCCGCACTACTCCGTGATGAAGGCGGCGGTCCTGTCGCTGTCGCGGCTCATCGCCGACATCTACGCCAAGGACGGGATCCGCTGCAATGCGGTCACGCCCGGGCCGACCGCGACCGACGCCTGGCTGGGCGACGGCGGGCTGGCCGATCAGCAGGGCGACCGCCGCGAGGTGCTGGCCAAGGTCGGCGCCGGCCGTCCGCTCGGGCGACTGGCCCAGCCGGAGGAGATCGCCGCCGTGGTCGTCTTCCTGTGCTCCGACCGTGCCGCCTACGTGACGGGCGCCGCGTGGAGCGCCGACGGCGGCACGGTCCCGATCATCATCTGACTCGTCCCGCGTCTTCGCGCCTCGTCTCTCCCTCGTTTCTCCGTCGTCTCTACTTCGTCTCTCCCTTGTCTCTCCCTCGTCTTTCCCTCGGCTCCTCATTCGGCTGTCATTCGGCCTTGATGCGGCGCACCCCTGGGCTGCGGCGCCCGGTATCGTTGCCTCCGAGGGCGGCGGGAAGGCTTCCCCACCCTTGGGTGGGGGTGTGGAGTAGAGCCGCTGCCTGAGCTGCGCTGTTCGCTCATGCGAAAACGCCGCCCGATCTCGCCGCTGCAGCGACTACTCTGGCACCGATGCCCGAGCTTGCAGGGAGAGTTGCCGACACCTTCGAGGCTCTCGTCCGAGAGCACGAGGACTCGTGGCTGTCGCCGCTCGCCGTCCGCTCCTACGAGACGCAAGGCCGCGAGCGCGACGAGGAGCCGTGCAGCGTCCGCACGCCCTTCCAGCGCGATCGCGACCGGATCGTTCATTCGAAGCCGTTCCGGCGGCTGAAGGGGAAGACGCAGGTGTTCATCGATCCGCAGGGCGACCACTATCGGACGCGGATGACCCATACGCTCGAGACGACGGCGATCTCGCGCGTCGTCGCGCGCGCGCTGCGCCTGAACGAGGACCTCACCGAGGCGATCGGGCTCGGCCACGACATGGGCCACACGCCCTTCGGCCACGCCGGCGAGGACGCGCTCGACCAGGCGCTGCAGGCGCGGTTCGGCCGAAGCTTCAGGCACTACGAGCAGTCGCACCGAATCGCGCGCTCGCTCAACCTGACCCATGAGGTCTGCGAGGGGATCCTGACCCACACCGGGCCGGTCGACCCGGCGACTCTCGAAGGCAGGATCGTGCGGACCGTCGACCGGGTCGCGTACATCAACCACGACATCGACGATTCGATCCGCTACGGGCTGCTCCAGGAGGAGGACCTCCCGCGCGAGGAGCTCGAGCTGCTCGGGCCGAGCGGAGCGAAGCGCATCGACAGGCTCGTCCACGACCTCGTCGAGACCTCGGCCGCCGCCGGCGACATCCGGCAGAGCGAGGAGATCGGCAACGCGATGCACCGGTTGCGCGACTTCATGTTCGAGCGCGTCTATCTGGCCGAGCACGCCCAGGGTGAGCACCGGCGGGCGCACGCGGCCATCGCCAGGATCGTCGATCACCTCGTACGACGCGGTGACTCCGCCGACCAGATCGTCGAATATGTCGCAGGGATGACCGATCGCTTCGCTCTCGCCTACGCCGAGCAGCTCTGATGGCCCGGATCCAGGACGCGTCTGTCGAAGCGGTCAAGCAGGTGGCCGACATCGTCACGCTGGTCGAGGGCTACACGCGCCTGCGAAAGTCGGGCAGCCGTCTGGTCGGTCTTTGCCCGTTCCACCAGGAGAAGACTCCGAGCTTCGGTGTCTCCCCCGACCGTGGAACGTTCAAGTGCTTCGGGTGCGGCGAGGGGGGCGACGCAATCGCCTTTGTCGAGAAGCAGGAGAACCTCGACTTCGTCGGGGCGATCGAGTGGCTCGCCGACCGGTTCGGCGTGAAGCTCGAGTACGAGGAGACCTCCCCCGCGCAAGACCAGGCCCGCAAGCGCCGCGAGCGCCTGTTCCAGGTGCTCGACCGCGCGGCAACGTTCTACGAGCGCAAGCTCTGGGAGTCCGAGGCCGGTGGCTTCGCACGCGACTACCTCGCCTCCCGCGGGCTCGGAGAAGAGATCGCCCGCGACTTTCGGCTCGGGCTTGCACCCGGCGGGACCGCCCTGGTGAGGGCTGCCGCCGAGAACGGGTTCACCCGCGACGAGCTCGCCGCGGCTGGGCTCGTCAACCGCCGCGGCAACGACTACTTCGCGCGGCGACTCCTCTTCCCACTAGCGGACGGCCGAGGCCGCGTGCGCGGCTTTCAGGCCCGCCAGCTCTACGAGGACGATCCGCTGCGGGGGAAGTACGTCAACTCGCCGGAAGGGGACCTCTTCCGCAAGGGCGACCTCCTCTACGGCCTCGACCACTCTCGCGCATCGATTGCGAAGCAGGATCGCGCCGTCGTCGTCGAGGGGAACACCGACGTGCTCGCGCTGCGCCAAGCAGGCTTCGAGCCGGTCGTCGCCTCGATGGGAACTGCATTGACCGAGCAGCAGCTGAAGGAGCTCGGACGCCTGACCAAGCGTCTCTCGCTCTGCTTCGACGCCGATGCCGCGGGGCAGGACGCAACCTTGCGAGGAATGGAGCTGGCCACCTCGCAGGGCTTCGATATTCGGGTCGTCTCGCTGCCCGTCGGCACCGATCCTGCCGACGACCCCGCGGGCTTCGAGCGCGGGCTGGCAGACGCGGAGGACTACCTGCCGTACCGCGTCCGCATCGAGATCGACCGTGCATTGCCGGACCGGCAGCGCGCGTTCGAACGAGTCCGTGAGGTCCTCAGCCCGTTTCCCGAGTCGCCCGAGCGCCAGGATGCGCTGAGACTCGCGGCGGACCGCTTGGGCCTGCCGCACGAGCTCCAGGCCGGCCTGGCTCCGGCTGCTCGGACCAGGACCGGAGCGATCTCGACGAAGGTGCTCGAGGCCGGCGTCCGGCTGGAGCGTGACTCGCTCGCGGGCGTGATCGCGCATGCGGAGCTCGTCCCGCTGCTCGCGGAGCTGACGCCCGACCACTTCGACCTCGAGCTGCACCGCCGTGTCCGCGAGCACCTCCTGGAACAAACGTCCGCAGACCGTGAGCTCATCGGCACGCTCGCCGAGCTCGACCAGCGGGCTGCGACCGAGGCGATAGACGAAGGCACCGCGAAGGAACTGCTGCTGCGCCTGCGCGAGCGCGCGATCCGCCGCGAGCTGAACGGGTGCGAAAGCCCGGAGCGGATCAAGAAGCTTCAGGCCGACCTGGCCAAGCTGCATGAGGCCGTCGGCGCTCTGACCTAGCTACGCTGGGACCCCATGAACGACCCGCTCGTCATCGCCGGCCGGGAGCTCCGTTCGCGGCTGATCACCGGGACAGGCAAGTACTCCTCGCCCGAGGCGATGCGCGACGCCGTGGTCGCGTCCGGATGCGAGCTCGTCACGGTCGCGGTCGGCCGCATCGACCTCGACAGCGTCGAGGAGGCGATCACCGACCACCTCCCGGAGGGCGTGACGCTGCTTCCGAACACTGCCGGGTCGGCCACGGCCGAGGAGGCGGTGCGAATCGCGCGCCTCGCGCGCGCGGGCGGGCTGCCCGACTGGATCAAGCTCGAGGTGATCCCCGATCCCCGCTGGCTCCTGCCCGATCCGGTCGAAACATTGAAAGCAGCGGCGCAGCTCGTCGGCGAGGGGTTCACCGTGCTCCCCTACGTGCTTCCCGACCCCGTGCTCCAGCGGAAGCTCGAGGCCGTCGGTTGCGCCGCGGTCATGCCGCTCGCATCGCCGATTGGCAGCGGCAGCGGCCTGAAGCTGCGGCACACGATCGAGATCATGGTCGAGCAGGCCGAGGTGCCGGTCGTCGTCGACGCTGGCCTCGGAGCTCCCTCGCACGCGGCCGAGGCGATGGAGCTCGGCGCCGACGCAGTGCTCGTGAACACGGCGATCGCCCGGGCCGACGATCCGGCGGCGATGGCCCGCGCGTTTCGGCTCGGCGTCGAAGCGGGGCGGACCGCGCGCCTCGCCGGGCTGATCGAGGAGCGCGAGACGGCGGAGCCGTCCAGCCCGCTCGGCGGCCTCGCCGCCCGGCCGTGACCGTCACCGTCAACGGGCGGGCGCAGGAGGCGGCGCCGGGTGAGACGGTCGAAACCCTGCTCGAGCGTCTTGGTCTCGCGGCGCGCTACGCGCTCGTCGAGCGGAACGGCGAGCCGGTCGAGCGCGAGCGTTACGGGGCGACAGCGCTCGAGGACGGCGACACGCTCGTCGTCGCCCGTCCCGTCGCCGGGGGCTAGCACGTGACACTGCTTGGGCGGCTCTACCTGATCACGGGTGCGCGCGACGACCTAGCCGGCTTCCTCGAGGCGGCCGTTCGCGGGGGCGTGGACATCGTCCAGATGCGGGAGAAGTCGCTGCCGGACGGAGATCTCCTCGAGGTGCTCCAGGAGGCGCGCGAGGTGACGCGGCGCCTCGGCGTTCCGCTCGTCGTCAACGACCGCCCCGACCTCGCCGTTCTCGCCGAAGCCGACTACGTCCACCTGGGGCAAGACGACCTGCCCGTGCCGGCGGCGCGGCAGCTGGGCCTGCGGGTCGGCCAGTCGACCCACTCGCCCGATGAGCTAGATCGCACCGAGGCCGACCACGCCGGCGTCGGTCCCGTGTACTCGACTCCGACCAAGGCAGGCCGGCCGGCGGTCGGGCTCGAGCTCGTTCGCTACGCGGCCGGGCACGCGCGCGTGCCGTGGTTCGCGATCGGCGGCATCGACGCATCGAACGTGGCGGACGTCGTCGCGGCCGGCGCCGAGCGGATCGCGGTCGTGCGGGCGATCGGGGACGCGCCCGACCCGGAGCGAGCGGCCGCAGCGCTCCGGGTGATCCTGCCCTGCTGATCGCTACCATGC
>DATCPA010000014.1:0-3358 GCA_036564335.1 Gaiellaceae bacterium
GTTCGCCCCGCACTTCCGCCGCGCGCGGCGGTGCACTTCGGGGCGCGTACTGCGGCCGCGCGCTCAGGCCGCGAGGCCGAAGTTGGCGCGAGCTCGAGAGCCTGCCGCAGGCACCCGGAAGGTCGCCCCTCGACACGCCGACCGGCGGCCGCGCGAATCGCGAGGGAACGGCCGCCGGTCGGCCGCGCGCAGCGTCCCTCGCCGAGCCGTTCAGCACGACCCGGGGCGCCCGGCTGGGCTGGGCGCCCCGAAGGGGCGCCCCTTGTCATACATGGGGATAAAGCAACCAACCCCGGTTTCTCAACGTCCACCCGCTCGGTCCCGTACGCTGTCGGTGGGCTTCGGGTCGGGGGTCACGCGACACCCCGACCCGCCCACCTTCTGCCGCGCCACCGCGGTGAACCAACCCCCGCCCCATCGTCGATCGAGGGGGGTCGATCGGGGGCGCGCCCGGTCTGCCGCGGTGGCGCGCCGAGGGACGACGGCCGCCCCGCGGATCGCGCGCCGTCCGATGCACCCGCGATCGTCATGGGCGGCGGTCGAGGCACCGGCCGCCGCTGACCATCGGCGGGTCAAGGCTACGGTCGAGTTCGCCGCCCCGTGTCGCGTCGGGGGACATCACCGTTAGAGGGGCTGGTTGCCAGCTGCTCGGGCCTGAGAGATTCGCCCCGTCTGAGCGCCAGTGGGATTGGTGTCCCGGAAGCGCTGTAAGCCGCGCTGAGACGTCGAACGGGGTGAGTGCGAAGCACAACCCCGTAGGGCGGGTGGGTCACAAGACAGCCGCGCGCAGCGCGCCGTTCGAGCGCTTGCAGTTGGTCGAGCTGCGGACTGACTGCGCGGCGAGGCGGCGACGCAGCCGGCCGCGCTCGTTCGCCCCGCACTTCCGCCGCGCGCGGCGGTGCACTTCGGGGCGCGTACTGCGGCCGCGCGCTCAGGCCGCGAGGCCGAACTTGGCGCGAGCTCTGCCCGGTGTTCTGGCTCTTGCCGTCGCGCGGTCCCTGCCGGTACGGGTCGCTGTGTGGACACGTAGTCCACGGCCGCACAAGACGACTCGCGTCGTCAACGCATGGGAACCCGTGATTTACAGCGGCGGACGTCGAAGTCGGGGCGCTGAGAGCAACGGAGAGGGCACGCGGGGAAGGGCGCGACGGTCTGGCTCGGCCGTGGTCTGCCGGCGCTTCCGGTGGCGGCGAGGCACGAGCCGGCCCGGTTGCCGGTAGCGGCCGACGTGACGACGTGAACACTCGCCGCGCTCTGGCGGTCGTCGCCGTGGCGGGCGTCTCGGCAGGCTCGATCTTCGCGGGCGGTCGCCTCGTTCCCGACACGAGCTCGGCACGACGGCTATCGTCTCAGGTGGCGGTCGAGGCACCGGCCGCCGATGACCGGCGCGCAGCGACCCACCGCGGGCGCCCCTTCGTCCCTCAGGGCCATCCCGCGGCCCGGGCCACGTGACGCGCGCCGAGCTACGCGACGACGAGCGGAGCGCGGAGCTTCATCGCCGCACGCGGCGAGCGAATGTCACCGACGTACGCCGCGAGCTTCTCGACGACGACCGGCCACTCGTCACCGAGCGCAGCACGGATCCGCGAGCGGTGAAGCCAGCCGTTGCGCTCGCTGATCGACCAGTACTCGGCGTACTCGACAGTCGTCGGCACATGCCCGAGATCGCGAGTCGCCATCGCCCACTGCGCGACGTTCGCCGCCGCGAGCGCGCCACGATGCACGCCCAGGCGAGCGACGCAGACCTCAAGCACGGTCGCTGGCCGCTTCGACTTCTTCGACGCCACAGTTGCAGTCTGCCTGACCCTCACGACACACGCCGTCGACGCGCGAGCTCGAACGTCTCGCCGGTTCGCAGGTCGACGAGCCAGCGTCCGAAGCGCGCCCACCTGCGCGGCCTCACGACATCTCGCCCTCGGCGGGCCAGCCGATCCGCCAGCCGCAGCTGCACACGAACCCGGGCTCAGGCCAGTCGTCGGCGATCGTCGCGGCGAACGTCGTGTGCTCGCCACACTCGCGGCAGAACGGCGACCAGCAGCCCGTGCAGACCTCAAGCCCGGCGAGCTCGTAGAGCTCGACCATCGCGAACTCGCACAGCAGCGTCGACGGCGTCATGCCGCCACCGCCGCCGCCAGCCGCAGCGGCCGTCTTGCGTCCTCACGCCGGAGCCGATCGTGGTTCGGCGGGATCGGAATCGCCGGGTCGAACCAGAGCGACCAGACCGTCGCTTCGTCCGTCTCACGCGCGTGCTCAAGAGCGAGTTCGACGAACAGCGCAGGCACCTCTTCGTCAGCGGGCCACGACGCCAGCAGCTTGTGCAGCCGTCGCTTCTCGCGCAGAGACGCGCGGGCCTCATCGCGCATCGTCGACGCCGGACGCACGAGGTAGCCGCGCGTCTGTGACGTGCGGTGACCGCGCCAGCCGATCGGCGGAGCTTGCTCGCGCTTGAGTCCGTGCGAGAGCGTTTTCTGGAGGTAGCGCACGACACCTTCAGCGTCCTCGATCGCGCCCGCCCACTGACCGACTGGGAGCGCGTCGACGCGGGCACACCAGACGTCGGAGAGCGTCACGCGGAGCTCGTCGACGTCAGCCACCGGGACGCCCTTCATGACGAGGTTCAGGTGCAGCGCGCCGCGTCGCTGGAACTCGACCTGCACGAACCATTCGACGTCCGGCCAGCCGCGACGAGTCGCCCGTCGCAGGTGTTCCAAGTGCCGCCGACACTCGGCCCGCGTCAGGTGCTCGCGAGCCGTCAGGACAGCCCAGGTGGTGGGCGCGTATTCCATAGCGTCGAGCGTCAGCATCTCGACCGTCTCGACCACGTAGAGCATCTGGCAGTACCGGCACAAGTTGGTCGCACGGCAGCGACCGGGCACGAGCTCGCCGGTCGAGTGGTTCAGGACACGCAGGTGCTCGGGCCAGCGCTGACAGCCACCCGATCCGAGCTCAGGGGGGACAATTCCCTCATGTAGGTCAAGGAGCGCGCCTGCGGCGCGCCCTGAGCCCCGGGGCGTCCCCCCGCCGCCGGCGCGCTCGACCATCGACTGCCCGACGATCGTCGGGTGGTCAGCGCAGCTAGCGGAGACGGTGTCCATCCCTGACACCGTATCAGGTGGGTCGGACGGCATAGAGCGCGACGAGGGCGCACGCCGGAGCCGGGCCGGACGATCGGCCCCGTAGCTACCGCGGCAGCCGTCAGAGGCCCGGAGGATCGCTTACAGCAGGCATCCCTGGGGGCACGCCCCCAGCCCCCGAACGGCCTCTGACGCGCATGGTCTGGCTCTCGCTCTGCCCGGTGTTCTGGCTCTTGCCGTCGCGCGGTCCCTGCCGGTACGGGTCGCTGTGTGGACACGTAGTC
>DATCPA010000020.1:0-4061 GCA_036564335.1 Gaiellaceae bacterium
ATCGATCCGGGTGGCTGGGTGATCTGGGGCCTCGAGCGGATCGGCCTCGCGTGGCGTGTCGTCCGGATCGCCGAGGACCGGCAATCCGCCAAGCTCGTGCGCTCGGGTGAGCGCGCATGAGCCGGAGCGCGCCCGCGGCCCAGCGAATCCTCCCCGCGGCTGGACCCACCTCGGCCTTCAATTGATCATTCAAGCCCCGCCTCCTCTCACTGTCGCCGTGCGACTACGCGACTAGCCGACAACGCGGAGGCGTGCGGCTCGCTGGAGCCTGATGCCTAGAGGGATCGCGGCCCGCTACACCACCTCCGCGACGCCGACGACCGAACCGACCACCAGCCTCGAAAAGCGGGCGTTTCGGGCGGGGGCGATCAGCGAGATGACAAAGCCGTCCAGGCCATGGTGCGTTACTGGTGCGTTAACGCGACGGCGGCAGAGTCCAGTACGTGTGAAGCGCTTGCGTAAGGACGGTTTGTCGTACTTCCGCCAAAGGGCGACACTCCCCTCAGCCTTTTGCGGGATCCGCCTCGTCCCCGCGCTTCGTCCGCGGAACCGGCGTCGTGGATCTCCGCCAGCGCCTTCAGGGTCGGGAGCGGCTCGATTCAGACCTGCCGCGGCGGGTATCTCGATCCGACGGTGGTACGTTTCGGCATGTGCGCGTGCAAGCCTCGCCCGAGGCGGTTCGACTCATCCAAGAGCAGGGCGGAAAGCTGTACGTGTGCGCCAAGAGATCGAGGTGCTGCCACGGCTCGCTCACCTTCCTCGAGACCTCGAATGAGCCCGCTGAGCGGCCGTATCGCCGTGTCAGCGCCGATGAGATCGAGCTCTACCTCGACGAGCGCCTCGGCGAGCCCGAGGAGCTCGTGATCGAGGCGAAGGGGCGTCGCCGCAAGCACGTGCACGCATACTGGGACGGCTGCGCTTACGTCGTCTAGCTTCGGCGCCGTCAGCCGGCAAGACGGCGCGCCGACGAACAACGATCTCGTCTGGGTGGTCGGCGTACCGCTCGTAGCGGACGTGGTCGAGCCAACCGAGGTGCGTCCCGTCACTTGCCACCACCCGGTAGCCCTCGGCGGCGGCAATGAGGCGACCGAGCTCCGCCTGCCTTCGCAAACTTAGCTCGGCACTCTGATCGCCGATCTCCTGCGCCACGGGAGAGAAGCGTAGTCCGGTTCCAGTCTGGTTGGCTCGGGCACCCCGACGACTTTGCGAACCGTCGCCCGCAAGGGGATCTCCCGCCGGGCGAACCGCCTCCGCCTGCCGCGCCGCTGAGCCGAACGGCAACCCAGGGACTGTCCCTGTGACTGTCCCCGCTCCGTCCCCTCGTCCGGGACGGGCACGGCCAGTCGGGCTAGGTCAGGTGGAAGTACAGGGCGTGCAGCAGGTCGACGGCCGGGTTCGACGTGTGCATCGTCACGTCGTGGGGCACGTCGAGCAGCGCCTCGGAGTAGTTGAAGATGATTCGCACGCCGGAGGCGATCAGCTCCTCGGTCACTTGTTGCGCGCTCCCGGCAGGCACGGCCACGACCCCGACGATGATGTTCTTCTCGCGCACCGTGTCCGCGAGCCGCCGAGAATCGCTGATCGAGTTCGAGCCGATCGTCCGACCGACCTTGTCCGGGTCGTTGTCGAAGACCGCCGCGATATTGATCCCGTGCTCCGCGAAGATCGGCGAACTCGCGATCGCGTGCCCGAGGCGACCGGCCCCGACGAGCGCGATGTTGTGCTGGCCTTGGGTTCGCAGGATCTTGCGAATCTCCCCCAGCAGCGAGTCGATGTTGTAGCCGACCCCGCGCTTGCCGAACTTGCCGAAGGCCGAGAGGTCGCGCCGGATCTGGGTCGCGTTGATGTTCGTGTAGTCCGAGATCTCCTGCGAGGAGATCCGGTCCTTGCCCATCTTCTTCGCCTGGGTCAGCACCTGGAGGTACCGGCTCAGCCGCGCCGCGACGCCGACGGTCAGCCGGTCCGAGCTCACTCCACTCCCTGGGACGGTCGTTTGTAACACCGCACAACCATTCTGCCAGCACCCCATGGATCCGTGCGTCAGACCGTCACAAACGCCGGGCTCAGGAGGGAGTTTGTGCGGCGGCCGGGCGCCGCCGCCGGATCTCCCACGCCAGCTCGTCGCAGTCGGGAAGGCGGAGGGAACCAGAACAACTCGTACTCGACCTTGCCCTGGTCGTGCGTAAGGACGACGTACGCGGACCGCTCGACGTCTACGTCCTCGACCTCTCGGTGCCATCCTTCGATCGTCCGGACGGCCACGGCACCGAGGCCGACGGAACGCGGGCGGACTGGCGGCACCTACAGTGAGAGTGTGAGCTCTAGAACCAAGAGGAGAAATTGACCCAGAACCAACTTCACGAACTGCTTGAGACCGAGCCCGCGCGCACGCTGCTCGAGGGCGCGGAGGAGCGCGGCGTCGTCGAGCCGACCGAGCTCGAGGCGATCGGCCTCGAGGTGGGCGAGCCTCGCTCCGAAGGCGAGGAGGCCGAGAAGGTCCCCGAGCCCGCTGCCGCCGAGCAGCCCCAGGCGCAGGTGCTCGTCGGCGCCGCCGACAGCCTCCGGCTCTTCTTCGCCGACATCGGCCGGCACAAGCTGCTGACCGCGGCCGAGGAGGTCATGCTCGCGAAGGCGATCGAGCGCGGCGACGTCACCGCCAAGCGGCGGATGATCGAGTCGAACCTGCGGCTCGTCGTCTCGATCGCGAAGGGCTACCGGGGCCTCGGCGTCCCCTTCCTCGACCTGATCCAGGAGGGGACGCTCGGCTTGAACCGCGCGGTCGAGAAGTTCGACTGGCGGCGGGGCTACAAGTTCTCGACCTATGCCCACTGGTGGATCCGCCAGTCGGTGCAGCGCGCCGTCGCGAATCAGGCGAAGACGATCCGCATTCCCACGCACATCGGCGAGCGCCGGCAGAAGCTCGCTCGCGCCGCCCGAACGCTCGCGCCCGCGCTCGGCCGCGAGGCGACGAAGCAGGAGCTCGCCGAGGCGACCGGGCTGCCGATCCAGCACGTCGACGAGGCGCTCGGCGCCGCGCAGGCCTCGGTCTCGCTGAACCAGACCGTTGGCGCGGGCGACGAGGGCGAGCTCGGCGACCTCTTCGCCGACCGCGAGGCGGCCGACCCGTTCGACGAGGCCGAGGAGTCGCTCCGCCGCCAGTGTGTGCGGCGGGCACTCGACGCCCTGCCCGAGCGAGAGCGGCGCATTCTCGAGCTGCGCTTCGGCTTCGAGGGCGAGCCGTGGACGCTCGAGGCGATCGGCCACGAGCTCGACCTGACCCGCGAGCGGGTCCGGCAGCTCGAGGGCCAGGCGCTGGCGCGCCTCGCCGCGCTCCGCGAGCTCCAGTTCGTCACTGCCTAACCGCCGCCCAGCCTTCTCAGGCCGACAGGCAGGCGAAGCCGAGGATCGGGTGGAGTTCGATCGCGGTTCGGCGCCAAACCCCCGTCTGCCCGTGCTTGAAGTCGAAGAAGGCGACACCGACGACCCTCGCCCGCGGGCAGAGCCGCGCCGCGGCCCGCGCGTCCCTCATCTGCCGGCGCCGGTAGGCGGTCGCGCGCGCCGTGCAGGAGGGGGAGGGTGCCCTCTGGAGCCGTCCGTGGCCTCACGGCGCTCCACATGTCTCCGCGCGGGGCCTGGCGGCGGCGCTCCGGCCGCCCGGGGCCCCGGGAGCAAGCGGCCGATAGTGATGTGGTCGCCGGATCGGGCTATCGCGTCGTCTCGACTGTTTGGGCGTAGTTGGTGCGCGGGTTGAGCGGAGTGTGGTCCATTCGGCTAGTCCGGACTCGCGGGAATGGACTGTTTGGGGACGTGTCGCACTTCGGCTCATTTGCGATACCAGAGCGACCGTCGCTGTCACTCCCCGCGGCGAAGTACGATGTTGCTTCGGCCTGCGCCGGTTTTTGCAGACTTTCATCGGATGGCCGAGGGAAGCTCGCAGGGCCGCGAACCCGCTTCAACAGTGAGGTTCCACTTGGTGACCGCCTCAATCGCGTTACCGTCGTTAGGGTGCCCACTGTGCGCTACCTAGTCGAGACCAGCAGCGGCGAACTGTCCTTCAGCAT
>DATCPA010000022.1:0-22977 GCA_036564335.1 Gaiellaceae bacterium
GCGCTACGTCACGAGTGGGGGCTCGACGCGTCGCTTCCGAGGCAGTTCGTCCGCTTCGTGACGAGCCTCGCGCACGGCGATCTCGGCCGCTCGTACGTCAACCATGCCTCTTCGGCCACGCTGATCGGCCAGCGGGTGGGCCTCACGGCGGCGCTGGTCGGGGCCGCGACCCTCTTTGCGGTTCTGATCACCGTGCCGCTGGCAACCGTCGCCGCGGCGCGGAAGGATGGACCGGCCGACCATTTCGTGCGTGCGCTATCGGTCACGGGGCTCGGGATGCCCGTGTTCTGGTTCGGGATCGTCCTGATCGAAGTGTTTGCGCTGCGACTGCACGTGGTCCCGGTCGGCGGTTGGGGAACCGGGTTCGGGCGGCATCTCCAGGCCCTCGTTCTGCCCGGGCTGACCGCCTCGTTCGCGATCGTCCCGATTCTCGTCAGGTCGCTGAGGGTCGGGATGATCGAGGTGCTCGATGCGGACTTCGTCGCAACCGCCCGGGCAAAGGGGATCGGGGAGCTCAGGGTGCTGCTGGCGCACGTTGCGCGGAACGCACTGATCCCGACCGTCACGCTCCTGGGCGTGAACATCGCCTATCTGATCGGGAGCACCGTCGTCGTCGAGCAGGTCTTCAATCTGAACGGGCTCGGGTCGCTCCTCCTGCATTCGATCACGGATCGCGACTTTCCCGTTGTGCAGTCCATCACCCTGGTGCTCGCGACGAGCGTCGTGCTCATCAACCTGCTGACCGACCTGCTCGCGGCCAGGCTCGACCCGCGCATCCGGCTGGGATGAGCTCCCTCCCCGACGCGTCGACTGCGCTCGAGCTCCTCGCCGTGCCTCAGACGGGCTTCAGGCGGCGCGCGCGGCAAAGCCCGACTCTGCTTGCCGGGGCGATTCTGACCGGTCTCATCGCCCTCGCCGCGATCCTCGCGCCGGTCCTCAGTCCGTATGACCCGAACAATCAGGACCTCTACAACATTCTCGCAGGGTTCTCCTCGAATCATCTGCTGGGGACGGATGAGCTCGGTCGCGACGAGCTCTCGCGCCTGCTCTACGCGGCCCGGACCGACCTCCAGGTTGGCGTGCTGGCGATCCTCTTCCCGTTCTGCTTCGGGACGCTCATGGGAACGGTCGCGGGCTACTACGGCGGGGTCGTCGACTCGATCGTGAGCCGTGTGGTCGACGTCGTCATCGCGTTTCCGTTCTACGTGCTCGTGATCGCGCTCGTGTTCGTCGTCGGCACCGGCACCCGCGGGATCTACGTCGCCTTCGCCGTCGCGGACTGGATTGTCTATGCCCGCGCCGTACGGGCGACGACCCTCGTCGTGCGGGAGTCAGACTATGTCGCCGCCGCCCGTAGCGGCGGGCTGGGCGACCTGCGCGTGCTCGCGCGCCACGTCTTGCCCAATACGATTACGCAGGCGATCGTCTACGCGATGAACGACATCGTCCTCGTGATCGTTGCAGTCGTCACGCTCGGCTACCTCGGGCTCGGAATCCAACCGCCGGCCGCCGACTGGGGCGCGATGATCGGCGACGGTCAGGAGTTCCTGACGACGCACTGGACGCTCGCGACCATCCCCGGGATCGCGGTCGCCGTCACCGGACTGGGGCTGTCGCTCCTCGGAGACGGGCTCTCCGACGTTCTCCGGCCACGATGACGGCTCCCGCACTCTCCGTCGAGGCGCTCAGTGTGAGCGTCGAACGACCCTCGGGTCGCTTCCTGGCGGTCGACGAGGTCTCCTTCGAGGTCGCACCCGGCACGGCGCTCGGGCTCGTCGGCGAGTCGGGCTCCGGAAAGAGCCTCACGTTGCGGGCGCTCATGTCGCTCTTGCCCCCCGCAGCTCGGATCGAGACCGGGGCCGTCGAGCTGAACGGCAAACAGCTGCCCGGCTCCGGCAGGGCCGCCCGACGAGCCCGGCGCGGCCGGATGGCGATGGTCTTCCAGGATCCACTCAGCGCCCTCGATCCGGTCTACCCCGTCGGCGCGCAAATCGCGGAGGTGCCACGACGTATCCTCGGCCTTTCACGCAGACGATCGTGGGAGCGCACGATCGAGCTGCTCCGCCTCGTCGGAATCCCCGATCCGGCGCGACGGGCGAGGGCGTATCCCCATCAGCTCTCCGGTGGAATGCGACAGCGGGTGGTCATCGCGATCGCACTCGCGTCCGAGCCGACCGTCCTCCTTTGCGACGAGCCGACGACCGCACTCGACGTGACCGTTCAGGCGCAGGTGCTCGACCTGATCGACAGCCTGCGCGCCCGGCTCCATCTGACAGTCGTCTTCGTGAGCCACGACCTCGCCGTCGTACGGCAGGTCTGTGACGACCTCGCCGTGATGTACACCGGCCGCCTGGTCGAGACGGGACCGACGACCCGTGTGCTCGAGCAGCCCCGTCACCCCTACACCCTCGGTCTACTCGACGCACTCGTCGATCTCGATCGTCCGGTGGGTGCGCCGCGGCCGATTCCCGGCGCGCTGCCCGACCTCGAACGGCTGCCGGGCGGATGCACGTTCCACCCGCGCTGCTCATTCGCGACCGCCGAATGCGAGGCGGACAGGCCGGACCTCGAGGAGATACTCGACGACGGCGTTGTTCGCGCGAGCGCCTGCTTCCACCACGACCGGCTCGCCACGGCGAGGGCGGCACAGTGAGCGGACAGCCGGCACCTCAGGTCGATGCGAACGCGAACCTCCTCGAAGTCGAGGACCTGAGCGTCACGTTCCACTCCCACGGCGGACCGCTCAAGGCGGTCGACTCGGTTTCCCTCTCGCTGCATGCGGGCGAGACGCTGGGCCTCGTGGGCGAATCCGGCTGCGGGAAGACGACGGTCGCGAAGTGCGTCGCGGGCCTGCAGCGGCCAGACACCGGGAGGATCTCGCTCGACGGCATCGAGCTGGCACAGCGGAGGACGCGGTCGGAGTACCGGTCGGTGCAGATCGTCTTCCAGGACCCGTACTCGTCGCTCAACCCACGGCTCACCGTCCGGCGGGCGCTGACAGAACTGCTCGCCGTTCACCGCCTCGTGCCGCGCGGTCGAGCCGAGGCGCGCTGCCGCGAGCTGATGTCTCTCGTTGGGCTGCCCGCCGGAGCGCTGGACGGCTATCCGTCAGCCTTCTCGGGTGGCCAGCGTCAGCGGATCGCAATCGCGCGCGCACTCGCGGTCGAGCCACGCGTCCTCATCGCAGACGAGCCGACCTCTTCCCTCGATGTCTCCGTCCAGGCAACCATCCTGAGCCTTTTCGCGGACCTGCAGGCGCGCCTCGGGATCAGCGTTCTCTTGATCTCGCACAATCTCGCCGCCGTCCGCCACCTCTGCGACCGGGTTGCGGTCATGTACCTGGGACGCATCGTCGAGATCGGGCCGACGGAGGCGATCTTCACGGATGCACGGCACCCGTACACGCAGGCGCTTCTCGCCGCCGCGCCGCGGATCGCGCCGCATGGGCCGCTCACGCGTTCACGGCTTCGCGGCGAGCCGCCGAGCCCTACGGCGATACCGAGTGGCTGTCCGTTCCACCCGCGCTGCCCGCGCGCGGAGGCGATCTGTGCTGTGGAGTTGCCGGAGCTCGCTCGCGCGCGAGGGTCGGCCCTCGACGCGGCTTGCCATTTCCGGGACGAGCGCCGACATCCGGAGCTGGTCGCCTGATCGACCTGTCCGAGATCCGTGCAGTGCCTGGCGCCTCACGGGCGCCCAACCGAGCGGGCGCCCGTCCGCAGGTAACTCCGTGACCTACTGCTCCAGAACCCTGCTCGCCTTCGCGATCCCGCGGCTCAGCAGGTAGCCGAAGGTGAGCGCGGTGGTGGCGGTCACAAACGCCCCGGCTCCGACCTGGTCGCTCGCCGCCCAGATGATGGCGATGATCACCAAGGCGATGAAGAAGACGACGAACTCGGCGTTGCCCGGGATCGGCATCCGGGCGCCTGCCACGGGACTGAACCCGTAGCCCCCCGGCGTACCCCCGCCGCTCTGCGCGGGCTGCTCTGGCGTGGACATCCGCTTCTCCTTTCGATTGGTGCCGCCACGTTCCCCGTCCGCTGGGCGGCTCCTCCCGGTCGCGCTCACGCGCGCGCTGCTACGCGCGCGCCGGCGCGGCCGCCGGCTCGAACCTGAGCTTCGCCAGCCGGCGCCCCTCAGGTACCCGTGTCGGGTAGTCGCCGGTGAGGCACGCACGACAGAGCGCCGACGCGGGTCGTGCGGTCGACTCCTGCAACCCGGCGAGCGACAGATACGCGAGCGAGGTAGCGCCGATCGACTCCCGCACGTCCTCGACCGAACGTCCGGCCGCGATCAACTCGTCCTCGTCGGCCAGGTCGATCCCGTAGAAGCACGGCCCGATCACGGGCGGCGACGAGATCCGTACGTGCACCTCCCTTGCGCCTGCGTCGAAGAGCATCGCGACGATCTGGCGCGTCGTGTTCCCCCGGACGATCGAGTCGTCGACGATCACGACGCGCTGCCCCGCCACCTCGGCCAGCGGGTTGAACTTGAGCCGGATCCCCTGCTGGCGCAGCGCCTGGTCGGGCTGGATGAACGTGCGTCCGATGTAGCGGTTCTTGATCAGCCCCTCGCTGAACGGGATTCCGCTTGCACGGGAGAAGCCGATCGCGGCCGGCGTGCCCGAGTCGGGAATCGTCAGGACGAGGTCGGCCTCGGCGGGCGCCTCACGGGCCAGCCGCTCGCCCATGCGCACGCGTGCGGCGTGGACCTCGACGCCCTCGAGCCGCGTGTCGGGCCGGGCGAGGTAGAAGAACTCGAAGATGCAGAGGGCGCCCGCGGCCTGTGGCACCGCCTGCTCGGAGTGGACGCCCTTCTCGTCGACGACCAGCAGCTCGCCCGGGGCGACCTCGCGCTCGAAGTCCGCGCCGAGGAGGTCGAGGGCGCAGGTCTCCGAAGCGACGACCCAGCCGCCGTCGAGCCGGCCGAGAACGAGCGGGCGGAAGCCGTGCGGGTCGCGGAAGGCGAGCAGCTTGCCGTCGGCCAGGGCTGTCACCGAGTAAGCGCCTTCGAGCCGGCGCATGGCGCTCGCCACCGCTTCCACCAGCGAGACCGCGGCGTTCGCGATCAGAGCGGCGATCAGCTCGGTGTCGGAGCTCGTGCCCAGCTTGACGCCGTCTGCCGCCAGCTCGTCCCGCAGCTCGGAGGCGTTGACGAGGTTGCCGTTGTGGCCGAGCGCCACCGTGCGCGCGCGGCCGTGCTGGACGAGCGGCTGCGCGTTCGACCACTGGGCCGAGCCCGTCGTCGAGTACCGCGTGTGGCCGATCGCCAACTGGCCGCGGAGCCCGCGCAGGTTCTGCTCGTTGAAGACCTGCGTGACCAGTCCCATCTCCCGGAGGACGGTCAGGTGCCCGCCGTCCGAAACGGCGATCCCCGCGGATTCCTGGCCGCGATGCTGGAGCGCGTGCAGGCCGAAGTGGGCCAGCCGCGCGACATCGCGGTCAGGAGCGCAGATGCCGAGCACGCCGCACATTCAGGTCCCCTGCACCCGATCATGCCACGCCTCGTGGAGGTCATGGAGACGCGACCCGAGCAACCGGTCGCCGCCGACGACCCCGAGCTCGCGTAGGGGGACCCCCCCGAGGCGGGCGACGTTCTCCGGCGCGCAGGCGATCACAGCCTGCCCGCCGCCCTCGCCGAACAGCGCCTCGGCGTCGTCGTCGAGGGCCAGCTCGGCGCCGATGCCGCTCCAGATCGCGGCTTCGGCCAGCGCGACGGCCAGCCCGCCTTCGGCGGCGTCATGCGTGAGCGACAGCAGCGGCGCGGCGCGCCACAGGAACTCGACGAGCAGTGCCTCTGCCGTCAGATTCAGCCGGGCAAGGCTCCCGCCGGTCTCTCCGTAGAGCGCCTGGTACTCGGAGGCCGCAAGCGAAACTTCGGGCGCGCCCGCGAGCAGGACGACGTCTCCCTCTCGCCAGCAGCCGGGGACGGTCCGGACGTCGGCCACGAGCCCGACGCAGCCGACCACCGGTGTGGGGCGGATCGCGCGGCCGTCCGTCTCGTTGTAGAGCGAGACGTTGCCCGACACGACCGGCAGCCGCAGCGCCTCGGCGGCGAGCGCCATCCCCTCGATTGCCCGCTCGAGCTGCCAGGCGATCTCGTGCTTCTCCGGGTTGCCGAAGTTGAGGCAGTCGGTCAGCCCGAGCGGCTCGCCGCCGGCGCACGCCACGTTGCGTGCTGCCTCGAGCACCACGAGGGCGCCGCCCACCAGCGGGTCGAGGCTCGCGATCCTGCTCGAACCGTCAAGCGAAACCGCCAACCCACGCAGTGACGGCCGCAGCCGGATCACGGCAGCGTCGAGGCCGGGCCGCCGGACGGTGCGCGAGCCGACGAGGTGGTCGTAGCGCTCGTAGATCCAGGCCCGGCTGCGGACGTTCGGCGAACGGAGCAGGTCGAGGAGCGCCCGGGACGCGCGAGGCCCCCTCGGCGCGGGCGGCGCGGTGGCCCACGCGCGCGGCGAGACCTCGACACGGTAGCGGGGTGCCTCCTCCGTCAGGTAGGCGGCGGGAATCTCACCCAGCACCTCGTCGCCGAAGTAGGCGCGTAGCTCGCCCGTGTCCGTGACGACGCCGATCGGCGTGCAGTGGAGCTCCCAGCGGGCGCAGACGTCTCCGACCGCCTCGAGAAATCCCTCGCGGACGACGGCGACCATCCGTTCCTGGCTCTCCGAGATCATGATCTCCCACGGCTCGAGCTCTTCTCGCAGCGGAACCCGATCCAGGTGCACGTCCACGCCGGCGCCGTCGCGCGCCATCTCGGCGAGCGCGGAGGCGAGCCCGGCCGCGCCGCAGTCCTGGAGCGACTCGACGAGCCCGCGCTCGACGAGCTCGACGGAGACCTCGATCAGCCGCTTGCCGGTGAACGGATCGCCGATCTGGACGGAAGGACGCTTGTCGGCCGCTCCCTCCCCTAGCTCCTGGCTCGCTAGCACGCTCGCGCCGCCGATGCCGTCGCGACCCGTGGTCGCCCCGTACAGGACAAGCAGATGGCCGGGTGTCCTCGCCTGGGCACGCATCACGCGCTCGGTGGGCAAGAGGCCGACGCACATCGCGTTGACCAGGCAGTTGTCCGCGTACGAGGAGTCGAAGACCGCTTCGCCGCCGACGGTCGGCACGCCGACACAGTTTCCGTAGTGGCCGATCCCCGCGACCGCACGGTCGAAGGCCCAGCCGGGCTCGCCGAAGCGCAACCCGTCGAGCAGCGCCACCGGCCGCGCGCCCATGGCGACGATGTCCCGCAGGATGCCGCCGACCCCCGTGGCAGCGCCCTGAAACGGCTCGACAGCAGACGGGTGGTTATGGCTCTCGACCTTGAACGCGACTGCCTCGCCGTCGCCGAGGTCGAGGACGCCCGCGTTTTCCCCCGGCCCCTGGAGCACCCGCTCTCCGCCGCTCGGCAAGCGCTTGAGCAGCAGTGCGGAGTGCTTGTAGCCGCAGTGCTCCGACCAGAGCAACGAGAAGACGGCGAGCTCGAAGTGGTTCGGGTCGCGCCCCAGCAGCTCGCAGATACGGTCGAGCTCCCCGTCGGTCAGACCGAGCGCCCGGTGCACCTGTTCCGCGACCCTCGACAGGCTCCCGAGTGTACTCGGGAAGGCCGACGGGCTGTTCTGCAGCGCCGCCGGGCGAAGCCCGCCGGCGCGCACACAATCTGACCCGTCGGCTCCTGGTGTGGCGCGAGGGCCGAGAGGTGGGAAGGCCGACGGACCGGCCCTCGTTACCCTGGTCAGGTGACCCGCTCGTACCCATTCCTGCTCGGCCTCCTCGCGGCGATCTGGGGAGCGTCGTACCTCTTCATCAAGGTCGGGGTGCGGGACTTCGAGCCGACGGTGCTGATCACGCTTCGCCTGTTGATCGCGGCGGTGCTCCTGGTTGGCTTCCTCGCCGCGCGGGAGGGGACGCGCGAGGCGTTCACGCAGATCGGCAACGCCTGGCGTGAAGGGCTCGTCTTCGGCGTGATCAACGGAGCGCTGCCGTTCACGCTGATCGCGTGGGGCGAGAAGCACATCGACTCGGGCGTGGCGGCGATCGCGAACTCGTCGGTGCCGATCTTCGTCGCGATCCTGGCGATCAAGTTCAAGCCGAGCGAGCGTTCGACCGGGCTAAAGCTGGTCGGGATCTTCATCGGGCTCGGCGGAGTCGCGCTGCTCGCGGGCGCGAACTCCGAGGGCAGCAGGTGGGCCGTCGTCGGGACGCTGGCGGTCGTGCTCGCCTCGGTCTCCTACGCCGCGGGCGGCCTGTACGGACAGCACGCGCTCGGCCGCGTCCGGGGGCCTGTGGTCGCGGCGGCGTCGATGCTCTACGGCGGGCTCGTGCTGCTTCCGTTCGCGCTCGTGCAGCTACCCGAGCACGCTCCCGGCTGGAAGTCGGTCGGCTCGCTGCTGGGGCTCGCGGTCGCGGGAACCGCAGTTGCGCAGCTGATCCTCTTCCGGATGCTGGGTCTGTTCGGGGCCGCCCGGCTCTCGCTCGTCACGTACCTGCTGCCGGTGACCGCGCTCGTCTACGGCGCGCTGATCCTCGACGAGCCGCTGCGCCTGCCCGCGCTCGGTGGGCTCGCGCTGATCCTCGGCGGCGTCGCGCTCGGCTCCGGTGCGTGGAGGCCGTTGCGGCGGCCGGTGATCGAACCTGCACCGTGAAAATTCGGCGGGCGCGACCCGAGGACGCGGACTTCCTCGTCGAGCTGCTCACGCACGAGGAGGTCGAGCCGTACCTCGCTGCCGTCCGCCCGAACGATCGTGAGTCGGTGCTCGCCGGGATCGAGCGCTCGCAGCGGGAGCCCGCCGAGTTCGGCGTGTTCCTGATCGAGGTCGACGGGCAGCCGGCCGGGGTGATGGAGTTCGAGCGCGCCAATCGTCGCAGCCGGATCGCGCATCTGGGCGGGCTGGCCGTCCATCCCGATTTCCGCGGGCAACGGCTCTCCGACCAGGCGGCGCGGGAATTCCAGCGCCACCTGCTGCTCGACCTCGGTTACCACCGGCTGCAGCTCGAGGTCTACGGCTTCAACGAGCGGGCGCTGCGCCACGCAGAGCGCGTCGGCTACGTGCGCGAAGGCGTGAAGAGAAAGGCGTACCGGCGCCACGGCGAGTGGGTGGACGGGGTCATGTACGCCCTGCTGCGGGAGGATCTCGGGCTGAGCCCTGCGCTCGACTTCCTCTACGAGTACGTCGCGCGTCACAACGCGGGCGTGCGCGACGGGGAGTGGGGGCCACTCGCCGAGTGCTTCGCCGACGCCGCCACACTCGAGTTCGAAGGCGTAGCGGTCGGGCCGTTCGCGGGCCGCGAGGCGATCGCGGCCGCGTACGAGCAGCAGCCGCCCGACGACGAGGTGCGCATCCTCGACGCCGAGGAGGAAGGTGGCGCGGTCGTGGCGCGCTACGCGTGGGCGGCGGCTGCGGAGGTGGAGGCGGGGAGCTTGCGCCTGACGCGCGAGGGAGACAAGATCGCCCGGCTCGTCGTCAGGGTGTCGCGCCCGTAGATGCTTCGGCTGCGTCCCTGAAGCAGCGCTCGACGAGGACGCGGATCAGTTGCTGCTTGTACTCGGTCGAGCCGTTAGCGTCCTCGACGGCTTCCGCGGCCTCTGCCGCCAGCGCCGCAGCCTCGGCCAGCTGGCCCGCATCGCCTGATGACCTGCCGACGAGAGCCTCCGCCGCCGAGGTCGCCCGCACGGGTCTCGGGCCGACCGACCCGACCGCAATCCGGGCTTCGGCGATCGTGCCGTCCTCGACTCGCACGGCGCACGCGACCGTCGCCGCCGGCCGCTCGTGGAAGGACAGCTTCCGATGAGCGATGCCCATTCCCGGGGTGGGCATGGGAATCCGCACCGCGCTCAGGAGCTGTCCGTGCCGGAGCGCCGTCTCGTATGGGCCGACGAGGAACTCCGACAGGGGGACCCGCGCGCCGTCGTAGTCGACCTCCGCGTCGAGCGCGAGCAGGAACGTCGCCGGGTCGGAATGCGGGTCCGAGAAGCAGAGGTTGCCGCCGAGCGTGCCCACGTTGCGGACGCGGATGTTCGCGACATTGCGCTCCATTGCCGCCAGCGCCGGCAGGTGCTCGAGCACGAGCGGCTCGCGCTCGATCTCCCGGTGAGTGACAGTCGAGCCGATCACGAGCGCCCCGTTCCCGGCCCGGATGCCGCCGAGCTCCTCGATGCCCTTGATGTCGACCAGGTGGCCGAAGACCGCGAACCCGAGCTTCAGCAACAGCAGCAACTCCGTGCCGCCGCAGATGACCGCGGCATCCTCGCCGTAGCGCTCGAGCAGTTCCCGCGCTTCCTCCACGGAGCTTGCCCGATGCAGGTCGAACGGTGGCAGCGTCACGCGAGGGCCTCCGCGTTCTCGTCGCCGAAGAAGAGCGCGCGAGCGTTCTTGCTCAGAACCCGCTCGACGGCCTCCGGCGGCAGCCCGCTCAGGCGCACCTTCGCGAGCTCGACCACCGGATGGTGGAAGGGCACGTCCGAGCCGAAGAGGACTCGCGTCTCGCCGACCCGCTCGTACGCCTCCTTGATCTTGGTGTGCATCGGCATCCCGGAGGTCTCGAGATACACGTTCGGGTTCCGCAGGGCGACCTCGATCGCCCCGTTGATGTAGACCACGTTGCCGTGCCCCATGTGGCCGAGGATCACCTTGGCCTCCGGAAAGTTCACGACCAGCTCCTCGATGCTCCAGGGCAGGGTGAAGATCGGGTGGCCGCAGTGGATCAACACCGGGTAGCCGCGGGCGAGGATGAGCTCGATCAGCGGATGGACGGACGCGTCGTTCGGGTGGTAGCCGTCGAGCAGCGGATGCATCTTCATGCCGAGGAACTTGGGATGGTCGAGGAAGCGCTCGGCCTCCTCGAGGTAGCCGGGCAGCCGAGGGTTCGCCCAGACGAGCCCGTACATGCCGGGGATCGACTCGACCACTTCCGCCACGTACGCGTTGTCCGGGTGGAAGACGACGCCGTTCCCGATCCCGTGCTCTTCCATCATCGCCGCGAGACCGTCCCGGTCGAGCGAGACACCGAACATGGACTCGAACGACCCGACGTGCATGTGCGAGTCGAAGATCACGACGAGCTCCTTTCGACGGGCAACCGGAGGCGCGATGGGCGTGCCGAATCGTGGAAGACCGCCTGCGTGGCGACGACCGCAGCGCTCGCCGGCTCCAGGCCGAGCGGCCCGCCGGTATTCAGGTTCCGATCCCACTGCGGGAAGTCGGAGCTGGCGACGTCGAGGCGGATGCGCTGGCCGGCCTCGAGCCGGGCCGCGATCGGGCCGAGCCGAATCGAAAAGCGGTACACCTCGCCTGGCTCGAGCAGCAGCGGCTCGACGAACGAATCCCGGAACCGGGCGCGGATGATCCCCTCCTTCAAATTCGTCGACGTGCCGTCGCGATCGACGACGCAGAGCCGTGCGGTGAAGTCGGTGTCGAGCGCGGTCGACGACGCGTAGAGGTCGACCGCGGCGTCGCCGAGCAGGACGAGGTCGTGCTGGAGCGGCTCGGTCGTGTACACGAGCACGCCCTTCGAGGCCTCGTACGGCTCCTGGTCGGCGGGCCCCATCGGCGCGATCGCCTCGGCACAGCACGAGTGGCCTCCGTAACTCAAGCTCGGCATCAGCGGGTCGTAGAGGTAGACGTCGGCGCGCTCGTCGGCCGGCGCATCGAGAGAGAGCAAGCCGTCGCCGTAGGCGGAGTTCGCGCGGCCGCCGGAGTGCAGATAGTACGACGTCTCCACCGTCCCCGTCGGCGGCCAGCCGTCCACGTCGCGCCAGTTCTCGCCCAGCACGAACACGCGGCCCGCATGGTCGAAGACGCCGCTCCTCTCGCCTTTCAGCACCTCGTCGAAAAAGCGGAGGTGCCAGTCGTCGACCTCGTTCGCGCCAACGTCCTTGCGCGGGCCGACGGTGATCGCGCGCCAGGGGGAGTGCTGCCATGGGCCGATCAGCAGCTTCTGCCCCGGGGCGCGGATCCCGCGAAAGTTGGCCACCGTGCCCGCGTGGAAGATGTCGTACCACCCGCCCGTGTGGAGGGCCGGTACGGCGATGCGGGAGAAGTCCTGGTCGACCGCGGTCGAACGCCAGTAGTCGTCGAAGCTCGGGTGCTCGAGCCAGTCGCGAAAGTACGGGGCGTCCACGTCGAGCAGCGGCAGATAGTCGCGGAGCGGCAACTTCCAGTACATGGCCGGCGCCGCCCCGAGCGCGCCGAGGAGGCCGGCGTGCGCGATGTCGTCACCTCGCCGCCGGGCGGTCTCGACCGCGAGGAAGCTTGCCCAGGCCGTCACCGAGGCGAGCGACAGCGCGCCGCCCGAGTAGGTCCAGCCGTCGTAGAACTGGGCCGAGGTAAAGCCGGGGGCGATCGCTCCTAGACTCGGTGGTTGCGAGGCTGCGGCCAGCAGTTGCGTTGCTCCCGGGTAGGAGAAGCCGTACATGCCGACCTTGCCGTTCGACCCGGGGAGGCCCCCCGCCCACTCGACCGAGTCGTAGCCGTCGGCCGCCTCGTGCGCGAACGGGGTGAACTCGCCGTCGGAGGCATAGCGGCCGCGCACATCCTGGACCGCGACGACGTAGCCGCGGCTCGCATACCAGGCCGGGTGTGCGTAGCCCCAGTTCGCGCCGGCCGTCGTCTTGCCGTAAGGCAGCCGCATCAGCAGGACGGGCAGCGACACCTCCACCGCAGGCCGGTAGACGTCGGCGCGCAGGACGACGCCGTCAGGCAGCCGGCACTCGACGTCGTGCTCGATGGTGACGTCGGCGTAGCCGGGCGCGAGCCGCTGTGTCGCGGTCGACGTCACGCGACTGCCGGCTTCACCTGCGACAACTCTGCGAGCGCGGCCTCGACGCCGGCGCCGATGTCCACCTGCGCGCCGAGATCCACGAGCGTCTGGCCGACGGCGGCCAGCCCGACAACGGGGTGCAGCGAGCGGGCGGACAGCCCCATGTGCCCGATCCGGACGAGGTTCCCGGCGCCCTGCCCGCCCGAGATCATCACCCCGTAGCGCTCCCTGCAGTGAGCCCGCACCTGGAGGTCGTTGAGCCCGTCCGGCACCGCAATCGCCGTCACGCACGCAGCGGCGATCTCGTCGCTGCGCGGCCAGAGCTCGAGGCCCATCGCCCGCACACCGGCGCGGCAGGCCGCTGCCGAGAGCTCGTGCCGCGCGATCGACGCGTCGAGCCCCTCCTCGAGCAGCTCGTCGACCGACGCCTCGACGCCGTACAGGTCGGAGACCGAGGGCGTGAACGGGAACTTCTCGCCGTCGATCCATTGTTCCTTCCAGTCGAGCATCGAAAGGAAGGAGGCCCGTGGCGCGGTCGGGTTCGCGCGGATCCGCTCCCAGGCCGCGTCGCTGACCGTCATCAATGACATGCCGGGCGGCCCGCCCAGGCATTTCTGCGCGCCGGCGACGCAGACGTCCAGGTGCCACTCGTCGGTCTTGAGCGGGATCCCGCCGAGCGACGAGACACAGTCGATCAGCGTCAGGGCGCCGTGCGAGTGCGCGATCGGCCCGATCACGGAGAGGTCGCAGACCGTCCCTGACGGGGTCTCGGAGTGGACGACCGTCACCAGCTCGATTCCTGCGTGGTCGTCGAGGTAGCGCTCCACCTCCCCAGGGTCGACCGCGTCGTTGTACGGCACCTCGAGCTCGTGCAATTCGACGCCGAAATCCTTCAGCCAGTAGCCCATGCCCTTGCCGAAGACGCCCTGCACGAGGTTCAGGACTTTCGTCCCCGGCTGCACGAGGCCGCGTGCGGCGGCTTCGAGGCCGAGGACGGCCTCGCCCTGCATCAGCAGGACGTCGTTCGTCGTCAGGAAGACCTGGGCGAGCTTCCGCTCCGTCGCCCGGAATCGCTCGAGGAAGACCGGGTCGTAGTGGTAGATGATCGGCGAGCCGAGTGCGGCGAGCACCCGGGGCGAAACAGTCACCGGTCCGGCAGAGAGGGTGAAATCGGGGTCACGCATGTGTCTCCTTTCAGCGCGCTCCGCGCACGTACGGAAGCGCAAGGGCGGGCGGTAGGTATGAGCGGCGCGCGAACAGAATCAGCGCGATGATGATCGCGGCGAACGGCAGCATGTGGACGACGTCGGTGGAGATGTTGATCCCGGCCAGCTGGAGCGAGTCGGACAGCGAGAGCGCGATTCCGAAGAGGAACGAGCCGAGCAGGACCCAGAGCGGCCTGCCCCGGCCGAGCATCGCAATCACGATCGCCATGAAGCCCTGGCCTTGCGTGATGAACGGCGTGAAGATCCCGGCGGCGACGATCGACAGGTATGCGCCGCCGAGGCCCGCGAGCGCTCCGGTCGAGAGCGCGGCCCAGCTCCGCGTCGCGACGACGCTGACGCCGGCGGCGTCCAGCGCCTCGGGCTTCTCGCCGGCCGCACGCAGGTTCAGGCCGATGTTCGTTCTGCGGAAGAGCCACGCGAGCAGGCCCACGAAGACGAAGGCGAGATAGACGATCAACGGCTGGTCGAAGAGGCTGCTGCCCAGCACCGAGATGTGGTGCAGCCCCGGGATCGCGACCGTCGGCGCTGCGTCGAGCCGTGGGTAGGTCGAGCCGAACTGCGCCTGCTGCAGCACGCTGGTTATCCCTTCGCCTGCGAGCGTGATCGCGATCCCGACGACGATCTGATCGAGGCCGAGCCAGACGCAGAGCACGATCATGAAGACCGAGCCGATCATCCCGCCGGCGATCCCGGTCAGGAAGCCGACCCAGACCGAGCCGGTGTAATGGGCGCCGAGGAAGCCGAGGTAGGCGCCGAGCAGCATCATCCCCTCGAGCCCGATGTTGAGCACCCCCGCGCGCTCGGAGATCGTCTCGCCGAGGGCGGTGAACATGAGCGGCACGCCTGCGAGCAGCCCCCCGGCGATCACGCTCGTCCAGAACACCTCGGTCCAGACCTGGCTGGCAAGGATCATGGCGAGCGCCTCCGGAAGAGCGGCGCACGCAGGGCCTCCTTGAGGCCGGGTGGGAGGTAGGTGCCGCCGAGGTCGCGTCGGCGGCCGAGGTACTCGATCACGGTCATGAAGAGCAGGATCAGCCCGACCAGGACGAGCAGGAAGTCCGTCGACAGATTCGCGTTCGTCGCCGCCAGGTCTCCTCCGACCGACAGCACGGAGAAGAAGGCGATGAAGGGGATGACCGCCAGCGCGTTCAGTCGCGCAAGAAAGACGAACGGGATCACCGTGTCGCCGTAGGCCGGGTTCTGGCCGCCGCGGATGTAGCCCCACAGCCCGAGGAAGTCGACGGCGGCGGCCAGGCCGACGAGGAAGCCGGAGACGAGAAAGCTGGTGATGATCAGCCGCGGCAGGTTGACGCCGAAGTGGCGCGCTGCGCGTGGGTTCGCGCCCATGATCCGCAGGCGGAGGCCCCACGAGGTCCGGGTCAGGACGTAGTGGACGACCAGGACCGCGCCGAAGGCGACGAGCAACCCGATGTGGATCCGGGTGCCGGGGATGTTCGGCAGCATCTTCTCGAGATCGAGGACGCGGGTCTGCGGGATCGTCACCGCCGGATCCTGGAACGGCCCTTTGATCAGGATGTTCGCGAGATCGACGCCGATGAAGGACATCATCAGCGTCGTGATGATCTCGTTCGTCCCGTAGCGGGCCTTCAGCACTGCCGGGACGATCGTCCAGACGGCGCCCGCCGCTCCGGCCATCAGCACGAGCAGCAGCATCGCCACCGGCAGGGAAACGTTGTTCGTCAGCGACGGGCCGTACCCGGTGACAAGGGCGGCGCCCAGGAGGAATTGGCCGTTGTAGCCGAGGTTCCAGATGTTCGCGCGGAAGATGACGGTCAGCCCCGCGGCGATCAGGAGCAGCGGCGCCATCCGGATCGCGCTGTCCTGCCACGCGTCCCAGCCGCCGCCGCTGACGCCGCCCAGCCAGATGTCCTGGTAGAAGGAGACGGGGTTCCGGCCCAGCGCGAGCAGCAGGATCGCGCCCGCACCGAGGGCGAGGATGACCGGGAAGAGCGAGCGGACGCAGACATCGAACACGCGGTCGCCGAGCCGCGAGCGCGTGGGCTTGGCGCGCACCGCCGCCGGCGGCGCCTTCGTCGAGATCGTTTCGGTGGTCACGCCGCCGCCTCGGCGCCGGCGCTGCCGATCATCAGCCGCCCGACCTCTTCCGCTGCGCCGGGCCCGTTTGCCACGATCCCCACCAGGCGACCGTGGGAGAGCACCGCGATCCGGTCGCCGATCTCGAGCAACTCGTCCAGGTCGGTCGAGATCACGAGAGCCGCGCCGCCGCCCGACGCCAGCCGCCGGATGAGGTCGCGGACGGTCGCGGTCGTCTTCACGTCGAGGCCGTAGGTCGGCTTGTTGAAGACGACCACTTTTGGCTCGAAGCTCAGCTCGCGCGCGAGCAGGACCTTCTGGACGTTGCCGCCCGAGAGCGTGCCGGCCCGTGTGCCGACGCCGGGGGTGCGCACGTCGAACTCGCGCACCAGCTCGCCGGCGCGCTCGTCGACGACGGCGCGCTGGATCCGCCCGTGCTTCCAGTACGGGCGCTCGCCGACCCGCTTCAGGAACATGTTCAACCCGACGGGCAGCGAGCCGACGATCCCTTCGCCGAGCCGGTCGTCCGTCACATAGCGGAGCCCGAGCTTCTGGCGGGCCGAGACGGGGAGGCGCGTCACCGGGCCGCCGTAGAGCAGGACCTCGCCCTGCGACGAGCCGCGCTGCCCGGCGATCACCTCGGCGAGCGCGCGCTGGCCGTTTCCGTCCACGCCCGCAACACCGAGGATCTCGCCCTGCTTCAACTCGAGCGAAATGCTCTCGACGCCGAGCTCGGCTCCGTCGCCGGACGCGCTCACGTTCCGAAGCTCGAGCACCGTCTCGGCCGAGGCGTCGACCTCGACCGGAGCCTCCGCCTCCACGCGCTCCTCGCGTAGCTCGGCGACATCCTCGACCGCGCGCGCCTCCTCGCCGAACATGATTCGGACGATCTCGGCCCGCAGCTCCTCCGCGGGCTTGGTCTGCAGCGCACGGCGGTCGATCGTGCCGGCCAGCCTGCCCTGGCGCAGGATCGAGATGAAGTCGCCCAGCGACAGCGCCTCGTGCAGCTTGTGGGTGATGAAGACCACGGCCTGGCCCTGTTCCTTGAGCCGGCCCAGCACCTTCGTCAGCTCGGCAACGCCCTGCGGGGTCAGCATCGAGGTCGGCTCGTCGAGGATCAGGACGCGTGAGCCTCGCCAGAGCGCCTTGATGATCTCGACCTGCTGCTGATGGCCGAGCGCGAGATCGACGGCCTTCGTGTCCGGGTCGACATGAACGCCGAGGAGCTCGGCGAGCTCCGCCAGCCTCCGTCGGCCTCCCTCCTCGTCGAGCCTCAGCTTGCGGTTGTCGCCGAGCATCAGATTCTCGAGCACGGTCAGCGCCGGGATCAGAGCCGAGTGCTGGTGCACGGTGCCGATGCCGAGGTCGAGCGCCGTGCGGGGCGACGAGATGGCCGTCTCGACGCCCTCGATGCGGATCGTCCCCTTGTCCGGCCGGTTCAGCCCGGAGAGGATGCCGATCAGCGTGGACTTGCCGGCGCCGTTCTCGCCCAGCAGGCAGTGCACCTCACCTCGGCGGAGGGTCAGATCGACCCGGTCGTTCGCGAGCACCCCCGGGAACGCCTTCGTGATTCCCAAGAGCTCGACGATCGGCGTGTCGTTCGGCGCGTTCACTCGTCGATCCAGTGTGCTTCAAATGCGCACCGCCCGCGGTGTGGAACGACCACCGCGGGCGGCGCGACGTTGCTTGCGTCCTACTTGATCAGCTTCTGGACTTCGCCGGCCTTGCTGGCCGCCGGGATCTTGATCGAGCCGCTCATGATCTTGGCCTTCGCGGCCGTGATCTCGCTCCAGACCTTCGCCGGGATGTACTTCGACTTCAGCAGCGAGATGCCGCCGTTCGTCAGGCTCAGGTCGTAGCCGTGCGTGCCGTACGTGCCGGCCTCGATGTCCTTGACTGCCTGCTTGAACGTGGCGTCGAAGTTCCAGAGCACCGAGGACAGGAAGACGTGCTTCTTGTCGATCGGGGTCATGTCGCCGATGTCACCGATGAACCAGACCTTGTGGCCCGGGTTCGCCGTCTCGATCGCCTGGAGGTAGCCGAACGAGGCGTTGTCGCCCATCGCGAAGATGACGTCGGCGCCCTGTGCGATGACGCTGTTGGCGACGCGCTTCCCACCCGCCGCATCGTCGTAGCCCGTCGGGCTGACGGTCGCGAAGAAGATCTTCGACGACTTGTCGACGCTGCGGAACCCGACCGCGAAGCCCCCGCTCATCTTGTACCAGTTGGAATCGGAGGCCGAGATGATGATCCCGACCTTGTGGGTCTTCGTCGTCCGCGCCGCGAGGATGCCGGCGAGGTAGGCGCCCTGCTGGCTCGACGTGGTGATGTACGAGACGAGCCCCTTGGTCAGGTTCGAGGCCACGTCGTAGGTCATCACCGGCACCTTGTACTTCTTGGCGATGCGGGTGGCGATGGTGTCGTAGCCGCTCGCATGGGCGACGATGAAGCTCGCTCCGCCCTGCGCGAGCTGCCGCAGGACGACGTCGGTCTTGTCGTAGCCGATGTTGGTGACGGCCTGGAACTTCGCACCGACGGAGTCCGCAGCCGCCTTGGCGCCCTTGTACCCCTGCTGGTTCCAGCCGTAGTCGCTCTGTTTCGCAGGCGAAGCGAAGGCGACCTTCGTCACCTTCCCTGCGTGGAGCGTTCCGGTCGCGTAGGCGGCGCCGGCCGCAACGAGTGCGGCGGCCGCTACGACCGCGACCACCCGCGCTCCAGGTAGACGCTTCTGCATTGCGAGAATCTCCTTCCTCCCGGGGAATCGACGTGATTCCGCCGCGTGGTTTGAGGCGTTGGTCGTGTGCTTGCTCCGTGCCGGACCCGGTGATAGGGTCGTCTTGCAGACTGTTAACAAGCGCTGAAGCACGTCTACCCTAAACACTCCGGAGAGTGAATGCAATGGCGTCCGACCCCGCGTTGACTCCCCCGGCGCCGCTGGAAAACCTGACGCTCTGGCAGCGGGTCTACGACCACCTGCGGGCGGAGATACTCGCAGGTGGGTTGCAGCCCGGAGCCGAGCTCGCCGAAGTCGCCCTCTCCGAGCAGCTCGGTGTCAGCCGCGGGCCGATCCGTGAAGCGATCGGCCGCCTTGCCTCCGAGGGGCTCGTCACCGTGCGACCGCGTCGCGGCGCCGTCGTCCGCTCGGTCTCGAAGGAGGAGTTTCTCGAGCTCTACCAGGTGCGCGAGGCACTCGAGCTGATGGCCGTCAAACTCGCTGTACCGCGGCTTCGCCCGGAGGACATCGCCAGGCTCCAGGGGTTGATCGACGCGATGGCTGCGCACGCCGAGCGCGACGAAGTAAGGGAGTTCTTCGAGGCGAACGCAGCCTTCCACTGGCGACTCTTCGAAGCCTCGGGGAACGGAAAGCTCCAGGAGCTGTACCGGCAGCTGCTCGGCCAGCTGGGGCGGTACCGGAGCCGGTCTGTGCTGCTGCGCGGGAACCTCCAGCGCTCCGTCGCAGAGCACGCCGCGATCCTGCGCGCGGCGAAGCGTGGAGACGCCGACCGTGCTGCGCATCTGATGTCGGAGCACATTCGGGTCCCGCAGCGGAGCCTCCGGGCGCTGAGCGACGCCGAGCTCGCGGCCGCGGAGACAGGCTCGTGATCGAGTTCGGCGTCAACCTCAACAACCGCGAGCCGCTGATCGCGCCCGACTACGACATCCCGATGCTGCTCGACCTCTCCGAGACCGTCGAGGAGGCGGGCTTCGATTCTGTCTGGGTCGGCGACTCGCTGTTCTCGAAGCCGCGCTACGAGCCGATCTCGCTCCTGTCCGCGATCTCGCAGCGGACGTCCCGGGTGAAGCTCGGGACCGCCTGCATGGTCTCCTCGACGCGCAATCCGCTGTACCTGGCGCTCGAGTGGGCGACGCTCGACGTGATCTCGGGCGGCCGCACGATCCTCGGCACCGGTATGGGGAACCCCGAGGAGGGAGTGCGACGCGAGTTCGAGGCACTCGGGCTCGACTACGTCAAGCGCGGCACGCTCTTCGAGGAGGGGCTCGCCGTCATCCGCCAGCTCTGGACCGAGGGCAAGACGGACTTCAAGGGCACGTTCCTCGAGTACGACGGGGTCTCGTTCTACTCGGGTACCGAGATGGCGCCGCTGATGCCGATCCAATCGCCGCCGCCGATCTGGGTCGTTTCGAACCCCAGGCTGAAGGGTGACGCGCCCCCCGAGGTGATCGCGCGCCGCCTGGAGGCCGCGTGCCGTCGGATCGTCCGGTACGGGGACGGCTGGATGACGTGCTGCCGGGCACAGCATCCCGAGGAGCTCGTCGAGCAGCTCGGCGCGATCGAGCGCTACGCAGACGAGCACGACGACGACTTCTCCCGGCTCGTGATCTCGTATCAGGTCACGATGAACATCGACGACTCGGAGGAGGAGGCCCGCCGCGCGTTCGACGAGTACATCTCGAAGTACTACCCCGAGCTGTCGCAGGCGATGGACCTCTCCAACTGGGGCCCGGTCGGCACCCCGGAGCAGATCGCCGGGTGGATCCGCACGTTCGCCGACGCCGGCGTCGACCACTTCATCTGCCGTTTCGGCGCCATCGACCAGTTCGCACAGGTCGAGCGGTTCGCCAAGGAAGTGCTGCCCCTGTTCTCCGCTCAGAGAGTGAGGTGAGTGATGGCCACTGCTGTCGAGACCGACAGTCTCCTGAAGGACGCGGCGCTGATCGTCGACGTCTGCTTTTCCGTCGAGGAGGGTGACGTCGTCACGATCATCTGCGACGACGAGCACACCGCCGAGGCGGCCGCCGTCGCCGAGGTCGTGGTCGAGCGCGGCGGCTGGCCCGTCGTGATGAACAACGAGACGCAGGTGCGGCGCGGTCGCGCGGACGTCCACTTCCCGATGGCGCCGCCCCAGAACCTGCACCGGGCGATGGTGGGCTCGGACGAGGTGATCATCATCGCCAACCTCGAGTGGGCCAACCGCTTTGCGCACGTGAACGCGGTGCGCGAGACCTGCGAGGCGAACGGGAAGATCGCGTCGATCGAGCCCGGCATGGGCGAGTGGGGTCTCACTGCAGAGGATCTCGAGAAGTCGGCCCAGCGGACGAAGGATGCGGTCGCGGCCCTCGCGGGCAAGACGCAGTGCCATGTCACCACTCCCCTCGGCACCGACTTCTACGTCTCGATCGAAGGCAGGCCCCCTCTCGAGCTCACGCCGTACAAGGCTCGCGGCCAGATGATGAGCCCGATCCCGCTGTGGACCGAGGTCGCGTTCGCCGCGATCGAGGACTTCACGCACGGCACGGCCGTCGTCGACGGCGTCATGCTCGGCATCGGCCTCGAGGGGCAGGTGAAGGAGCCGATCAGGTGGACGCTCGAGGGAGGCAAGTGCGTGAACATCGAAGGCGGCGAGGAGGCGGACCGCCTCCGCAAGGTGATCGAGGGCGTCGAGAACGCAACGGTCGTCGGCGAGTTCGCCTTCGGCACGAGCGAGAAGGCGCCGTTCGGCACACCGTCCGAGAAGGGCCGGATCGGCACCGTCCATCTGGCGCTCGGCGACAACCACAACGCGTATCCGGGCGGCCAGAACCACTGCGTGCTCCACCTCGACGGCGTCTTCCTGAACGCGACGCTGCAGATCGTGGACGACGGCACCTACATCGTGAAAGACGGAGAGTGGGCGCTGTAACGACCGTCCAGCTCGGAGACGTCGAGCCGATCGAGCTGCCGCAGGGCAGCTGGAGTCGCATGCTCGTCACCGACGCACGGGTCGGCGGCAACACGTCGTCGCTCGGCTACTCGGTCTTCACGCCGGGCACCGTTCTCACGCCGGTGAAGCACGAGACCGAGGAGGTCGCGTACGTCGTCGCCGGCTCCGGCGAGTTGCGGCTCGACGACGAGGCGGTGCCGTTCAGGGAGGGCGACGCCGTCCACATCCCGGCCGGCGTCTGGCACGCGGTCGCGAACACGGGCGACACGGACGTCGTCATGGTCTTCGGCTTCCCTCACCCGGACTACCCGCCGACGGAGCGCCGCATCTAGTGGTCGCGGTCGCCCAGAGCCTCCGCGAGCAGATCGCCTGGGCATGCCGCATCCTGGCCTCGGAGGGGTATGCCGACCTGACGCTCGGGCACGTCAGCGCGCGGGATCCCGACGGCGAGATCTGGATCAAGCGGAAGGGCGTCGCGCTCGACGAGGTCGAGCCGGATGACGTGGTCACGCTCGACAGCGCCGACGCCGTGATGCACCTCGAGACGGTCCTCCACACCGGTGTCTACCGCGTGCGGCCCGACGTCGGCTCGGTCGTCCACGGCCATCCGCCGTATGCGACGGCGCTCGGCGCGACTGCAACGGACCTGGCGCTCCTCACGCACGACGGGATCCTCTTCGCCGACGGTGTCGGCCGTTTCGACGATCCCGACCTGATCGTCGACGACGACCAGGGCGACCGCGTCGCGGCCGCGCTCGGAAGCCGCCGGGCCGTGCTGATGCAGAACCACGGCGTGCTCGTCGTCGGCAAGGACGTCCCCTGGGCAGTACTGACGGCAGCGACGCTGGAGCGCGCGGCGCAGCTTCAATCGGTCGCGTCCACCCTCGGTGAGCTGCGGCCGATCGCCTCCGAGCTCGCGCGCGAGCTGCTCCCCATCAAGTACCGCGACGAGTTCGTGGATGAATACTGGGCGGCCTGGCAGCGCCGCGTCGCGAGGGAGGGCAGGGGAATCGGTGGAGATCGCGCTTAGCGTCAACGGCCGCGAAGTCGTCCGCCACGTCGCGCCGCAGGAGCTTCTGCTCGACTTCCTCCGCGACACGCTCGCCCTGACCGGAGCGAAGCGCTCGTGCGACGTCCAGGTCTGCGGGGCGTGCACGGTGCTCGTGGACGGCCTGCCGGTGAGCTCGTGCTGCTTTCTCGCGGCCGACGCGACCGGGACGGAGGTGACGACGATCGAGGGTCTCGCCGAGCGGCCCGAGTTCTCGCGCATCGAGGAGGTCTTCACCCGCC
>DATCPA010000066.1:0-23056 GCA_036564335.1 Gaiellaceae bacterium
GCGCGGCACCGCGTGGCGGCTGAGGTGCGAACAGGGTTAGGGAAGGGGGCCCACGGGGGAAACCGGCCGTTTCCCCCGTGCTTCTAGAGTTGGAGGACGATCACGCGCTCTTCGGTCAGCTCCCTGACCGCGTACGCGGGCCCCTCCCGGGTGTTGCCCGAGTCCTTGACGCCTCCGTAGGGCATCTGGTCCGCACGGAACGTGGGGGCCTCGTTGACCGTGACGCCGCCGAACTCGAGCTCGCGAGCAGCCCGCAGGGCGGACTTGACGTTGGCGGTGAAGATGCCCGCCTGCAGCCCGTAGCGGGTGCCGTTGGCCAGTTCGAGCGCCTCGTCGAGCGAGTCGTACGGCGTGATTGTGCAGACGGGGCCGAAGACCTCCTCGCAGGCGACCTTCGAGTCGGGCCGCGGACGGGCGATCACCGTCGGCCGGATCAGACCGTCGTCGGTCGTGTCGCCGCCGGCCAGCAGCTCGCCACCCGATTCCGCGATCCAAGCGAGCACGCGCTCCTTCGCCTCGCCGTCGATGAGCGGGCCGACGTCGGTGTTCTCGTCGGCCGGGTCCCCGACCTGGAGCGCGTTCACCTTCGGCAGAAAGCTTGCGACGAAGCCGTCGTAGGCGTCCCGCGCGACGTAGATGCGCTGGACCGAGATGCAGCTCTGGCCGGCGAACGAGAACGCGTTGCCGGCGAGCCTGGTGGCGGCGTCCTCCAGATCGGCGTCCGCCTCGACGATCACCGGCGTGGCGTTGCCGAGCTCGAGGGCGACGTGCTTGCGTGGGGCGCGCTCGCGCAACCCCCAGCCGACATCGCTCGAGCCGGTGAACGTCAACGCGGCCACTCGCGGGTCCTGCACCAGCACATCGCCGATCTCGGCAGACGGGCCGGCGACGACGTTCAGCCAGCCGGGCGGCAGCCCCGCCTCGGTCTCGAGCTCGGCGAGGAGCAGCGCGGAGAGCGGCGTCTTCGAGGCAGGCTTGAGCACGACGGCACAGCCCGCTGCGAGGGCGGGAGCGATCTTGTGCGCGACGAGGTTGAGCGGGAAGGTGAAGGGGCTGATCGCGCCGACGACGCCGATCGGGACGCGCAGCGTGAACGCCAGCTTGCCCTCGCCGGCCTGCGAGGCGTCCATGGGGACGACGTCGCCGGCGAGCTTGCGCGCCTCGACGGCGGCCATCGTGTAGGTGGACATCGCACGAGAGGCTTCGACCCGGGCCGCCTTCAGCGGCTTGCCGGCCTCGGCGCAGATCGTCTGCGCGGCCTCTTCGTGCCGCCGTCCGAGGTAACCGGCGACCTTGACGAGGATCTCCGCGCGCCTGTGGGCCGGGAGCGGCTCCTCCATCGCCGCCGCGGCCGCGTCGATGGCGCGCCGCGTCTCGTCCGCGCCGGCCTTCGCGACGCGGCCGACGACGTCGGCCGAGTACGGCGAGCGGACGTCGATCCAGTCGCCCGTCTCGACCCACTCGCCGCCGATGAGCAACCGCCTTTCGAGAGCGGTGGCAGCCATGCGGGGAGTCTAGAAACTTCCGGCGCCCGGCCGCAGAATCCAGTTCGAGGATCGGGGGCGAGCACGAGCTCGAGGGAATCGCCGAGCCGGAGCGCTTCTTCGCAGTGGTAGATTGACTCTCGAGTCAATGCGTGACGCGCTGATCATCGACGCCGTTCGCAGCCCAATCGGGAAGCGGAACGGCACACTCGCCTCCGTGCGCGCGGACGAGCTCGCGGCGCAGATGCTGAACGGGCTCGTCTCGCGGCTCGACGTCGATCCCGGCGCGATCGAGGACGTGGAGATGGGCTGCGTCACGCAGATCGGCGAGCAGGCGCTGAACGTCGGCCGCGTCGCCTCGTTGACCGCGGGCTGGCCCGAGACCGTCTGCGCGACCACCGTCGACCGGCAGTGCGGCTCCTCGATGCAGGCGGCGATGAATGCCGCTTCCGCGATCCAGGCCGGCCACCTCGACCTCGTCGTCGCGGCGGGGATCGAAAGCATGTCCCGGGTGCCGATGGGCTCGAACATGGGCGAGTCCGGCTGGTCGGGATTCTCCGACAAGCTGCTCGACCAGTGGCAGATCGTCCCGCAGGGCATCTCCGCCGAGGTGATCGCCGAGGAGTGGGGGCTCTCACGCGAGGAGCTCGACGCCTACTCCTACGAGTCGCACATGCGGGCAATCCGGGCGATCGACGAGGGTCGCTTCGAGCGCGAGATCGTGCCGATCGAGGTCTCCAACCCGCACGTCGGGGTGCTCTTCGCAGTCGACGAGACGCCGCGGCGCGACACGACGCTGGAGAAAATGGCGACGCTGCCGCCGGCGTTCAAGGAGGACGGGGTCGTCACAGCCGGGAACTCGAGCGCGATCGTGGACGGCTCCGCGGCGATGCTGGTGGCGAGCGAGGAGCGCGCAGCCGAGCTGGGGCTGGAGCCGCGCGCCCGCTTCGTCTCGTTCGGGATCGCGGGTGTCGACCCGTACCGGATGCTGCACGGCAACCCCCAGGCGTCCGAGCGGGCGCTGGCTAAGGCCGGCCTGGGGTGGGACGACATGGCCGTGATCGAGGTCAACGAGGCGTTCGCCTCGGTCGTGCTCCAGTTCGTGAAGGACACGGGGCTCGGCGAGCGCATGGATGACGTGAACCCGAACGGAGGCGGCATCTCGCTCGGCCACCCGCTCGGTGCCACCGGCGCCCGGATCACCGCGACGCTGCTGAACGAGCTCGACCGGCGGGACGCGCGCTACGGAATCGCGACGATGTGCATCGGCCAGGGCCAGGCCATCGCTGTGGTGATCGAGCGCGTCTGACGCGCTGGCTGCTCGTCCGCGGCCGCGGCGACCGGCCGCTCGATCGTCACGTGCGGCTGGAGGAGATCGCCGCCCACTCCTCGTCGAAGCGCCCATCGCTCGATCCCGGCGAGCTCGCGATCCTCTACGCCTCGGTCTGGCAGGCGGTCTTCGGCGTCGTTGAGGTCGCGGGCCTGCCGACGCACGACCCGAGCCGCACGCGATGGGCCTGGCGGTTCTCGATTCGCCCGCTTGCCGTCGTCTCCGACCTCGAGCGGGCGCCTGCAGTAGAGGAGGCCGGCATCTTCCCGCAGAGCCTCTGGCGCCACTCGTACATCCGGCTGACCGAGGAGCAGTTCGACATGGCGAGGAACTTGGTCGAGCGTGCTTCGGGCTTGTAACAGTCTGTTACTTGGCGTCGAGACCGGTCTCGAGGAGTCCTAGCAGGGGTCTCTTTGATTAGTAACAGTCTGTTACATGGTGAACGGCCCTAAGACATCCTGGCCCGCGGGTACGGCGCTCTGCGTCCTCAACCACGTGCCGCGCGAGGAGCTGGGCCCGCTGCTCGGGCGGATCGCCGTCTGGCTGCGCCCGGGCAAGCGGCTGCTGGCGTCTTCGGAGTGGCCGTCGAGCCGGGCTGGTACGGCGAAGCAATCGGCGGACTGGAGACGTTCTTCGGCGGCTATGAGCCAGGGTCCGTCGGGTCCGCCTCGTACCCTGTGCCCATGATCACGTGCGCGCTCTGCGATCGGAACCTGCTGCTCGGTGAGGCCTTCGGACACTGGCGGCCGGAAGGCGCCGGCAGCGAAGAGGTCGTCTGCCACCTCTGCGAGGACGAGGCCGACCGCCTTGGCTGGGCCCGCCTCGACCGCCCACCGGAGCGGCGGACGACGGTCGGATCGACCTGGCACGCGCGCAGGGTCGCCTAGCCGCCAAACTGCGCGACACGCCCCGCTAGACCGCACCCCCGCTCCGAATAGAGTCCGGCGGTGTCGGTCGGGACGGCTATTCCAGTCTTCTGCGTCAGCGTCGTGGCGAGCCTGGTCACGAGCCTCGTCTTTGCCCGCAAGCTCGACGAGGTCAGCGAGCGGTTCGGTGCGTCCGAGGGCCTCCACGGCATCCTCACCGCGCTCGGCGCCGATGCGCCCGAGATTTCGACCGCGATCGCCGCGGTCGCCGCGAGCCACGGGAGGCTCGGCGTAGGCGTCATCATCGGCTCGAACGTCTTCAACCTGGCTGCGCTGCTCGGCCTGAGCGCCGTCGTCGCGGGCCACGTCCGGATTCATCGACACGGCCTGCTCTTCAACGGCGGCGTCGCGCTGCTCGTCACCGGCATCGCGGCTGCGCTCGTGCTCGGCGCGTTCGGGGCGCTCGCTGCGACGCTGCTGCTCGGAGTTGTCCTTGCTCCCTACGTCTTCTTCCTCTCGAGCCGGCGTGCGCGAATCGAGCGGATCGTGCCCGCAGGGCCGGCGAGGCGCTTTCTCGTCGCGGCCGTGGAGGAGGAGATCGCGGATCTGAGGACCGGGGAGGCGGTGCCAAAGGCCTCCCCGGCAGACGTGATGGTGCTCGTCGCCTCGCTCGCCGCGATCGTCGCTGCGAGCGTGGGGATGGTGCAAGCGGCGACTGACCTGGGCCGGCACTGGGGGGTCTCAGACATCGTTGTTGGCACGCTCATCCTGGCCGCGGTGACGAGCCTGCCGAACCTGCTGACCGCGGTGAGGCTCGCGCTGCACAGGCGCGGGTCGGCAGTCGCCAGCGAGGCTCTGAACAGCAACAGCCTGAACGTCCTGGCCGGGCTCGCGCTGCCCGCTCTCTTCGTCACGCTCGCCTCCGCCTCGGGGGTCGAGCGCTTCTCGGTCTGGTGGCTCGTCGGCATGACGATCTTCGCCGTCACACTGACCTACGTGCGCCGCGGCCTGCGCAGGGTGGACGGCGCGGCGATCATCCTCCTCTACGCTGCCTTTGTCGCCGTGATCGCCACCCGATGAGCACCTACTCCCGACTGGCCGGCCTGCCCGTGGAGGTCGAGGGCTACGAGCTCGAGGACCTGGTTCAGCCCGTCTCCAGTGACTTCGTCAGGCACACGACGGTCATCCACCTGCGCGGGGCGGGCGACGAAGGTGTCGGGGAGGATGTCACCTACGACGCCGAGGACCAGGGCCGGTTCCAGGCAGCGGGGCCGACCCTCGACCTGGCCGGCGCCCATACGCTCGCCTCCCTCTCGGAACGATTCGAGGGGATGCCCGACTACCGCCGCTGGGGTTTCGAGAGCGCCGTCCTCGATCTCGCGCTCCGGCAGGGAGGACTGCCGCTGCACGAGGCGCTCGGTCGCACGCCTCAGCCTGTCACCTTCGTCGTCTCGACCGGTCTCGGCAGTGAGGGCGCAGGTCGGCTGCGCGGCCTGCTGGAGCAGCACCCGGGGCTGCGTTTCAAGCTCGATCCGACGAGCGACTGGGACGAGGCGCTGGTGGCCGAGCTGGCCGAGCTCGATTGCGTCGACGTGGCCGATTTCAAGGAGGCGTACACCTGGCGCGAGCCCGAGCGAGCGGCCGGCCCGGAGGTCTACCGGCTGGTCATCGAGCGGCTGCCGGCCGTACTGATCGAGGATCCCGGCCTCGCCGATCCCGAGAAGGCGGCCGTGCTCGAGCCCCACCGTACCCGGGTTTCGTGGGATGCTGTGATCCACTCCGTGGCCGACATCGACGCCTTGCCGTTCGCGCCGCAGACGCTGAACTCGAAGCCCTCCCGTTTCGGCAGCGTCGAGATGCTCTGCGACTTCTACGACGTCTGTGCGGAGCGGGGGATCGAGCTCTACGGAGGCGGCCAGTTCGAGCTCGGCCCGGGTCGAGGCCAGATCCAGTACCTCGCCTCGTTGTTTCATCCCCATGCGTCGAACGACGTCGCGCCGAGCGCCTACAACCAGGTGCCCGTTCCGGACGGACTGCCGGATCCTCCCTTGCCTCCGGCACCCGAGCGGATCGGATTCCGATGGTTGCAGGCCTAGACCGGCAGGCGTACGTTTAGACGTTCGGTGCCCACATACGTCCACCCACGCCTCGATCCGAATCAACGGTTTCGGGACCGGCGGCGGCGGACGATCAGGACGCGGCGCCGCCGGCGGCTCGCGGCTCTGACCATCCTGCTCGGGGTCGGCGCGGGAATCGGGGTCGGCGCGACGCAGATCACGTCGAAGCACGCGAGCGCTCCGGCTCCCAAGGTCGCGCAGGGTCCGATCCGGGTCGACAAGCAGCCCGTCGCGCCCGCCTACCCGGGCGATGTGCGCGGCGTCCACGTGACGATGGCGCTCGCCGGCCTCAACGGAAAGATCGACGAGTACGTGGCGCTGAAGCGGTACGGGCTGAACACGCTCGAGGTGGACGTCAAGGACGAGTACGGGAGGATCGGCTTCGTCTCGTCCGACCTGCCCGAGCTGGCGCGGCAGATCGGCGCGGCTCAGCCCTACTTCGACGTGCGGTCCGTCGTCGGCAAGGTTCACGCCGCGGGCATGTACCTGATCGGCCGTGTGGTCGTCTACGAGGATCCGGCGCTGTCCGCGGCTCGCCCCGACCTGGCCGTGCTCCGGACCGACGGCTCTCGCTGGCTCAACAACGGCGGCCTCGGCTGGACGAACCCCTACGACAAGCGGGTCTGGAGATATGCGGTCGGGATCGGTCGCGCGGCGGCCAGGGCCGGCTTCGACGAGATCCAGTTCGACTACGTGCGTTTCCCCAGCGACGGCGACCTCTCGCAGATCGTCTACCGCCACAAGCGGGCCGAGCCGAAGGGGATCACGATCGCGGGCTTCCTGCGTTACGCGTCCGGGCAGCTGCACCCGCTCGGCGTCCGCGTCTCGGCGGACGTCTTCGGCCTCGCCGCCACTCACGACCTCGGAATCGGCCAGGTGCCGAAGCGGATCGCCCCGTACCTGGACGCCATCTACCCGATGGTCTACCCGTCCCACTTCGGGCCGGGCGAGTACGGAATCACGGACCCTGACGCCTACCCGGGTCGCACGGTCGCCCGGTCCCTGCTCGACTTCCGTCGCCAGATGAAGGGCAGGCACACCACCCTGATCCCGTGGCTCCAGGACTTCTCGCTCGGGACGCCGTACACCGTGGTCGAGGTGACCGACCAGATCGCGGCCGCTCGCAGACAGCACACGGGCGGCTTCATGCTCTGGAACCCGGAGGGCCTCTACACCCGGGAGGCGCTCACGGGGTAGCACCTATGTCCGAGCGCAAGGACGTGGCCGTCGTCCTCTCGGGCGGCGGCATGAGTGGGGTGGTGATGGAGCTCGGGTTTCTCCAGCGCCTGCGGTCGAGCCCGCTCTGGGAGCGCGTGGGGGTCGTCTTCGGAACGTCGGCCGGGGCGCTCGCGGGCTGCATGGCCGTGCTCGACCGGCTGGACGACCTCGAGCGGTTTCTCCTGCAGCTTCGGCCCGAGGAGGCGTTTCGCGCGAACCGCCTCTGGCGGCTGCCGCTCCTCGGCACGCACGACTACGTGCTCCCCAGAACGGTCGCGGAACGCCTTGGTGACCCCGTCGCGCTGGCGGTCGAGCTCGCCGGCGCCGAGCGCGAGCTCGTCGTCATCGTCACCGACGTCACGACGAACCCCGACGAAGGGACCCCCGACCCGCTCTTCGAGCGCGCCTACTCCTCCCGGGCGACCCCGCCGGAGGAGATGGCGCAGGCGGTGCTCGCCTCGGCGGCGATCAGCGCCCTCGTGCTCCCGCTCCAGGTCGGTGACCGCATCGGTACGGACGGCAGCTGGGTGCGGAACTATCCGCTCGGCTACGCATACGACCGTCCCGAGGTCGAGCTGATCGTCGGCTTTCGCTACGTGCCGCGCTATCCGGTGCTCGGGGCGGGCGTTCTCCAGTCGGTCATCGACCGGCTCCGTCGCTACTCACGGCTTCCGGCCGCGCGGACGTTGGTGGCGGAGCTGGAGGAGGCCATCGACCGCGAGGAGCGCGGGCTGCCGGCGCACATCGCGGACATCTTCTCCCGGCTCACCCGGGTCGCGATCATCCGCAACACCCAGCTCGAGGAGGTCGTCGCCGACTGGCGCGACCAGTCCGTGCGCGAGCTGCAGTCGCTGCGGGAAGAGGTGCACGCGCTCGTGGCCGAGGGCGGCCGGCCGGAGCTCGCCAGGGCCGTCGACGATCGGTTCGGCAGCGCGCGGTTCCCCTTCCGGCACGACCGCGCGGTCCCGCGGATCACGGTCGTCGGCACGCCCAACGGGCTGAGCCTCGACCCGGGCTTCCGTAACCCGAAGCCCTGGACGGAGGAGACGAAGCGCGAGCTGATCGCCCTCGGCTGGAACGCGGCCGATGCGGCGCTGCGCGAACACGGCTTTTCCTAGCGACTCATCGGGCAGGATTGGACGGTGCTGACGGCTCCCCCCGCGCCGCCTCCGCCGCTGGTGCTCGTCGCCCCCGCCGAGCGCGAGGCTTCCTTCGGACGCGTGGCAGGAAGGGTGCCCCGCGGCCGGTGGGTGCTGGTCGTGCGGGTCGGGACGCGGACACTCGCCGTCTGCAACGTCGCGGGCGGCAGCTTCGACTTCGGCGTCTCCCTGCCTCGGCGGGACGCGACGATTCGGGTGACGGCGTACACGGCCCACGGCCGTGCCCGAAGCGCTTCCGTGCGGCACGTGCTCGGATTGCCGCGCTCGGCGAGCCCGCACGCAATCGCGGGCGCCAGGGACGGTCGGCTGGAGGTCTCCGTGCGATCGCTCACACGCTCGTTCGCGGGGACGAGCGCACTCTTCGTCGAGGACCTGGTCACGGGCCACGGGACGGCCTGGAACGCCCGAGCGCGCTTTCCCGCCGCCTCGACCCTGAAGGTTGCGATCGCCGTCGAGGCGTTGCGGGCACACGCGGGCAAGCCGGAGCACGGCTCCTATCTCGACTCCCTCCTGCGCCGGATGCTGATCGAGTCGAACAACGAAGCGGCGAACGCGGTCGAGGCGACCTTCGGCGGCGGCCGCCGGGTGGACGAGCTCCTCCGTGGCATCGGGCTCGTCGACACGTGGATGGGCGGCGGCTACCTGCGCGAGACCGCGGCCCGCAACCCGATTCCGGCACGCGTCGAGAGCCAGCCGTCGTTCGGCTGCTGCAAGTACACCACCGCATCAGACCTCGCGCGCCTGTTCACGTACGTGCACCTGGCGGCCGGCGGGCGCGGCCCGCTGATCCGCCGGTATGGAGACGCTTTCACGCCCTCGGACGCCCGTGTCTTCGTCGCGGCCGTGATGACGTGGGGGAGTGGCGTCGGGGCCTCGTCCGACGTGCTCGCCGGACGGGTGGCGAGGGCGACGCTCGCGAGGCTCCGGCACCCGTAGCTCAAGCTACGCTCGTCCGGTGCACGCGCTGCTGATCGCGCTGCTGCTGGCGGCGCCGGCGCCGCCCAGGCCCGCGATCGTCTCGAAGCCGATCCCGTTCGGCCCGCAGCGACGAATCGAGATGCAGGCCTACTCGAAGCACCACTACGGGATCGATACCTGGCGGCTCGTCCGGCCGCGGGTGATCGTCGAGCACTACACGGCCTCGGAAAGCTTCTCCTCGGCCTATTCGACGTTCGCAAGGGACGTTGCGGATGCGGAGCTGCACGAGCTGCCCGGCGTTTGTGCGCATTTCGTCATCGACCGTGACGGAACGGTCTACCAACTCGTTTCATTGACGACGATGTGTCGCCATACGGTCGGTCTCAACTACACCGCGATCGGGATCGAGCACGTCGGCACGAGCGACGCGGAGATCCTCGCCAACGCGGCCCAGATGCAGGCATCGCTGCGTCTAACAGTGTGGCTGATGCATCGGTTTGCGATCCAACTGCGCAACGTGATCGGCCACAATGAGAGCCTGACGAGCCCGTATCACCGCGAACGAGTGTCTGCGTGGCGGTGCCAGACCCACGGCGACTGGCGTCACGCAGACATGGAGGTCTATCGCCACCGCCTCACGGCTCTCGCACGCTGGTACTCCGTCCCACTCGGCCCGCCCGCCACCCCGGTCACGCCGAGGTGTTGATGCGCATGTGCAGGCGTCCTTACACTCTCCTTACAGCCCGATTAGACCCTTCACAACTCGGGCGACGATACTTCAGAACAGTGATGCGTCGACTGGTCGTGTTGATCGGGGTCGTGACGCTCGCGCTCCCGGCTGGAGCGGGAGCGATCCAGCGCGGGCCGGGGGACGGATCGCTGGTGGTCGAGAGCGCGCAGGGGGTCGTGACTCTGGCCGTGCGCGGTGGAATCATCGGGCGCTTCGACCAGGGCACGATCGAGATCTTCGATCCGGTTGTCGGCGACGGCTCGGGCCCGATCGTCCGCGGGTACCAGAAGGTCCGTGAGCTGGGGCCGAGGCGGACCCAGTACAGCGGCGAGGGGGATGTCCGCTTCCGGCTGATCGGCGGCGCGTACCGCGTGCGCATCAGTGCGATCGGGCTGGACGTGAGCGCAGTCGGCAAGGGCTCGGCCGTGCTAGACGGCACGGGCTTCGCCGACCAGCCCGGGCGCTACTCGCTGAACGGCGATGCCTTCAAGCCGCTACCGGGCGTGGCCACGCGTTTCGTCCTGGAATTGTCTCTGGCCAATCCGCTCAAGATCCCGTGAGCGCGCGGGGAACGCAGAGCGTGCTCGTCGTTGAAGACGAGAGCTCGATCGCTTCGTTCGTCGCCCTCTACCTGAAGAACGCCGGCTACTCCGTGCGCACCGCCGCCAACGGCAGCGAGGCCCTGGCGCAGGTCGCCGCGTCGCAGCCCACCCTGATCGTGCTCGACCTGATGCTGCCGGACATCGACGGCATCGAGGTCTGCCGGCGCATTCGCAAGACCTCCGACGTGCCGATCCTGATGCTGACCGCACGCGACGAGGACGTGGACAAGATCATCGGCCTGGAGGTCGGAGCCGACGACTACCTGACCAAGCCGTTCAACCCGCGCGAATTGGTGGCGCGCGTAAAGTCGATCCTGCGCCGGGCGGGGCCGGAGCGCCGCCAGATGGAGAGCAAGCAGCTGACCCACGGCGACCTGACGATCGACGCCGGCCGGCGCGAGGTGCGCGTCGGCGAGGATGAGATCCAGCTCGCGCCCAAGGAGTTCGACCTGCTCTGGGAGCTGCTCGACCACCGCGGCCTGGTGCTGACACGCGACCAGCTGCTCGAGCGCGTCTGGGGCTACACCTTTGCCGGCGACACGCGCACCGTCGACGTCCACGTCCGCCAGCTGCGCCGCAAGCTGGGCGACGCCTCGCCGATCGTGACCGTCTGGGGGGTCGGGTACAAGGTCACGCCGGCGAAGGACGCGGTGCACGCCTAGGGTCGCAGGATGTTCAAGTCGCTGCGCTTCCGCCTGCCGGCGTTCTTCCTGGCGGGAGTGGCGCTCGCAGGGATCGTCTCGACCGCGATCGCCGTCCAGCTGTTCCAGGACCACATCCGCTCGCAGTCGCTCGCAGAGCTGAAGCGGGAGGCGCGCGGGCTCACGCAGCTGTACCAGGAGGCGGCGATTCGCTCGAGCGACGAAGGACGGTCGGCTCCCGACTTCGCCGCCGCCGAGCTGGAGCGAGCCACCGGTGCGCGGCTCTTCTACGCCGGCGTGCCGATCTTCCCCGGCCAGCCGTCGGGGCTTCGGCCGCTGTCCCAGGCGGCGGTCGGATCGGACCGATGGGAGCAGATCCAGGAGGGCAAGGTCGTCACCTTCGACTTCACGCCGCCGGGCGAGGGGCGCACGTTTCTCGCCGTCGCGCAGCCGCTGCATCTCGCCGGGGTCGACAGCCCGACCTTCGGCGCCCTGATCGTCGCGAAGAAGAAGACCGAGCTCACCCACGGATGGTTCTCGCTGGTCGAGTTGCTCTTCGTCGCCCTCGGCGTCGGCCTCGTCGTCGCGGGCGCGCTCGCCTGGTACCTCTCACGCCGGATCGCGCGCCCCGTGCTCGCTCTCTCTGCAGCGGCGGACCGGATCGCCGGAGGGAAGTACGACATCGCCGTCCCGGACGTGCCGGGCAGCGGTGAGATCAGTCACCTCGCCGACCGCTTCCGCGAGATGGCGTCCCGGCTCTCGGAGGCCGAGGAGCAGGAGCGGAACTTCCTGATGTCGGTTTCGCACGAGCTGCGGACGCCCCTGACGGCCATCCGGGGGCACGTCGAGGCGTTGCGCGAAGGGCTCGTGGACGACGCCGAGTCGCGGGCGGAATCGCTGGACGTGGTCGCCATCGAGGCGGGGCGGCTGGAGCGGCTCGTCGGCGACGTGCTCGATCTCGCCAAGCTGGACGCGAACCGCTTCACCGTGCTTCGCGAGGAGGTGGACATGGGCAGCCTCGTCGACCAGGTCTACGCGGCCTTCGGCGAGGAGGCGCGGCGCCGCGGGATCGACTACCGCTGCGACTCGAACGGCGGCCCGGTGATCGTCTCCGACGGAGACCGGGTCTTTCAGATCGTCTCGAACCTGCTCGCGAACGCGTTTCGCTGGACGCCTGACGGCGGCCGGGTCGAGCTCGCTCTCGCCTCGGCGAACGGAACGGTCTCGGTGTCCGTCGCCGACACGGGTCCTGGCATCAAGCCCAGCGAGCAGGAGCGGATCTTCCGGCCTTTCTGGTCCCGCGACGGGGCCGGCACGGGCCTCGGGCTGGCGATCGCCCGCGAGCTCGCGGTCGCGCTCGGAGGCCGAATCGTGCTGCAGAGCGAGCCCGGTGCCGGCAGCCGGTTCGACCTCTTGTTGCCTGCGACGCCGCCCTCCTAAGCCTAGGATCCGTTCGTGGCGGTCGCGGCTCTCGCTTCGCAACGGACGCGGACGCGCGCGGCGCTGGCTGCGCTGCGGCCGCGCCAGTGGTCGAAGAACCTGCTCCTCTTCGCGGGCATCGTCTTCGCGGCGAAGCTCGGCGATGCCACACGCTGGGGAGAGGCGATCGCCGCGTTCTGGGCCTACTGCGCGGCCTCGAGCGCCGCATACCTGGTCAACGACGTACGCGATGCGGAGGACGATCGCGAGCACCCGGTCAAGCGGATCCGACCGGTTGCGAGCGGCGAGGTGCCTGCCCCCGTCGCGCTCGGGCTCGCCGCGGTGCTGGCCGCGTTGGCCCTCACCGCGGCTGCGCTGCTCGGGCCCTGGTCGGCGGCGTTCATGGGCGGCTTCCTTGTGCTCCAGGCGGCGTACACCGGTGGCCTCAAGCGGGTCGTGCTGATCGACGTGCTGGCGATTGCCGGCCTGTTCGTCCTGCGGGCGAGCGCAGGAGCGAAGGCAGTGGATGTGCGGATCTCACCCTGGCTCCTGATCTGCACGGGCCTGCTCGCGCTCTTCCTCGCGCTGGCGAAGCGGCGGGCCGAGCTCGTGCTCGTCGGAGCCGAGGAGGCCCCGGGACGACCGGTGCTGGAGGGCTATTCGCTTGCGCTCGTCGACCAGCTCGTCACCATCGTCGCGGCCTCGACCGTGATCGGCTACTCGCTGTACACGTTCACCGCGAACGACTCCAACGCGATGATGGCGACGGTCCCGTTCGTCGTTTACGGCATCTTCAGGTACCTGCTGCTGCTGCACCGCCACGGCGTCGGGGAGGAGCCGGAGAACGTGCTGCTCTCCGACGTTCCGCTGATTCTGACGATCGCGGCCTGGGCCACGACCTGCGCCGTCATCCTTGCGGTTACCTAGGAAGCTACGAGCCTACGAGGCTTCGCCGATGCGGTAAACGGTGGCGCCGCGTGGCGCCTGGAGCGCCTCTTCCATGCGGCGTAGGCGCTCGTCGACCGCACGCCAGCCCGAGTCCATCAGGTCGACGAGTAGGCCCAGATCGTCGACCCGCGAGCTTCGCTCGGCGAGCAGCTCCGTCTCGATCCGCTCGAGCCGTCGGATCGTCTGGTTGGCGAGCCCGCGCACCTCTGCGAGCTGCCGTGAGACCGGCCGGGCCTCGACCCTGATCCCCTCGCGGACGGCCTCGCCGACCTGGCCCGGCAGCGATGCCTCGAGCTCCGCGGCGGTGGCCGCGAGCTCCTCGATCTGAGAGCGGGCGCGTTCGAGGGCGGCCTCGACGTCGGCCGGCGCGGCCTTCCCTGCCGCCGCCTCGGCGAGCCGCTCGCGGGCGCGGTCGAGAGCGTCTTCGTCCACGAGCGCGACGATAGCGTGTCCACCGGATGAAGTCATCCGAGCTCGACTACGACCTTCCCGGGGAGCTGATCGCCCAGCACCCGGCCGAGCGCCGAGACGCCTCCCGTCTGCTGGTGTACGAACGATCGAACGGCACTGTCCGGCACCGGGTATGCGCCGATCTCGCCGGCGAGATCGGCGCAGGGGCCCTCACGGTCGTCAACGACACCCGGGTCGTGCCTGCACGGATCCCGATCGAGCGCCCGCGCGGGGAGGTGCTCCTCCTGGAGGCGCGCGGCGACGGAGTCTGGGAGGCGCTGGCGCGGCCGACGCGGCGATTGCGAGCGGGCGCCAGGCACGGGCCCGTCGAGCTGCTGGAGCACCTGGGAGAGGGCCGCTGGCTCGTCCGGCTCGACGGCGAGCCTGCCGGCGAGACTCCGCTACCGCCGTACATCACCGAGCCGCTGCACGACCCCGGGCGCTACCAGACGGTCTACGCACGCGAGCCGGGCTCCGCGGCCGCCCCGACCGCCGGCCTCCACTTCACGCCGGAGCTGCTCGCGCAGCTCGACATCGCGCGCGTGACGCTGCACGTCGGGCTCGACACGTTCCGGCCGGTCGCGGTGGAGCAACTGGACGAGCACCCGCTCCACGGCGAGCGCTACGAGGTCGCCGCGGAGGCGTGGGAGCGGATCCGCAAGGCCGAGCGCGTTGTGGCCGTGGGGACGACGACCGTGCGCGTGCTGGAGACGCTCGCCCGCGGCGGGCCGCTCGCGGGACGCACCGACCTGTTCGTCACGCCCGGCTTCGAGTTCCGGCGCGTAGACGCGCTCGTGACGAACTTCCACCTGCCACGCTCGACGTTGCTGGCGCTCGTGATGGCTTTCGCCGGCGTCGAGGAGACCCGTGAGCTGTACCGGCTGGCGATCGCCGAGCGCTACCGCTTCTACTCCTTCGGCGATGCGATGCTCGTCTTGTGACGTTCACGGTCACTGCCACCGACGGCGCGGCCCGCGCCGGCCTGCTCCGCACCGCGCACGGCGTGGTGCCGACGCCGGCGTTCATGCCCGTCGGGACGAAGGCGACGGTCAAGAGCCTGCACCCCGACGAGGTGCGCGAGGCGGGTGCGCACATCCTGCTTGGCAACACCTACCACCTGCACTTCCGGCCGGGCGCCGGCCTGATCGCCCGTCTGGGGGGCCTGCACGCCTTCATGGGCTGGAACGGGCCGATCCTGACCGACTCGGGCGGCTTCCAGGTCTTTTCCCTGCGCGACACGATCGCCGCAGTCGACGACGAAGGGGTGACATTCCGCTCCGTCTATGACGGCACGACCGAGCGCTTCACGCCCGAGCTCGTCGCCGACGTCCAGGCGAAGCTGGGCTCGGACATTGCGATGTGTCTCGACGTCTGCCCGCCTGCGGGGGTCGGCCGTGAGGAGCTCGAGCGGGCGGTGCAGCTGACGACCGTCTGGGCAACTCGGCAGGTCGCCGCCCCGCGCGCCCCGGGGCAGCTCCTCTTCGGGATCACGCAGGGCGGCTCGGACCGTGAGCTGCGCACACGCTCGATCGAGGAGATCGCCGCGCTCGGCTTCGACGGCCACGCGCTGGGCGGTCTCTCCGTCGGCGAGCCCCGGCCCGAGCTGCTGGAGGCCGTCGAGTGGGCGGCGCCGCTGCTGCCGGCGGACCGGCCCAGGTACTTCATGGGGATCGGCGACCCGGCCGGCATCCTCCAGGTGATCGGACGAGGCGTGGATATGTTCGACTGCGTGCTGCCGACGAGGCTGGGCAGGACGGGGACGGCACTCACCTCCCACGGTCGCCTGAACCTCCGGAACGCCCGCTTCCAGGACGATCCGCGGCCTCTGGACGAGCGGTGTGTGTGCCCGGCGTGTGCGAGATTCTCCCGTGCGTACATCCGCCATCTGGTCAACCAGCAGGAGCTGCTCGCGCCGCGGTTGCTCAGCCTGCACAACCTGCGCTTCCTGCTCGATCTGACCGCCGGCGCTCGGGCGGCGATCGAGGCCGGGCGGCTGGCAGACTTCACCTCGGACATGCTGCAAGCCATGGAATCCGACGCGGAGAGCGGCCGATGAACAGCGGCTTCTTCGTCCTGATCATCCTGGTCCTCTTCCTGCTCTGGCTGATGCTGGTGCGGCCGCAGCGCCGGCGCCAGCAGGCGCAGCAGGCGATGATCGACCACCTCAGGATCGGCGACGAGGTGCTCACCGCCGGCGGCCTCTTCGCCACCGTCCGCCAGATCGACGAGGACGAGGTCACCGTCGAGCTCAGTCCCGGCACCGAGGCCCGCGTCGCCAAGCGTGCGATCGCGGTGGTGATGCCGCTGGAGGAAGGCGACGAGGAGGCCGAGCAGGAGGTCGCACCGGAAGAGCCGGAACCATCCGGCCAAACCCGGCGCTAAGCTGATTGGCCCGTGCGCGAACGCCGTAAGCACCTGACCCTGGTCGGTCTGATCGTGGCCGCGCTTGCCGGCGCGGCCTTGCTGATCGTGCCCGGCTCGCCGGCGCACAAGAAGGCGCGTCTCGGCCTCGACCTCCAGGGCGGCCTCGAGGTCGTGCTCAAGGCGGTGCCGCCGAAGAGCCACAAGCTCACGGCCGCCGACCTCGACCGCTCGGTCACGATCATGCGCAACCGCATCGACAAGCTGGGCGTCGCGGAGCCCGAGATTCGGAAGCAGGGCTCCGACCAGATCGTGATCCAGCTCGCCGGCGTGCACGACCCCAAGAAGGCGGCGGAGTTGATCGGCAAGACCGCCCAGCTAGAACTGTTCGATCTCGAGGCCGATCTGACCGGGCCCTCGATCAGCGCTCAGGGCATTCCCGTTCCGGCGACGAGCCTCTTCGACCTGCTCGCCGGCCAGCAGGCACGCGGCAAGCAGGGGCAGCCGACGGCCTTCTACCTGTTCGACAAGAACAAGAAGCTGGTCGCAGGCCCGGAGCAGACGCGCCAGGCGATCCTGAAGGACCGCGACCGTCTGATCGCGGCCGCCAAGGCGCCTGCGAAGCCGGGGAAGGTCGCGGTCCCCAAGCCCTCGACCAATCCGAAGGACTACAAGCTCTTCGTCGTCCCGCAGGGCGCGATCGTCATCACGTGCGGCTCGAGCGCGGTCGTCTGTCCGAGCGTGAACGAGTCGCCGCCGACGCGCACCTACTACTACCTGTTCAAGTACGACCCGACCGGGGCGAGGCCGATCCCCGAGATGTCGGGCGCAGACCTGAAGCTCTCCGGCACGCAGCAGGACGTCGACACGACCACGGGCCAGCCCGAAGTGCTGCTCGCGTTCACGGGTCACGGGCGCAAGCAGTTCCGCGAAATCACGAAGGCAGAGGCGGTGCGCGGGCGCACCCAGTACGCACGGTTCGGCCAGGCCTCGGGCGCCGACCCGGCCAACTACGACCAGCACTTCGCGATCGTGCTCGACGGCGACATCAAGTCGTTCCCGTCGATCGACTTCAAGCAGTACCCGAGCGGGATCGACCCGATCAACGGCGCCCGGATCACGGGCATCAAGAGCATCGGGGAGGCGAAGGACCTGGCGCTCGTGCTGCAGACGGGCGCGCTGCCGGTGGAGTTCAAGCAGATCGAGCGCACCGACGTCTCGGCGACGCTGGGCAAGGACTCGCTGAAGCAGGCAAAGACGGCGGCGCTGATCGGCTTGCTGATCGTCGCCCTGTTCCTGCTGGTCTTCTACCGCTTCCTCGGCGTGATCGCCGTGATCGGTCTCGGCATCTACGCCGCGTTCCTCTACGCCGCCATCCTCCTGCTCAACGTCACGCTCACCCTGCCGGGCTTCGCCGGCCTGATCCTGACGATCGGGGTCGCCGCCGACGCGAACGTCGTCATCTTCGAACGCATCAAGGAAGAAGTGCGCGCCGGGCGAACGATCCGCCAGGCGATCGCGCAGGGCTATCAGAAGGGCTTCCACACGATCATCGACGCGAACGTCGTCACGTGCATCACGGCGTTCGTGCTCTTCGCCGCCGCGACCGCCCAGGTCAAGGGGTTCGCGCTGATGCTGCTGCTCGGCACCGTGATCTCCCTGGTGACCGCGGTCGCAGCCACGCGGGCGATGCTCGGCCTGCTCGCCGGCTTCCGCTGGTTCGACAACCCGCGCTTCATGGGCGCGAAGGGGCAGGCGATCTCGAGCTGGCAGCGGGTGGACGTGAACAGCCCGAAGCGGCGCAGGCTCTATCTCTCGATTGCGACCGTCCTGATCGTCGCCAGCGCCCTCGCGATCGGGCTGAAGGGGCTCAACCTCGGCATCGACTTCAAGGGCGGCACGCAGGTCACGTTCAAGACCGAAAAGCCGACTTCCCTCACGGCCGTTCGCGACGAGATGCGGACGATCGGGCGCAGCGACGCAGTCGTCCAGGGTCGCGGCAAGTCGGCGGGAGGCGACAGCTACACGAGCTTCCAGATCCGCACGAAGTCGCTCACCTCCAACCAGCAGAACGCGCTGCAAACGCGGTTGACCGAGAAGCTCGGCGCGACTGCAGCCGGAGTGAAGAACGTCTCCTCGAGCTTCAGCCGGCAGATTGCGCGCGGCGCAATCTTCTCGGTCCTCGTCTCGTTCCTGCTGATCGCCATCTACATCTCGTTCCGCTTCCAGTGGCGCTTTGCGCTCCCGATCGTCCGAACGCTCTTCAACGACATCTTGATCACGCTCGGCGTCTACGCGCTGAGTGGGCGGGAGGTGACGACGGCGACCGTTGCGGCGGTGCTGACCGTGCTCGGGTACTCGATCTACGACACGATCATCGTCTTCGACCGGGTGCGAGAGAACATGCCGCTGATGCCACGGGCGAAGTTCGCGACGATCGCGAACGTCTCGCTGTGGCAGACGGTCCGCCGCTCCCTGGCGACCACATTCATCACGCTGCTGCCGGTCGGGGCACTCCTGCTCTTCGGCGGCGACACGCTGAAGGACTTCGCGTTCGCGCTGTTCATCGGCATCGGCCTCGGCGCCGTCTCCACGTTCTTCGTCGCCACCCCGTTCCTGACCGTGCTGATGGAGCGGCACCCCGACTTCCGGCGGCGAACCGACGAGGACGTGATCACGAAGGGCGTCAGCGGCATTCCGGCCGAGGCGGCCGAGAAGCTCGGTCTCGAGGTTCCGGCACCCGAGGCGACTGCCGCGCCCGAGCTCGAGCCCGTGATTGCGCCGGCGGCGGGCGGCGACGGGGCGGCCTCGAGGGCGCAATCGAAGCGCGAGCGCCGGCGGCAGCGGCGCAATGCGCGTCCCCATGGCCGAGCCCGCTAGGGATCTGCTCGAACGGCTGGCGCTGGCCGCCGTCGGTGCGGTCGCCTTGACGGCGGAGCGTCTCGACGAGCTCGCCGGAGAGCTGAGCGAGCGCGGGGGAATGGGCCGGGACGATGCCCGGCAGCTGCTCGAGGACTCGCTGACGCGCTGGCGAGGCGACGCGACACGGCTCGGCGAGCGGGCGGGGGAGAGCCTGCACGACCTGTTCGCGAGGCTCGGCCTCGTCACGCGCGACGAGTTGGACGAGCTGGAGCTGCGCGTCGCCCAGCTGGAGCACCGCCTGCGGCTCGTCGAAGGGCCCCGGGCCGTGCCGTCGCCGCCCGGCTAGCCCTGCGGGGAGGCTTTTCGCTCTTTTCGTGCAACATTGGCGCATGGCGCAGCCTGCGCAGCGCAACCTCGGTCGCCTCTCCGAGATCGCCCAGGTCGCGGTCCGGCACGGGTTCGGGTACTTCTTCGAGACCCACAAGCTGACCGACCTGCTGCCGTGGCCGCGATCGCAGGTGCCGTCGCTGGACGAGGCGGTGGGGCCGACCGCGCGCGGGCAGCATCTGCGCGAGCTGCTGGACGAGCTCGGCCCGACGTTCGTCAAGTTCGGCCAGCTGCTCTCCACCCGGCCGGACATCGTCCCGCCGGACATCGTCACCGAGCTGCGCGCGCTCCAGGACGACGTCACCCCCTTCCCCTTCGAGGAGGTGGAGCGGCTCGTGCGAGAGGAGCTGGAGCTGCCGCTCGAGAAGCTCTTCCTCGAGTTCGACGAGACACCCATGGCGGCCGCCTCGATCGGGCAGGTGCACCGAGCCGTGCTGCCGACCGGCCGGCGGGTAGCCGTCAAGGTGCAGCGGCCGGAGGCCCCGCGGCAGATCGAGGCCGACCTCGCGCTCCTCTACCAGGCCGCCCGTCTGGCCAGGGAGCGGATCCGCGCCCTCGACTTCATGGACGCGCGCGAGATCGTCGACGAGTTTGCGCGCTCGATCCGCCACGAGCTCGACTACCGGCAGGAGGGCCGCAACGCCCAGGCCTTTCATCGCAACTTCGCCGGGCATCCGCACATCCGTATCCCGCGCGTCTACTGGAGCTACACGCGGCAACGGGTGTTGACGCTCGAGCTGCTCGAGGGCCTGCAGCTCGCCGACCTCCCTTACGACGCCTACACGCTCGACGAGCGGCGGCGCCTCGCCTATCTGATGGCCGAGGCGTGGATGACGATGATCTTCCGCCACGGGTTCTTCCACGGCGACCCGCATCCGGCCAACATCCTCGTGCTCGGCAGCGAGGAGATCGGGCTCGTCGACTTCGGGCAGGCGGGGAAGCTCAGCGACGACGACATGTCGAAGCTGACCGCGCTCTTCATCGACGCGGCCGAGGAGAACGTGGACGCGCTCGCGCGGCGGCTCGGCGATCTCGGCGTGCGCTACGACCGCTCGCGTGAGGCGGAGCTGACCCGGGAGATTCGCGAGCTCTACTACAAGTACTACGGCGCCCGGCTCTCCGAGATCGACCCGCTGCAGGTGATCCGCGAGGCGTTCGCGCTCATCTACTCGCAGAACCTGCGGCTGCCGAGTCGGTTCGTCATGCTCGACAAGGCGATCGCGATGCTTGCGTCGGTCGGCGTGGAGCTCTACCCCGACTTCAACGTCTTCGAGATCGCGAAGCCGTATGCGCGCGACCTCATGCTGCACCGCTACACACCGCAGCGCGTCCTGTCTCGCGCGCGAAAGGAGGTGCGCGGGCTCGCAGAGATGCTCAGGGTGGCGCCGCACCAGTGGAACGATGTGCTCGAGCAGGCGCGCCACGGGCAGCTCGAGATCGGCTTCGTGCACAAGGGGCTCGACGAGCTCGCGCACAAGCTCGACGTCGTCTTCAACCGGCTGGTGATCGCGCTGGTCGTTGCCGGCGGCCTGATCGGGTCGAGCCTGATCGGCATCTTCGCCACGGGCGGGCCGCACGTGCTCGGCCTGCACGTGATCTCGCTGATCGGGTTTGCGCTCTCCGGGGTGCTCGGGATCTGGCTCCTGATCGGCGTGGTACGGTCGGGCCGCCTGTGAGCGCCTTCGAGGACCTCGCCGACATCTCTCCGTATGCCGTGTGGAACGGCGTGCGCGCTCGGGTGGCCGGGGGCGAACGGGTGACGTTCTCGGTGCTCGAGCTCGATCCCGACACCGCCGTCCCCGAGCACGCGCACGACAACGAGCAGATCGGCGTGCTCGCCTCCGGCTCGCTCCGGTTCCGGATCGGTGACGAGGAGCAGGAGCTGCGGCCGGGCGCGACCTGGTGCATCCCGCCGAACGTCCCGCACGCGGTGCAGGCCGGGCCGGAGGGAGCGAGCGTCGTCGAGGTGTTCGCACCGGCTCGCGACGACTGGCAGGCCCTGGAGCGGCTAGAACCGTCGCCTCCGCTGTGGCCGGTCCGCCCCGGACGGCTGTAGAAACCTCGTCGCACTCTCGCGCGAATGGACATCTAGGCGGGCCGGGCTCGCGGCGCTACCGTCGCCGCATGTCAGCCGCACTGATCATCGCCGAGCCGGAGACCGCCACCCGCGGTTTCCTCGAGCGCCACCTGGCAGACGACGGGTTCGAGGTGCTCGGTGCCGAGGCTGCAGCCGAGGCGCTCGACCTGGCCGAGCAGCTGCGGCCCGCGCTCGTGCTCGCGGCCGAGCTCGAGCTCTGCCGGCGGCTGCGCGAGGGCGAGCCCGACCGGTACTGGGATCGCGACATTCCGGTGATCCTGCTCGGCCGCGCCGAGGAGGACGTCGTCGACCGCGTCCGCGCGCTGGAGCGTGGGGCGGACGACTACCTGGGCCGCCCCTTCAGCTACGAGGAGCTGCTGGCCCGGATCCGCGCCGTGCTGCGCCGCGCGGCGCCGCGCGAGAGCGATGTTGTCGAGGCGGGCGAGATCGCGATCGACCGGCCGACGCGGTGCGTCCATGTCCGCGGCCGGCGGCTGCTGTTCCCCGCAAGGGAGTACGAGCTGCTGCTGAAGCTGGCCGAGCAGCCGACGCGTGTGTTCACGAAGGAGGAGCTGCTGCGCGAGGTGTGGGGCTTCCGGGCGATGGGGCGGACGCGGACGCTCGACTCCCACGCCTCGCGGCTCAGGCGCAAGATCGCGGCGGCAACCGACACCCCATACGTCCTGAACGAGTGGGGCGTCGGGTATCGGTTGATGCTGCCTGCCTAACGGAGGGCGAGGCCGGCGAGTCGGCGCTGTTCAGCCGCTCGCTCGGCGGCCGCGCCAGCGACGCCGGCGGCCATCTGCTGCAGCGACAACGATTTCGACGAGGTCTGGGCCGAGCCTGCTCTTGTCGACGAAATCGACTGCGCCTGCATTGCTCACATCGAGAGCCCGCTCCTCGTACGCCAGGCCGGTCATCCCGACGACCGGGATGGTGGGCTGCCTCCGCCGGATCTCGCGCGTGGCCTCGACGCCGTCCATCACCGGCAGCACGATGTCCATCAGCACGACATCGGGCCGAAGCGTCTCTGCGAGCTCGACCCCCTCGCGGCCGTCTCGGGCGGCGCCCACGACTTCCAGGCGACCGTCTGCCTCCAGCAGCTTCCTCACCGCCTCGGCAAAGGAATCATCGTCCTCAACAACAAGCACCCGCCACCGGTGAGAACGCTGTCTTCTTGTCCACGTGCGCAGCATCGGACAACGATCAGGTGACGATCTCCACCGCAGCGCCGATGGGCAGCCACTGGATGCGCCGGCGGATGTCCTCCGGTGCGTTCGCGAACTCGCGCTCGATCGCCTCTCGATCTTGCTGGAAGTGCTTCCACCCCTCGTAGTGAATCGGGATGGCGGTACGCGGTTCGATGAGGCGACAGAGTTCAACGGCATCCCGGGCGGTCATCGTGTAGCGGATGGGGCCCGTCACGGGGAAACGCACGCCCCCGAGGTGCAGGAGCGCGGTGTCGACCTCGAGCCGGCTCACGACC
>DATCPA010000088.1:0-2043 GCA_036564335.1 Gaiellaceae bacterium
GCGTCGTGCTTGGCTGGCGCGCTCCCTGCGGGCGCTGCGCGTGGTGCAGACGTGGCGATTCGCGCCGGTGCCGGACACCCGCCGTGGCCGGACCGGCCCCGCGCCTTCCGGACGGGCAGGAGTTGAGCGCGACGCTTCGCCTCGGGACGTTCGCCACGCGTGTCGTCGTCCACCAGGGCGCGGCCGTCCCGGTGCCCGACGAGATTCCGCTCGAGCAGGCCTGCCTCGTCGGCTGCGCTGTCGCGACCGGCGTCGGCTCCGTCCTCGAGACGGCCCAGGTCTGGGAGGGGGCGCGCGTCGGCGTGATCGGCTGCGGTGCGGTCGGCCTGTCGGTCGTCCAGGGCGCGCGCATCGCCGGGGCGTCGGAGATCTACGCGCTCGATCTCGACGAGCGAAAGCTCGCGGCGGCGGAGCGCTTCGGCGCGACTCACACCGGCCCCGGCGACCGGCTCGACTTCGTCTTCGACGTCGTCGGCCGGCCCGAGACCGTCCAGCAGGGGCTCTCGATGCTCGGCCATGCCGGGACGCTCGTCTACATCGGCCTGCCGCAACCCGGCTCCGAAGTGGCCCTGAGCCTCGAGCGGCTCTTCGACCGCCGGGTGCGCATCCTCGTCTCGCACGGCGGCGACCACGTTCCCGCCGAGGACTTCCCGCGCCTCCTCCAGCTCGCGCTCGACGGCCGGCTCGACCTGGCCGGAATGGTCACGAAGACGATTGCGTTGGAGCACGTCGACCGAGCGTTCGAAGAATTAAAGGCAGGCGACGTGATCCGATCCGTGATCCGGCTGTGAAGATTCCTCCGCCTGTCGCGGAGCTGATCGGGATGGTGCTCGAGAGTGCCGGCGGCGGCGAATGCGTGATGAGCCTCGAGGCCGAGGAGCGGCACGGGAACCCGATGGGCACTCTGCACGGCGGGATCCTCTGCGACCTCGTGGACGGCGCGATGGGCATGGCGTTCTTCTCCACGCTCGAGGAGGGCGAGTCGTTCGCGACGCTCGAGCTGAAGATCAACTACCTCCGTCCCTTCTGGACGGGACGCCTCGTGGCAAAGGGCCGCGTGGTCAGCCGAGGCCGCACCGTCGGGCTGACAGAGTGCGACGTGGAGGACCCTGACGGCCGCCTGATCGCCCGTGCGTCGAGCACCTGCATGGCGCTTCGGGGTGACTTGGCGCAAGGACGCTGATTCAATAGGCACGTGGACCTGCGCGACAGCCCGGACGAAGCAGCCTTTCGGGCGGAGCTGCGCGAGTGGCTGGCCGCGAACCTGCCGGCCGAGCCCGGACGCGAGTGGAGCCGGAAGCTCTACGACGCGGGCTATGTGGGCCTGACCTGGCCGGAGGAATACGGCGGGCACGGCGCGCCCTACAGCCACCAGGCGATCGTGCTCGAAGAGATGGCACGAGTCCAGGCGCCGCAGCACCTCGGGGTGATCGGGCTCGGGATGGCGGGGCCGACGATCATGGCCCACGGCACCGAGGACCAGAAGTCGCGGCACCTCGCGAAGATCCTGAGCGCCGAGGAGGTCTGGTGCCAGGGCTTCTCCGAGCCGGGGGCTGGGTCGGACCTCGCGGGCGTGCGCACGCGCGTCGAGGTGCGCGACGACACGTTCGTCGTGAACGGCCAGAAGGTCTGGTCGTCCTTCGCGCATATCGCCGACTACTGCATCCTCCTGGGCCGCAGCGATCCCGATTCCGAGAAGCACGCCGGCCTGACGTACCTGATCGTGGACATGAAGGCGCCCGGCGTCGACGTGCGGCCGCTCCGCCAGATCACCGGCGAGGCGGAGTTCAACGAGATCTTCCTCTCCGACGTCGAGGTGCCGCGCGAGAACCTGCTCGGCGAGATCGGCGGCGGCTGGCAGGTTGCGATGACGACGCTGCTGCACGAGCGCGGGACGCTCGGCTTCGCGCTCGGCGGCGCGCTCGAGGCGCAGGTCGGCCGACTCGTCGCGTTGACGAAGGAGCGGCGGCGCGACGATCCGCTGATCCGCGACCGCGTCGCGACGGAGTGGATCGAGCTGCAGGCGCTCAAGTTCACGAACTA
>DATCPA010000147.1:0-2149 GCA_036564335.1 Gaiellaceae bacterium
CCCCGCCGCCGCCGAAGGCCACGAGCCGGTCTCCTCGATGGGCGACGACACCGCCCTGCCCCCGCTCGCCGGGCGGGCGCGGCCGCTCTACTCCTACTTCCGCCAGCGCTTCGCCCAGGTCACGAACCCGGCGATCGACCACCAGCGCGAGCGCGGGGTCATGTCGCTGCGCACGCTGCTCGGTGCGCGCGCGCCGCTGCTGCGCGAGCGGGCCGACGCGGCGCCGCTGCGCGAGCTCGAGAGCTTCTTCCTCTTCCCGTCGGCGCTCACGGCGTTGCCCGCGACTCCGCTGCGGGCGACCTTCACGACCGGCCTCCAGGAGGCATGCGAGCGCCTCGGCGCCCAGGCCGAGGCAGCCGTGACGAACGGAGCCGAGCTGCTGCTCGTTACAGACCGCGGAGACGGAACCGCGATCCCCGCCCTGCTCGCGGTCGGCGCGGTGCACGCGCGCCTGCTCGCCGCCGGGCTGCGTACGCGCGCCTCGATCCTGGTCGAGAGCGACGAGCCGCGCGAGAGCCACCACTTCGCTTGCCTGCTCGGCTACGGCGCCGACGCGATCTGCCCGCGGCTCGCGCTCGAGACGCTCGCGGCGCTGGCCGCCGCGGACAAGCTCGGCGGCGACCGGCCTTCGCCCGGCCTCGCCCAGCAGCGCTTCCGCACCGCGATCGAGGACGGCGTGCTCAAGGTCCTGTCGAAGCTCGGGATCGCCGACGTGGCCTCGTACCGCGGCGCGCAGCTCTTCGACACGCTCGGGCTCGGGCGGGAAGTGGTCGACGCCTGCTTCCCGGGCACGCCCGCGCCGATCTCGGGGATCGGGTTCGCCGAGCTGGAGACGCAGGCGCGCGAGCGCGCGGCGCGTGAGCCACAGCTCGAGAACCCGGGCTACGTCAAGTTCAGGAAAGGGGGCGAGCCGCACGCGACGACGCCGGATGTCGTCGAGGCCGCGCACGAGCTGCGCCGGGCGCTGAAGGGCGCCGGCTGGGAGCGCTACGAGCGGTTCGCCGAGCTCGTCAACGGACGGGAGCCGCTCGAGCCCCGCGACCTGCTGGAGCTAGTGCCCGCAGAGGCGCCGGCGCCCCTGGACGAGGTCGAGCCCGTCGAGTCGATCGTCCGGCGCTTCTCGAGCGGCGGCATGTCGCACGGTTCGCTCTCGGCCGAGGCACACGAGACGGTCGCCATCGCCTTCAACCGGCTCGGCGCGCGCTCGAACTGCGGCGAGGGCGGAGAGGCACGCGAGCGCTTTGGCACCGAGCGGAGCTCGCGGATCAAGCAGGTCGCCTCGGCGCGCTTCGGCGTCACGCCCGAGTACCTGATGTCCGCCGACGAGCTCCAGATCAAGATCGCCCAGGGCTCGAAGCCCGGCGAGGGCGGCCAGCTCCCCGGCCACAAGGTCACCGCCGAGATCGCCGCCCTCCGGCACACCCAGCCTGGGATCCAGCTGATCTCCCCTCCCCCGCACCACGACATCTACTCAATCGAAGATCTCGCGCAGCTGATCTTCGACCTGAAGCAGGTGAACCCGGACGCCGCCGTCTCCGTCAAGCTGGTCTCGGAGGCCGGCGTCGGGCTCGTCGCGGCCGGAGTCGTCAAGGCGCTCGCCGACGTCGTCCACGTCGCGGGTAGCGACGGCGGCACGGGTGCGAGCCCGCTCTCCTCGATCAAGAACGCGGGCATGCCCTGGGAACTGGGGCTCGCCGAGACCCAGCAGGCGCTCGCCGCCAATGGCCTGCGCGGCCGGGTGCGGTTACGCGCGGACGGCGGGATGAAGACCGGGCGGGACGTCGTGGTCGCGGCCCTGCTCGGCGCCGACGAGGTCTCGTTCGGCACCGCCGTGCTGCTCGCCGAGGGCTGCCTGATGGTGCGCTCGTGCCACCTGGACACGTGTCCGGTCGGGATCGCCACGCAGCGTCCCGAGCTGCGCGCGAAGTTCGCGGCGACGCCCGAGATGATCGAGTCGTATCTCCTGTACGTCGCCGAGGAGGTCCGGCGCCACCTCGCCTCCCTCGGGCTGCGGAGCTTCGCGGAGGCGATCGGTCGAACCGATCTGGTCGGCCGCCGACCGGCTGCCGCCGCGCTCGACCTCGCACCGATGCTCGTGCCCGCGGGCGGCGGCTACGCGGGCGAGCCGCAGCTCGTGGCGGAGGGCGGC
>DATCPA010000160.1:0-8559 GCA_036564335.1 Gaiellaceae bacterium
AGCCAACCCCCGCATCGTCAGACTGACAGCAGCGACCGTCGCCGCAGCGCCCCGACGCCCACCCGAGCAGCCACCTCACCCCGTCAATCAACTGGGCAATGCGCCCTGGACCCTTGACAAGAAAGCCTCCATATCAGCTGAGGTTCCGCTCCCAGACGAGCCGGAGCCCCTCAAGCGTCAGCCACGGGTCGACCCGCGAGATCGTCCGCGAGTGCGGCGCGATCAGCTCGGCCAGCCCGCCCGTGGCGACGGCCGGCGCCTCCGCCTCGAGCTCGCCGCGGATCCGCTCCACGATCCCGTCCACCTGGCCCGCGAACCCGTAGACGAGACCGGACTGGAGAGCGGTCGCCGTCGACTTCCCGATCACGCTCTGGGGCTCGACGAGGTCGACCTTGATCAGCCGGGCAGCCCGCGCGAAGAGCGCGTCCATCGAGACCTCGACCCCGGGGGCCAGCACACCGCCGACGTACTCGCCCTGGGGTGAGACGATGTCGAAGTTGGTCGAGGTGCCGAAGTCGACGATGATGCACGGGGCGCCGTACCGCTCCTTCCCCGCGACCGCGTTCGCGAGGCGGTCGGGGCCGAGCTCCCGCGGATTGTCGTAGCGGATGGGGATGCCGGTGCGGACGCCCGGCTCGAGCACGAGCACCGGCGCGTCGGCGTAGCGGGCCGCGAAGGCCTCGTATTCGCGGACGAGCTGGGGCACCGTCGAGGAGAGGCAGATCCCGTCCACCTTGTCGAGGTCGAGGAAGCGTGTGACGAGCGCGCCGAGCTCGTCTCCGGTGCGATGGGCCTCGGTCGCGATCCGCCAGTGGTCGGCCAGCTCGGCCCCGTCGAAGAGCCCGAAGACGGTCTGGGTATTGCCGACGTCGATCGCCAGCAGCATTGCGCGCGCGGCCTACGTCTCGTCGTCGGAGCGAAGCGTCTCGCCGATCCGCTCCGCGAGCGCCTCTGCCGTCAGCGGGGGCCCCTCGCCCTCGCCACGCAGCTCCTCGACGGTGACGTCGCTCGCCGTGTACACCTCGGCCCGCGGAATCATGCGCGTCGGCCGGTTCTTGTCCCAGACCCAGACGTCCTCCATCTTCAGGTGGAAGAACGGGTAGCTCGGCTGCGGCTGCGGCTGGAGGTCGAGGCGATTGCAGAGGTAGGTCGCGTCCTGCGTCAGCACGCAGTAGCGAAACAGCGGGAAGACCGCCGTGTACTCCTTCTTCAACTGGAGCTCGAGCTCGGCCTCGAACTCGTCAAGCTCGTCGAGATGCGACATCAGGAGGATTGTAGCCCCGCGATGATTCCAGCCAGCGGGCCGCGGCCGGGCACCACGAGCGCCGCGTCGAGCTCGGCGAGCGGCTCGAGCGCGAAGAGGCGCTCGTGCAGCCGCGGATGGGGCACCTGCAGTCCCTCTTCGGCGATCTCTGCGTCGCCGTAGAGGAGCAGGTCCAGATCGATCGTGCGCGGCCCGAACCGCGGCCCCGTCCGCGTCCGGCCGAGCTTGCGCTCGACGGCCAGCAGCCGGTCGAGCAGCTGTCGAGCCGGGAGCTCGGTGTCGACGGCCGCGGCCGCGTTCAGAAAGCGGGGCTGCTCCGTGATTCCCACCGGGTCCGTCTCCCGGAACCCGGAGACGGCCACGAGCGCGATCTCGGGCTCGGAGGCGAGCTGCTCGAGCGCAGCGCGCAGCATCGCTGCACGGTCGCCGAGGTTCGCCCCGAGGCCGACGTAAGCGCGGGTCACGCTGAACCGGACCGGCGGCGGCGCTCGGCCGTAGCGGCCGACCATTCCGCGGGCACGCCCGCCGGCTGCGGCTTTCGCACCCGGACGCGCGCCCAGGCAACGGGAAAGCGCTCGACGAGCGAGTCGGCGACTGCGGCTGCAAGGGCTTCGAGCAGGTGGAACCGGCGGGCGTCGGACACCTCCTCGACCGCGGCCGCGACAAGGCGGTAGTCGACGGCGTCCTCGATCCGGTCGGCCGCCGGCTCCTCGACCTCCAGCTCGACGTCGAAGAAAAAGGCCTGCCCGTCCCGCTGCTCCTCGTCGAGCACTCCGTGCCGCCCGAACACCTCGAGGCCGTGCAGCTCGAGGATCACAGAATCGCCCCGGCAACTGTGAGTGCCTCCACGGTCTCGCGCACGTCGTGCACCCGCAGGATGGTCGCCCCACGCTCGTAGGCGGCGACGGCGGCGCCGACGCTCGCGGCAGCCGAGCCGGTCGTCGCCCCCGGGTCGCCGAGCAGCCGGCCGAGCGAGCTCTTGCGCGAGAAGCCGACCACCACGGGCCGCCCCAGGGCGAGGAGGACGTCGAGCCTGCGCACGAGCTCGAAGTTCTGCTCGACGGTCTTGCCGAAGCCGATGCCCGGATCGAGGCAGATGTGATCCTCCGAGACACCGGCGTCGACGGCGAAGCGCAGCCGCTCCTCGAGGAAGGCCGCAACCTCGGAGGCGACGTCGTCGTAGCGCGGGTCCTCCTGCATCGTCCTCGGCTCGCCCCGCATGTGCATCAGGCAGAGATACGCGCCCGCTTCGGCGACGACGCCGGCCAGCTCCGGGTCCGCGCGGAGGGCGGTCACGTCGTTGACCAGCTCAGCGCCCAGCGAGAGGGCACGGCGCGCGACCTCGGCCTTGGAGGTGTCGATCGAGACCGGCTCGCCCGTGAGCGCCTCCAGCACCGGGAGGACGCGCCGCAGCTCCTCGTCGAGCGTGACCCCCTCGGAGCCGGGACGAGTGGACTCGCCGCCGACGTCGACGATCGCCGCGCCCTCGTCGAGCATTCGCCGGGCCGAGGCGACGGCGTCCTCGGGCGCGTAGTTGACGCCGCCGTCCGAGAACGAGTCGGGGGTGACGTTGACGACTCCCATCACCGACGGGCGGGGGAAGCGTTGCTCGATCGGAACACGCGCGGTCATTCGGCACGAAGTTTGCTCAGACCCGGCACAGGCGCGCCGGTACAAGGGATTTCGTGATGCGACGACCCCGGAGTAGCTCAACTGGTAGAGCGGCTGACTGTCACTCAGCGAGATGCCGGTTCTGCCCACGCGGCTCCGCCGCGTGAGGCAGGGCACCGGCCGCGGATGCTCCGGCCGCGGCCGGCTTTCGAGTCCGGCCTCCGGGGCGCCCTTCATGGCATACTTGAGAGCCTGGGTGACAGTCATGCTCTGCAATTGAGCTGCCTGGAAGGCCCGCTTCGGCGGGCCTTCCCTTTCATCGAGTAGGTTCCTGCAATGCGAGTCGCTGTGCTGGGCACGGGGATCATGGGCAGCGGAATCACACGCAACCTCGCCGCTGCCGGGCACGAGGTGCAGGCCTGGAACCGCACGCGGGCGAAGGCCGAGGGCCTGGGCGCGGAGGTCGCCGATACTCCAGCCGAGGCCGTCGCCGGAGCCGAGGCCGTGATCACGATGCTCGCCGACGGGCCGGCCGTCGATGCGGTCCTCCCGGATCTCGACCCGGCGATCCTCTGGGTACAGATGTCGACTGTCGGCGTCGCCGACACGGAGCGGTTCGCCGAGCGACACCCTCGATTCGTCGACGCACCGGTGCTGGGGTCGAAGCCGCAGGCCGAATCCGGCGAGCTGCTCGTGCTCGGGTCCGGCCGGGAGCGGCCGGACGAGCTCTTCGACGCGATCGCAAGCCGGGTGATGTGGCTGGACGACGAGCCCGGCGCAGGCACGCGGCTGAAGCTCGTCGTGAACCTCTGGATCATGAACCTGGTCGAGAACCTCGCCGAGACGTTCGCCTTCGCGGAGGCGCTCGGCCTCGACCCGAAGCGCTTCCTGGAGGCGATCGAGGGGCGGGCGATGGACTCGCCCTACGCGCAGCTCAAGGGCGAGAAGATCCTCAGCGGCGACTTCTCCGCGGCGTTCGCCCTGAGGCACGCAGCGAAGGACGTCCGCCTCGCCCTCGAAGCGGCCCGGGCGGCCGGCATCGAGCTCGGGCTGGGGCCGAAGACACTCGAGCGCCTCGAGCGGGCGATCGAGCTCGGTCACGGCGACGACGACACGGCGGCGGTCTGGTTCGCGAGTCGCCCGGACCATTGACCGGGTCTCCGCAGCGTGGTCTGATCCTCGCTCCCTGTCACGGAAGGAGCTTTTGAATGAGTGAAGCAGCCGCGGCCCCACCAGCGTCAGCCGTTGGAAACACCGGCCCGCTCGGGCGGCCACGCAGTGCCGTTTCGGTGATCCTCCTGAACATCGTCACGCTCGGGATCTACGGGCTCTTCTGGATCTACAAGTCCCACGAGGAGATCAAGCAGCATTCCGGCGAGGGCGTCGGCGGCTGGGTCGGCGTGATCCTCGCGAGTGTGCTCGGCGTCGTCACCCCGTTCCTGCTCCCCCAGGAGATCCGGAAGATGTACGAGAAAGACGGGAGGACGAGCCCCGTCAGCGGGAAGACCGGGCTCTGGTTCCTCCCCGGCGTCTTCATCCTCATCGGGCCGCTCATCTGGGTCATCAAGGTGCAGGGCGCGCTGAACGCGTACTGGGAAGCCAAGGCCCCGGGGTAGCACTCTCGGCCGCTGCGTAGCACTCTCGATGGTGGGCGGCCGAGGGGCCGCCCACCATCAGTCCCCTCCTAGGCCGGAGCGGCAGCCGTGCGCGGCATCTCGCTCCCGCGCGCCGCCCACGTGCCGCCGGCGGCGAGGATCCCGCCCGCGAACGCGAGCCAGGCGCCCGCGTCCAGGCTGCCGAAGTCACCGAACGCTGCGGCGACCGGATAGACGGCCAGCAGTCCGAGCAGGACGAGCGACAGCGCCTGGTCCAGGCCCCTCGTCGGCGTACCCGTGACGGCGGCTGCCCACAGGAGCCCGCAGGCGGCCGCGAGCACGAGCAGCACGATCCCGAGCGAGCGGCCGAATCCGGGATTGTTCCAGTAGCTCGTGCCGGCCAGCGAATCGATGAAGATGCCGGGGAACACGAGCGCGATCCCGAGGCCCGCAGCGAGCGCCGGCGGCGACAGTCCGGCGGGAGTGCTTGCCGCCCCGCCCGCCGCCAGATACGCGCTCCCTGCGCCGATCACGATCAGCGCGCCGCCGGCCACACCGAGCCAGGCGCCGCTGTCCAGGAGGTCCCATTTGTCGAACGCAAGCGCTACCGGCAGCCAGCCGTAGAAGCCGAGCAACACCGCGCCCGCCGCGAAGACCCACCCATTCGTGGACTGGCCGCCGGCGTACCCGGCCGCGAGCCCGAGCCCTGCAATCGCCGCGAGGACGAGCAGGAAAACACCCGTCGTGCCATCGCTCCAGTAGTTCGAGCCCTGGATCGCGTCGATCCAGATTGCGACGATCGCGAGCACCACGCCGACTGCCGCGATCGCCCTTCCTGCCATAGCGTTCACCGCCAACTCCCTTCTGACGCTTGCCGAAAACGGGCGAAGCGTGTCAGAGGGGCAGGACGCTGTCTAGGGCTTCGCGCCTTCCGGCGGCGGAGGCTGCGAAAGCGCTCCGGGCAGCGGGAACGGCTTCGGCTGCGGTCGAGGCCGCTTCGCCGGCTCTTCGGCCGGCTGCTCCTCGACGGCCGGCGGCTCCTCCTCGTGGAAGACGTCGTCGGCGGCCTCGCCGGCGAGCAGGCGCTCGAACTGGTCTTTGTCGATCGTCTCGCGCTCGATCAGGATCGCGGAAAGCTTGTGCAGCTCGGCCATATGGTCGCGCAGCGTCTGCTGTGCATTCGCGTGCGCCTCCTCGATCACGCGGCGAATCTCGTCGTCGATCTCGCGGGCGATCTCCTCCGAGTAGTCGGGCTCGTTGCCCATCTCGCGGCCCAGGAACGGCATGTCGTGGTTGCGGCCGAGCACGCGCGGGCCGAGCTTCTCGCTCATCCCGAAGCGCATGATCATCTGCTTCGCCGTCGAGGTCACCTTCTCCAGGTCGTTGGCCGCGCCGGTCGTGACCTCCTGGAAGACGAGCTCTTCCGCAGCCCGGCCGCCGAGAGTCATCGCCAGCTGGTCCATCAGCGCCGACTTCGTGGTCAGGTAGCGGTCCTCGCGCGGCAGGGAGATCGTGTAGCCGAGGGCCTGGCCACGGCTGATGATCGAGATCTTGTGCACCTCGTCGGTGTGCTCGAGGTAGTGGCCGACGAGCGCGTGGCCCATCTCGTGGTACGCCGTGATCTTGCGCTCCTCCTCCGAGAACAGCCGCGTGCGCTTCTCGGGGCCGGCGATCACGCGCATGATCCCCTCTTCGAGCTCCTCCTGCTCGACGACCTTCTTGCCGCGGCGTGCGGCGAGCAGCGCGGCCTCGTTGACCAGGTTGGCGAGGTCGGCGCCGGTGAAGCCAGGCGTGCCGGCGGCGAGCGTGTCGAGGTCGACCTCGGTCGCGAGCGGCTTGCCCTTCGCGTGCACCTCGAGGATCTTGCGGCGGCCGTTGCGGTCGGGCCGGTCGACGACGATCTGACGGTCGAAGCGGCCGGGGCGGAGCAGCGCCGGGTCGAGGATGTCGGGCCGGTTCGTGGCGGCGATGAGGATGATGTTGTCCTTCAGCTCGAACCCGTCCATCTCGACGAGAAGCTGGTTCAGTGTCTGCTCGCGCTCGTCGTGGCCACCGCCGAGGCCGGCGCCGCGATGGCGACCGACCGCGTCGATCTCGTCCATGAAGATGATGCACGGCGACGCCTGCTTCGCCTGCTCGAACAGATCGCGCACCCGGGAGGCGCCGACACCGACGAACATCTCGACGAAGTCGGAGCCGGAGATCGAGAAGAACGGCACCCCGGCCTCGCCGGCGACCGCGCGCGCGAGCAGCGTCTTGCCGGTGCCGGGCGGCCCGTAGAGCAGCACGCCCTTCGGGATCCGCGCGCCGAGCGCCTGGAACCTCTTCGGGTTCTCGAGGAACTCCTTGATCTCCTGCAGCTCCTCGACCGCCTCGTCCACGCCGGCGACGTCCTTGAAGCCGATCTTCGGCGAGTCGGGCGCCATCCGCTTGGCGCGGCTCTTGCCGAAGCTCATCACCTTGGAGCCGCCGCCTTGCACCTGGTTCATCAGGAAGATCCAGAAGCCGAACAGGAGCACGAACGGCAGCAACGAGGTTAGGATCGACCACCACGGCGACGAGCCCGTCCCCTTCGAGTCGAAGGTGACGTTCTTCTTCTGCAGCAGCGTCTGGAAGGCGATCTGCGACTGGTCGCTCGGGTAGTTGACCTTGATCTTCTTCACGCTCGCATCGTTCAGCTCTGCGACCACCTGTCGCTTGCTGGGGCTGAAGACAACCTCCTTGATCGAGCCCGGATCGTTCTGGACGCGGGAGATCAGCTGCGAGTACGTGACCTTGGCAGGCGCCTTCGACTTCGGGATCAGCGTCTGGCTCGCCAGGTAGACGAGCAGGACGATCACGATCAGCGGGAAGAGTGCGCTACGGAAGAAGCGATTCACGTGATTTCTGCACCCCAGGGTAGCAGGGGAGATTCTTCAAGCCGTGCGGCCGGGGGCTATACGCCTTCGGGGATGAGCTCCTCACTCAGCACCCCCACATAGGGCAGATTTCGGTACCGCTCCGCGAAGTCGAGCCCGTAGCCGATCACGAACCGGTTCGGGATCTCGAAGCCGATCCAGCGCACCGGCACCTCGATCTCGCGGCGCCCCGGCTTGGTCAGCAGCGCGCAGACCTCGAGTGACGCCGGCTCGCGCGATTCGAGGTTCCGCATCAGGTAGGAGAGGGTCAGCCCGGAGTCGATGATGTCCTCGACGACGAGCACGTTTCGCCCCTCGATGTTGATGTCCAGGTCCTTGAGAATCCGCACGACGCCGGATGAGTCGGTCTGGGCGCCGTAGCTCGAGATGGCCATGAAGTCGACCTCGCACGGGACGGTCAGGTGCCGCATCAGGTCGGCCATGAAGAAAACAGCGCCCTTGAGGACGCCGATCAGGAGCAGGTCGCGGCCCTCGTAGTGGGCGGAGATCTCCTCGCCGAGCTCGGCGACGCGTGCGCGCAGCACGTCAGCCTCGATCAGGACCTCTCCGACCGCCCGCTCCAACTCCGTCTTCATCACAGCTTCTTCACCCTGACCTCGTCATCCTCCACGATCCCGGGAACGGCGACAACCCCTTCTCCGCGGACGACGACGGGCCATGCATCGCGCTCGGCCCGTGGCACCTTGGCGTCGACGAAAACGTCCTGGAGCTTCTTGCGCCGGCCGGCCAGGCGGTCGCCGGGCCGGCGCGCCCGCACCTCGAGGCCGGGGAGATCCGATTCGATCGTCCACGGCCCCCAGCGAACGGGGCCCTGCTCCAGGGAGATCCGGTCGTACTCGCGCACCGCCTTGATTCCGCCGCCCAGATCGGCCGACTTCGAACCGTCGCGGCTCGCGAGCAGCCCGAGCAGCGTGTCCTCCACGGCGCGGGGTAGCCGCGGGCGCTCGTCGGCGAGGCGGAGCAGGTTCTGCTCCGCTGCCGGGTGCAGCCGCCGCAGGAGCGGCAGCAGCTCGTCGCGGATCAGGCCGCGCAGGGTGTCGGGGTTCGAGGAGTCGCTCCGAAACTCCAGCCCGCTCGCACGGCAATAGGCCTCGGTCTCCTCGCGCCAGAGCGTGAGCAGCGGCCGTACGACCCCGTCCTCGCGTCGCGGCTTGATCCCGCGCGTCGAGCC
>DATCPA010000167.1:0-1830 GCA_036564335.1 Gaiellaceae bacterium
AGCCCGGCACCGACCTCCTCGATGCCCTGGTGCCACGCGATCAGGTCGACCGCGAAGAACAACCCGGCGAGCCAGGCCAGCGCGCGCTGCTTCAGGGGCCGCGGCCCGTACCGGCGATCCTCCAGCTTCGACAGCAGCCACAACGGCGGCACCGCATACAGGCAGCGGAAGACCGCGCCGGTCGACGGTGAGACGTGCGCGACCCGGAAGAGGATCCCCGAGAACGAGATCGCGACGGCGCCCGTGAGCGCGGCCAGGACCGGCCGGTTATGGAGCCGCCGGGGCACTTCGGGAGGCTAGCTAGGCGCGGTCGGGAGCGGAGGCTCGTCGTAGGCGCCGCCGCGCTCGATCTCCCGGAGGATCATGCGGTCGGTCAGCCACTCGACCGGGGCCCGGTCGTCGGTCAGCGGCTTTCCCTCGGCACGCACCGGCTCGAGACGGCTGCGGAAGAGCGGAAGCAGCAGCGCGATCTTCCCCGGAGCCTGGGTCGCGCGGCGTTCGAGCACCGCGCGCGAGGCAGGCTCGCGCAGGGCGAACACCACGTCGTTGAAGCGCAGCGCCCGCCAGCGCCAGGCTTGCGGGAACGCGGTCAGGAGCGTCGTCCCGATCGCCCGGCTCAGCTTGCGGTCGGTCGGCGTCGCGGCGACGTTGAGCGCGATCGCCCCGCCAGGGCGCAGGTGCTCTCGCGCGAGCCGAAAGAACTCGCTCGTAGCCAGGTAGAAGGGCACGTACGGCTGGCGGTAGGCGTCGACGACGATCAGGTCGTAGCGCTTCTTCGTGCGCTCGAGGAAGGGCCTCCCGTCGGCGGCGATGAGGCGCACGCGCGGGTTGTCGCCGGCCCCGAAGAAGCGGCGCGCCACCTCGTTCAGCTCGAGCTCACGGCCGCCGCTCCCGTCGGAGACCACGCGGATGTACTGGTACCGCGACTCGGTCTGGTAGATCGCGCTCTTGATCTGCGGCGGCGGCACGGCCAGCAGCGCCGCGACAGCGACCGGCGCGAGCAGCCAGGCCCGTCCGAGCAGCAGCGCCGCCCCCACCGCCACGCAGGCCGCGGTGCCGACGAGCGTCCGCTGTGTCCCGGCCCACGGGATCGTCACGAGCGCGGACACGAACGTGCCGGCGAGGCTGCCGGCGGTCGAGAGCGCGTACAGCCGGCCCGCGACCTTGCCGGCCTCGGCGACGCTGTCGAGCGCAAGCCGCACGAGGAACGGCGCCGCCGCCCCGAGCGCCGTCACCGGCACAGCGAAGAGCGCGAGCGCGGCGAAGAACGACCCCGCGACCGATCCCGCCGAGACCGCGTCGAAGCCGTGCAGCGCCCAGCGCAGGAACGGCCGTGCCGCGAACGGCGTCACCGCGAGCGCGGCCGCAGCCACCAGCAGGATCGCCCCCAAGACGCGCGGCTCGGGCCTTCGGTCGGCCAGCCGCCCGCCCAGCCAGTAGCCGAGGGCGAGGTACGCGAGCGTGAGCCCGATGATGTTGGCCCAGACCACCGTCGAGGCGCCGAAGAACGGCGCGAGCAGCCGCGACGCCGAGATCTCGGTCGCCAGAGTGCCGGCGCCCACTAAAAATGCGACGACCCCCAGGCGGAGGCCGTCGCGGCTCAAAGTGTTAGGACTCTTCCTCCGGCTCGTCGTCGGTGGCGGCGTCGGTCGGCTCCTCCGGCGGCACCGTCACCTTCTCGGGCGTGATCTCGCCCGGGATGACCGTGATGTCCACCTCGTCCTCGTTCTTGCGGTCGATGAGGATCGTCGAGCCGGCGCCGAGCTCGCGACTGAGCACGAAGTCCGCAAGCGGGTCCTCGATGAAGCGCTGGATCGCGCGCCGCAGCGG
>DATCPA010000165.1:0-4973 GCA_036564335.1 Gaiellaceae bacterium
GGCGCAGGTCCCGCGCCGCCGAGCGGACGATGCGCCAGATGAAGAGGTAGAGCAGGACCAGGAAGAGGATCTTGAGGATGACGAGCGCCTCGCCGACGGCGATCGACGAGAGCGTCATTCCGCCAGCCGCCGCTCGAAGACGAGGTCGGTCGAGCCGACGGTGATCGTGTCCCCGCTCTCCAGCTTGGCGCGCGCGGTCCGGTTGCCGTTCACCTGTGAGCCATTCGTGGAATCGAGGTCGATCAGCCAGTAGGCGGATCCCTCCTGGCGGAGCTCGGCGTGGCGGCGCGACACGTTGGGGTCGGCGAGCTGGATGTCGCAGTCCTTGGAGCGACCGAGCACGAAGCGTTGCTTGTCGACCTCGTGCCGGATGCCGTCCATCGTCAGCGTGACGATCTCCTGGGCGAGCGCCACGTCGGCAGCAGGTCCCCCCGGAGGAATCTCCGTCCGCGGCTTGTAGATCATCGTCGCGCCCGACTCGAGTTGCTGTGGCGCGGCCGGCTCGCCGCCACCCGGTTCGCGCTGCGTCATCCGTGTAGCGATTCCGAACTCGCCGACCGCGAGGTCGTCGTCGGTCTCGATCTGGACGATCGGCGGGGTGAGCAGTACGTAACCCTCGCGCCTCGCGTGCTCGGACAGATAGTCCCGTAGCTCGGTCGTCAGCGAGGCCTCGTAGTCGGCGAACTGCTCCCGGTCGGGCGGGGAGAGATAGACCGTGTATTCGTTCGGAACGTAGATCCGGGAGACCGACACCGTCCGGTGGTCGTCCATCTCCTTGACGAGCTTGCGCGCCAGCTCGACAGGCTGCACGTTCGTTCTGAAGGCACGGCCGAACAGGCCTTCGAAGAGGCCCTCGATCTTCTGCTCGATGCTGCGCAGCACGTTCAAACGGGCGGGTTCCCCCCCGCGCCCGAGTCTAACTCCCGGCTACGGGACGCAGGCGGGGCCGTTGACGCGGAATTCGCCGCACCAAAGCCACAAACCGCGGGAGCGGCCGGGTGGGGCCGGGCTCGACGGCCAGCAGCAGCGCGCTGGCCCACGCGGCCGCGATGAGCGGCAGCGCGGCGGTGCCCGGGTCGGCCAGGAGGGTGGCGGTGGCGACGAGCGCTCCGAACGCCGCCGCACCCCAGTGCCCGCGCCGCCTGAACGCTCCGATCGCGGCTGCGGCGGCTCCGAGCGCAAGCGTCTCGAGCAGCAGCCCGTGAGCGCCGGCCAGGCCGTTCCACAATGCCGAGGCGGCCGTCAACGGGCCGTCGATTCCGCCGAGCGAGAGATCCACGCTGCCGATGAAGGGCAGCCCGTGGCCCATGACGCCGGCGGCTACGGCGGCGGCAAGCACCGCCGCGACCGTCTGGGCGGCCCGGCGGAACGGCCCGCCGGCGAGCAGGCTGACGAGGGGCAGCAGCCCGAGCGCCCCGAGGGGTGCGAGCAAGGGGCCGGCGAGGAAGAGCAGGGCGGCGCGGGGCCGGGCCCAGAAGAGCGCGAACCACCCACAGGCGAGCACGGCGTAGAGGATCGCGAGCCCGAGCGAGATGTTGCCGAGCGGCAGCACCGGCACGGCGAGTGCGAAGGCGAGACCGAGGCGCGGTCCGACCAGCGTGAGCAGGAGCGCGAGCGCGGCGAGGCCGCCGGGCCAGTAGGCGGGGAAGAACGGCAGGGCAGCCGAGCTCCAGCCGGCGAGCAGCGCGGCGGGCGCGGCGGCGACGACAGCGGTCGCCTCGCGCGGGGCGCGCCGGGGCACGTGGACTCGGTGCGGGCGTGCGGTGGCCGCACGCCTGAGCGCGGGTGCGAGCTTCGCCGCGGACGGGCGCTTGGCCGGCTCCACCGCCAGGGCCCGGTCGACGAGCGCGACGAGCGGCTTCGGCAGGTCGGAGCGCGCGGTCGCCAGCGAAGGGGCCCCCCGGCCGATTCGCTTCGCTATCTCGAGGAACGGCCCACTGCCGAACGGATGGCGTCCGGCGAGCGCCTCCCAGAGGAGGATGCCGACCGACCAGACGTCGGTCGCAGGCCCGGCGGGCTTTCCGGTCAGCCGCTCCGGGGAGATGTAGGCGAGTGTTCCGGGAACGTCGCCGGCGGCGGTCAGCGTCTCCTCCTCGGTGACGAGTGCGAGGCCGAAGTCCAGGAGCCTGACCGAGAGCTCGACGCCGTCCGCGAGCAGGACGTTCGACGGCTTCACGTCGCGGTGGACGATCCCGCGCGCGTGCGCGTGGGCGAGGCCCTCGAGGATCTGGGCGGCGGCTTCGATCGCGGCGGTGTCGTCGAGCTCGCCGCGTTCGAGCGCGTGGCGGAGCGTGCGGCCGGCGACGTACTCGTAGGCGATGTACACGTGGCCCTCGTCCTTCGCCAGCGCGTACGCGCGAACGCAGGCCGGGTGCCGGAGCTGGGTCGCGGCCGCGGCCTCGCGCTCGGCGCGGGGGCCGGCGGTCCCTGTCCGCGGCACGATCTTGAGTGCGACTTCCCTTTCGTGTCGCTCGTCGTAGGCGTGCCAGACCGACCCCATGCCGCCGCTGCCGAGCGGTCGCAGCGGCCGGTAGCGGCCGAGCACCAGGCCGGACGGAGTCTCTGCTGCAGTTGCTTCTGCCATCCCGCTGACAGCTTTCACACAGGCGGCGAAACTCCTTCGGTCTGCAGGTCGTCCGCGAGGAATGGGCTAGAGTGGGCCGAATTCCGCTGCAAACGGCCTTATGACCGAGCACGACACCGACCTCGACTTCGACTTCTTCGACGACGAGCCCGAACCTGAGGGGTCGTCCGACGAGGAGCGCCCGCCTCGCGAGCCACCGCGAGCCGGTGGCGGCCGCCCCCCTCGCCGCCCGCCGGCGGGGCGCCCGCCCGTCGGCGTCACGCCGCTGCTCCGGCTCGCCGGCCTGATCGCGTTCGCGATTCTGGTCGTCGTCTTGTTCGTCTTCTGGATCTCGAGCTGCCAGGGAGCCAGCAAGAAGAACTCGTACAAGCGCTACATGGAGAAGGTCGCTGTGGTGGCGAAGGACTCCGAGCAGATCGGCCGCGAGCTCAACGACGCGCTGACCACGCCCGGGATCAAGTTTGCCGATCTCAACACCAAGCTCTCGGGGCTCGCGCAGCAGGAGCAGCAGGACGTGGCGGCCGTGCGCGCAATGAGCCCGCCGGGTGCGCTGCGCCTCCAGCACCAGCACGCGATCGAGGCGCTCGAGTTCCGGGTCAGCGGTCTGCGCGGGCTGGCAGACGCATTCACGCAGGCCTCGCGCTCGCCGAAGGCCACGACAGGGAATGCGCTGCTGCTCGCCGGCCAGGCAGAGCGGCTCGTCTCCGGAGACGTCGTCTGGGACGACCTGTTCAAGGACCCGGCGATCGAGGAGCTGCGCCGCCAGGGCATCACCGGCGTCGCGGTCCCGGACTCGACCTTCGTTCCGAACCCGGACTACGCCAGCACGCGCTTCTGGGAGGCGATCCTGCAGCGGCTGCAGGGGTCGGCGACGAGCGCCACCGGCACGAGCGGCGGCCTGCACGGCACCGCGCTCATCTCCACGAAGGCGCTGCCCGGCAACCAGGAGCTGTCGGCGGATACCGAGAACACCGTTACGGCCACAACCGACCTCGGCTTCGCCGTCACCGTCGAGGACAGCGGCGACTCGCAGGAGGTGCAGGTCAAGGTGACGCTGACGATCCAGCAGACGCCGTCGCCGATCGTCCAGACGAAGACGATCGACCTGATCAACCCGGGCGAGCAGAGGACGGTCGCCTTTCACAACCTCGGCCAGGTGCAGTTCGCCACCCGGACGACGGTGAAGGTGGACGTTCAGCCGGTGCCGCAGGAGAAGAACGCGGCCAACAACTCGGCTCAGTATCCGGTCATCTTCTCCCTCGGGTAGTCGGAGGGTGAGCGCCACCGAGGTGATTGCCGTCGCGGGGGTCGCGGTCGCGGCCGTTGCGCTCGCCGGCGCCGGGCTCGCGTTCGCACAGCTGTCGAGCATCCGCCGGGCCCAGGACGTGCTCCTCGGCGGCAACGCGAAGGCCGACGTCGTCGAGTTCGCCGTCTCGCTCCAGGCCAGGATCGAGGACCTCCATGGAGCGGTCGACGAGATCGCCGCCGCCCTAGCTCGAGTCGACCGGAGGATCGACGACTCCCTCTCGCGCGTGGCGCTCGTGCGCTACGACGCCTATGAGGACACCGGTGGGCACCAGTCCGCCTCGGTCGCGCTGCTCGACTCGGGCCGCACGGGAATCGTGATCACCGCGATTCAGGGGCGCGACTACGCCCGCGTCTACGTCAAGCAGCTCGAGCGCGGCCGGGCCTCGATTGCGCTCTCTCCGGAGGAGCAGCAGGCTGTCGAACGGGCAATGGCCGAATAACGTGGGGGGAACCCGGTTTCGCCTCGGCTTCAAAAGCTACGCTTACCGGCGGAGTGGGCCAGGTCCTCGTCCTGAACGCAAGCTACGAGCCGCTGAACGTCTGCTCGGTGCGGCGCGCCCACGTGCTCGTGTTCAAGGGGAAGGCCGAGGTGCTCGAAAAGCACGAGCTCCCTCTCCGGTCGGCGACTGACACGTTTGCCCGGCCGCATGTGATCCGGCTCGTCCAGTACGTGCGCGTCCCGCGTGCGGCCCAGCGGAAGATCTCGAGGCGGGCGTTGTTCGCGCGGGACGAGTGGAGCTGCGTCTACTGCGGGACGAGCGGCGGTCGCCTGACTCTCGATCACGTCCTCCCGCGCAGCCGCGGCGGCGACTCGGTTTGGGAGAACGTCGTCACCGCCTGCGCGCCCTGCAACCTGCGCAAGGGGGACCGACTGCCCGAGGAGGCGTCGATGACGATGCGTCGCGCGCCGCGGCCTCCCGCCCCTGTGCTCTTCATCCGGCTGGCCGCACCCTCCGGGCTGCCGATCAGCTGGCGGCCCTATCTCGACCCTTCGCGCGCCGCTGCCTAGGACGCTCGCTTCGCTCGCTTCACGGGGGAAACAGCCGGTTTCCCCCGTGGGCCCCCTTCCCAGAGTTTGAGG
>DATCPA010000001.1:0-26214 GCA_036564335.1 Gaiellaceae bacterium
CGCGGCGTCGCTGCGTCACGGTTTCCCGCATTTGCGCAAGATTCCCCACTGCTGCCTCCCGTAGGAGTCTGGGCCGTGTCTCAGTCCCAGTGTGGCTGATCGTCCTCTCAGACCAGCTACGGATCGTCGCCTTGGTGGGCCGTTACCCCGCCAACAAGCTAATCCGCCGCGGGCTCATCCTTGACCAGAGGCCGAAGCTACCTTTTCTCCGGCGCCCGAAGGCTCCGGAGGCTATTCGGTATTAATCCGGGTTTCCCCGGGCTATCCCGATGTCAAGGGCAGATTACCCACGTGTTACTCACCCGTTCGCCGCTGTCCCCAGGGCCGAAGCCCTGGTTCTCGCTCGACTTGCATGTGTTAAGCGCGCCGCCAGCGTTCGTCCTGAGCCAGGATCAAACTCTCCGTGAAGATGGTCGCCGGCTCGTGTGGCAGTGAAGCCAACATGGCCGGCAGTCTTCTCTTCGAGCCTGTGCTCAAAGTGTCCCCCACAATGTTCGTGGGCGACGGGTCTTGTGCCTCGACGTTCCGGTCCATGTGGACCAGCACGCCGAGGTCTCGACGTAAACGCACGCTGCTGAGTTTTCAAAGACCGGACCGCTTTCGAGAGCACACGTGAAAAAGGCCCCCTACGCACCGGAGGCCCCCATACTCGCTACCTTCGACTTCCGTCTCGGATGGCTCGGCTGGGAACTCCTGGTCGTCGGGACGCTTTCCACCCGCTCTTTCGGGCAGCCGCGGAATGATAGCAACCATCAGGTGCGTGTCAAGCGGACGAATCGGCGTTTTCCGGCCTGGACAAGCGCATTTTCGACCCGTTTGCGGGACAAATCGAGCTCGGTGACGACCTCGCCGTCGACCTGCACGGCTCCCTGCGAGATCAACCGCCTGGCTTCGCTCGTCGACAGGCCGAAGACGCCGGCCAGCAACGCGGGCAGATGCACGGGATCGCCGTCCGGCAGCGGAGCCTCCGGGACGTCCTCCGGCGCCTTCCCTTCCCGGACGACGCGCGTGAAGTGCTCCTCGGCCCGTCTCGTCGCCTCTGCGTCGTGGTAGCGCTCGACGATCCCACGGGCGAGCGCGAGCTTCGACTCCATCGGCTCGGCTACCGGTGGATCGCGGTCGAGACAGAGGCGCCACCACTGGGAGATCGCGCCGTCCGGGATCGACATCACCTTGCCGAACATCTCCTGCGGTGACTCGTCGATCCCGACGTAGTTGCCCACCGACTTCGACATCTTCTCCACGCCGTCCGTACCGACGAGAAGCTCGTAGGTGACGACCGCCTGGGGCGCAAGGCCGTAGTGCTCCATCACATCGCGGCCCATCAGGAGGTTGTAGAGCTGGTCGCTCCCGCCGACCTCGACGTCAGCTTCGACCGCCACCGAGTCATAGCCCTGGGCGAAGGGGTACAGGAGCTCCGAGACGGAGATGGGCTCGCGTGCTGCGAACCGCTTCGCGAAGTCGTCACGCTCGAGCAGCCGGGCGACGGTACCGATCCGGGTCAGGCGAACGATCTCGGCGTAGTCGAGCTTGCCGAGCCACTCCCCGTTGAACCTGATCTCGGTTCGCTCCCGGTCGAGGATTCTGTACGCCTGCTCGGCAAAGAGCCTGGCATTGCTGTCGAGCACCTCGTCAGGCAGGACATCCCGCTCCTTCGAGCGGCCTGAAGGATCGCCGATCCGGGCGGTGTAGTCGCCGATGATGAGCACGGCGACGTGGCCGTCGTCCTGGAAGGCGCGCAGGCGGTTGAGCACGGCAGCGAAGCCGAGGTGGATGTCGGCGCCCGTTGGATCGATGCCGAGCTTCACCCGCAGGGGCCGGCCGAGCGCCAGCTTCCGCTCGAGCTCGCCCTCGGGAAGCACATCGACGGCGTTCCGGGTCAGCTCGGCCAGGCCCACCCGGCGAGTCTAGTGCCCGCTGCAGCGGGCACTAGGGCAGGGGCGGGCTAGAATCGCTCGGTTCTGGCCGGTAGCACCACTCCCGCGGCGAACGGCAAGCGCCGTCGCCGGATCCGCAAGCTCCGCCTGCTCACCGTCCTATTGCTGGTGGGCCTGTTCTGCTTCGTCTCGTTCGCGTACGGGTTCGTGATCGGGATCCGCGGCGACATCCCGCAGTTCGAGCAGGCGAAGCAGCGAGAGCAGCAGCGCGACGGCGTCATCTACGACTCCACCGGCAAGCGCGTCCTCGGCAGGCTCGTCGGCCTGGAGAGCCGCAAGATCGTCACCTCGGACCAGATCGCGCCCGTGATGAAGCAGGCGATCGTGGCGATCGAGGACAAACGGTTCTTCGAGCATCGCGGCATCGACGTGCGCGGAATCGCACGCGCGGTCTGGCAGGACGTCCGGAACAAGAAGGTCGTCCAGGGTGGCTCGACGATCACCCAGCAGTTCGTCAAGAACGCGTACCTGACGAGCAAGCGTTCGTTGAGCCGCAAGCTAAAGGAGGCTGCGCTCGCCTGGCAGATCGACCAGGTGTGGTCGAAGGACAAGATCCTCACCAACTACCTGAACACGATCTACTTCGGGAACGGCTCCTACGGGATCGAACGTGCCGCGCAGATCTACTTCGGGCACGGCGCGGCGAAGCTCACGCTTGCCGAGGCCGCGCTCCTCGCCGGCATCCCCAGCGACCCGAGCGTCTACAACCCCGTCACCGACCCGAAGGCGGCGCACGCTCGGCGCCACGAGGTGCTCCAGGCAATGCTCGACCAGGCGGACATCACCTACAACGAGTTCCGGATGGCCAACCGTGAGCCGCTGCCGAAGCCCGAGGACATCCATCGCCTCGGCGTGCGCGGCCCCGTCCAGTACTTCGTCGACTACGTCAAGCAGCAACTCGTCGACCAGTACGGGTCGGGCAAGGTCTTCGGGGGCGGGCTCAAGGTCACGACGACGATCGACCTCGACCTCCAGCAACGTGCGCGGGCTGCGATCTCCAAATGGCTTTCCGGGCCATACGTGCCGGCCGCAGCGCTGGTCGCGCTCGACCCGCGCGACGGGCGGGTGCTGGCGATGGTCGGCGGCGACAACTACCGGCAGAGCCAGTTCAACCTCGCCGTCCAGGGCGAGCGGCAGCCGGGCTCGTCCTTCAAGCCGTTCGTCCTCGCCGCTGCACTCCGGCAGGGCATCGCGCCGTCCACGGTCTTCGAGTCGAAGCCGGTGACGATCTCGCTCGGCGACCGCTACCGCAAGTGGTACGTCCGCAACTACGAGGGCTCGAACCTCGGGTGGATCGACCTGACGAATGCGACGATCAACTCGGACAACACGGTCTACGCGCAGCTCACCCAGCTGGTCCGGCCGAGGGCCGTCGTCGATATCGCCCACCAGCTCGGGATCACGAGCAAGCTGAGGGACTACTTCGCAATCGGGCTCGGCGCGGAGGCCGTGAATCCGCTCGAGATGGCACGCGCCTTCGCATCGTTCGCCAACGGCGGGGAGCGGGTGGACGGCTCGATCTTCAAGAACCGGCCGCGGGTCGTGCTCTCGGTGAACGGAAAGAAAAACGCGCCGAGGGCGCACCGCTCGATCAGCGAGACGAACGCACAGATCGTCAACCGGATCCTCCAGCAGGTGGTGCAGTTCGGGACGGGTCATCGGGCAGCTCTGTCCGATCGCCCCGTCGCCGGCAAGACCGGCACCACCGAAAATTACGGCGATGCCTGGTTCGTCGGCTACACACCGCAACTCGCCGTCGCCGTCTGGGTCGGCTACCCGAACACGCTGCGGCCGATGCTGACCGAGTACCACGGCGACCCCGTCGCGGGCGGGACGTTCCCCGCTCTGATCTTCAAGAGCTTCATGGAGACCGCACTCCCGTACCTGAAGGACGCGCCGGAGAGCTTCCCGTCCCCGAGCATCCCCTCGACCGAGTCGCGGCGGCTCGTGCTCCGCGACGGCGTGTTCCAGATCGACAACGGTGTCTGCCGACACACGATCTCCGTCCAGTTCTTCACGGGCAGCACGCGGGCGAAGACCGCCAACTGCAAGCTGAACGAGGTCGAGGTGCCGAACGTGGTCGGCTCGACATACGACGTGGCGCGGGTGCGCCTCGCATCGCAGCCGCTCACGCCGGTCGTCGTCTACAAGCCGGCGTCACCCGGGCAGCCGCTCAATGTGGTCGTCAGGCAGATCCCCGCGAAGGGCGGGTTGTCGTCGTACGACAAGGTGACGATCGTCTTCGCCAAGCCGCTGCACGGCATCGTCCCGAAGGTGGTCGGCCTGCAGCTGCGGCAGGCTCGGGAGGAGCTGGCGCGGCTGAAGCTCTCGCCCGTGTTGCGGGGGCACGGCACGAAGATCGTGCGGCAGCGTCCGCGGGCCGGGGTGGCCGCAGCCCCACGCATGAAGATCACGCTCTGGGTAACGGGCGGCTGACGAAGCGCGAGCCCGCCAGCACGTAGCGCCACGGCAGATCGGCAGCGCGCGTGATCCCGATGCGCGGCGTCGCGACGACCTCCACCTGCTGGGTGCGCGCACGAAGCTCGAACGGCGGCTCGTCGAGCGCGTCGCCGTCGTGCGCGCCGGTGACGGCGAGTGCTTCACATAGCCGGCCGGGGCCGGCGCAGAGCAGACGCTCGTTGTCCGTGCGGCGGCGCTCCCGCATCCGCTCGAGCCCGTGCGTCGGCTCGAGCGCCCTGATCAGGACCGCCGCGGCGGTGCCCTCCTCCTCGCAGACGAGGTTCAGGCACCAGTGGATCCCGTACGAGCGGTAGACGTAGGCGTGCCCCGGCGGGCCGAACATCGACGCGTTGCGGGGGGTGCGGCCGCGGAACGCGTGGCTCGCCGGATCCTCCGGGTGGTACGCCTCGACCTCGACGATCGTCCCCCCTACCCCGTCGACGAGCAGCAGCGCGCCCACCAGCCGCGGCGCGACGTCGTGGACGCTGCCCGCGTAGAAGTCGCGGCGGAGGTGCGGGGCGACGCTCACGACGGAGCCTTGAAGTCGGTCAGAGCCGGAAGAGGCTAAAAGAGCTTTTCGCCCTCGCCGGACTTGGCCGTCTTCTCGAGCAGGCGCCGTGCGCGGCGCCCGAGGTCGCCGAGGTCGACCTTCCCCTGCTCCGCCGCCTCGGCCAGCCGCTCGGCCAGCCCCAGCGCCTCGTCGATGATCGCCGAGCCGCCGGCGTCCTGGCCCATCTCGTGGAGAATCGTCCGCTCCGTGCGCGAGGCGACGATCGGCTCGGCGATGCCCTCGACCCAGACGCGCGTCCGGCGGCCGCTCCCCCGGTCCGAGGTCTCGAGCGGCTCGAGTGCGTAGATCTTGTCGGCCCGGGCGAACTTGCCGAAGCCGAGGAAGATCATCTTGGACGCGCCGTCCGCCACGAGGTGATTATGCAGCGGCCGCTAGGCTCGCGCGCAATGCCGCGCATCTATCTCTCCCCTCCGCACCTGTCCGGCCGCGAGCTCGGGCTCGTCAGGGACGCGATCGACTCCAACTGGGTCGCACCGCTCGGGCCGCACGTGGACGCGTTCGAGAAGGAGCTGAGCGAGGTTGTCGGCGTGCCGCACGCGCTCGCCCTCTCGAGCGGCACCGCCGCGCTCCACCTGGCGCTGATCGTGCTCGGAATCGGCGCCGGCGACGAGGTCGCCTGCTCGTCGTTGACATTCTCCGCGAGCGCGAACGCGATCCACTACACGGGTGCCACTCCGGTCTTCGTCGACGCCGACGAGGCGACCTGGACGATCGACCCGCCGCTCCTCGAGCGCGCGCTCGCCGAACGGCCTCAGATCCGCGCGGTGGTCGCCGTCGATCTCTACGGCCAGTGCTGCGATTACGACGCCTTGCGCACGATCTGCGCCGACAGGAAAGTGACGCTCGTCCAGGACGCCGCCGAGTCGCTTGGAGCCTTGTTCGGGGACGCGCCCGCAGGCGGCCAGGGCGAGCTCACAGCCTTCTCCTTCAACGGCAACAAGGTGATCACGACGAGCGGCGGCGGCATGCTCGTCTCGAGCAGCCCCGAGTGGGTCGACCATGCGCGCAAGCTCTCCACGCAGGCGCGCGAACCGGCGCCGCACTACGAGCACATCGAGATCGGGTTCAACTACCGGCTGAGCAACCTGCTCGCAGCGGTCGGCCGGGCGCAGCTCGAGGTCCTGCCGGAGCGCGTCGAGGCCAGGCGCCGCATCAACGAGCGCTACCGCGAGCTACTCGCCGAGGTCCCCGGGATCAGCTTCATGCCGGAGGCGCAGTACGGGCGGAGCAACTGCTGGCTGACCTGCATCCTCGTCGACCCGGAGTCGGCCGGCACGGACCGCGAGTCGATCAGGGTCGCCCTGGAGGCGGAGGACATCGAGTCGCGTCCGCTGTGGAAGCCGATGCACCTGCAGCCGGTCTACGAGGCTGCCCTCGCTTACGGCGGGGCCGTGTCCGCGTCGCTCTTCGAGCGCGGCCTGTGCCTGCCGAGCGGGTCCGCGCTCGCGGACGCCGACCAGCAGCGCGTCGTCGAGACGCTCCTCGCGACTCGCCGCTGACTCAGGCGCCGGCTCGGCTGGCAGCGAGATCGAGCCACTGCGACCAGCGCTCGCTGCGGCCGTGCACCGTTTCGGTGTACGCCTGCTGGAGGGCAAGCGTGACGGGTCCGACGCCGATCTCGTGGTCGTCGATCGAGCGCAGGGGTGCGACCTCGGTCGCGGTGCCGGTCATGAAGACCTCATCCGCCGTGTACAGATCGGTGCGGATCAGCGGCTTCTCGACCACCGTGTGCCCGAGGTCCTGCGCGATCTGGATGATCGAGTCGCGGGTGATTCCCGGCAGGATCGAGGAGCTCAGGTCCGGCGTGAACAGCGTCCCGTTGTTCACCATGAAGATCGTCTCGCCGGGACCGTCGGCGATGTAGCCGTCCTCGGTGAGCAGGATCGCCTCGTCGTAGCCGCCACGGCGCGCCTCGTGGGTGGCGAGCATCGAGTTCAGGTAGACGCCTGTCGCCTTGGCGGCATGGGGGATCGTGTTCGGGCCGACCCGCCGCCACGAAGAGACCATCGCCGTGATGCCGTTGCGCTGACCTTCCTCGCCGAGGTATGCCCCCCACGGGAAGCACATGACGGCGACCTCGACCGGGTTGCTGCCCGTGTGGACGCCAAGCTCTCCGTAGCCGTAGAACGCGATCGGACGGATGTAGAGGTCGGACAGGCCGCAGGCGTCGATCACGTCGAAGCAGGCTCCGCGCAGCTCCTCGACCGAGTACGGGAGTTGCATGTAGAGCAGCTTTGCCGAGGTTTCGAGCCGCTGCAGATGGTCGATCAGCCTGAAGACGGCCGGCCCGCGCTCGGTGTCGTAGCAGCGGATGCCCTCGAAGACACCCGTGCCGTAGTGCAACCCGTGCGTGCCCACGTGAATCCGGGCATCGGCCCAGTCCACGAGCTCACCGTTCATCCAGATCTTCTCGGTCTCCTGCATTCGGCGCCCTCCTTTTCTTACTCGGAATGTTAGACGTCGGCGACCACGTCCACCGGCTGTGCGCGGGCGACCCGCACGAGCTCGGCGGCCGGGAGCCCGGCCATGTGCCGGTTCGAGCCGGCGCCAACCCAGAGCAGGCCGCCGACCAGCAGGCTGCGCTCGATCAGCACCCGCTCGACCCGACGGAGCGGGAAGGGCGCGACCGCGCCCGGGGCATACCCGGTCGCTTCCTCGACCTCCGCCGCGCCCGCCACCCGGGCCTTCGCAGCACCCGCCAGCGCAGCAACCTTCTGCGGATCGGCGCGACGGTCTCCCGGCACCAGCACGAGCACCGGCCGGCCGTCGCAGTTGAAGAGCAGCGACTTGACGATTCGGCTCAGCTCGCAGCCGACCGCGCGCGCGGCGTCCTCGGCGGTAGGCGTGCCCTCCGCGAACTCCTCGATCCGTGCCTCGGCGCCCGCCTCGCGGAGCGCTCTGCTCATCCTGGCGACGGGCTCCGGCCAGGACTCCGCGCTCACAGGGGGCAAGCCTACATTCACCCGAGCGAGATGAACCGGGCGTCGTCGAAGCCCTCCGCGTGGATCCGCTCGACCAGCTCGGGCGGGGCGGGCGTGTCGATCGACAGCGCCATCAGCGCCTTGCCGCCCTCCTTCGTCCGTGAGACGGCCATGTTCGCGATGTTCACGCCGGCCTCCCCGAACAACGTGCCGACGCGGCCGATCACACCGGGGATGTCGTCGTAGCGGAAGAAGACGAGGTTCGGCGCCAGCTCGATGTCGATGCCGAAGCCGAGCGCTCCGGCCAGGAAGAGCCGCGGCTCGGGGCCGATCGTCGTCCCGGAGACGGCGACGCCGTCGGCACGCACCTCGACGAGGTTCATGTAATCGCGGGAGGCGCGGAAGCGCTCCTCGGCGACTTCGATTCCCCGCTCGGCCGCGATCACGGCCGCGTTGACGTAGTTGACCGACTGGTCGACCCGGCCCTGGAACAGCCCGTTCAGGGCTGCGACGGTCAGCAGCCTGGTGTCGTACTCCGCGAGCGGCCCGTGTGCTGCGACGGCCACCCGCTTCGGCCAGCCCCCGGCCAGTTCGACCGCCAGCCGCCCCAGCTTGGCGGCGAGCGGGATGAACGGCCCGAGCATCTCCAGGTCGGCCGCATCGACGACGGGGATGTTGACCGCGTTGGTGACCAGCCCGCCCTCGAGCGCCGCGACGATCTGCTCGGCGACGATCAGGCCGGCCCGGTCCTGCGCCTCGCCGGTCGACGCGGCGAGGTGCGGCGTGACGATCACCTGGTCGAGCTCGAGCAGTGGCCCCGCATAGGGCTCGGCGGAGAAGACGTCCAGTGCGGCGCCCGCGAGCTTGCCGGAGCGGATCGCCTCGATCAGGGCCTCCTCGTCGACGAGCGCACCACGTGCGGCGTTGACGAGCCTGGCTCCGTCGCGCATCGCCGCGATCGCCTCCCGGCCCAGGATGCCTTGCGTCTCGTCGGTCAGCGGCAGGTGCAGCGTGACGAAGTCTCCGGCGGCGAGGGCCTGCTCGAAGGTCGCCGCTCGTTCGACGCCCGCCTCCCTGAAGCGGTCGTCGCCGACGAACGGGTCGTAGGCGACCACGCGCATGCCGAGCCCGAGCCCGCGGCGTGCGACCTGCTGGCCGATCCGCCCGAAGCCGAGGACGGCGAGCGTCTTGCCGGCGAGCTCCACGCCGCCCCAGCGCGAGCGCTCCCAGCTCCCCTGCTTCAGCGCTGCGTGCGCCTGCGGGATGTTGCGCGCGAGCGCGACGAGCAGGCCGATCGTCTGCTCCGCCGCCGAGATCACGGTCGAATCGGGAGCGTTGGCGACGACGATCCCGCGGCGGGTGGCGGCATCGACGTCCACGTTGTCGACGCCGACGCCGGCGCGGCCGATCACCTTCAGGCGGTCGGCGCGCTCGATCAGCTCGGCGGTCAGCTTCGTCGCGGAACGGATCACGATCGCGTCATAGCCGCCGATCGACTCGGCGAGATCGCCGTCCGACTCGACCTCGACGTCGAAGTGCTGCCGGAGGAGGTCGACCCCGGGCTCGGAGATCGGCTCGCGGACGAGGACGCGAAAGCGTTCGCTCACACTCGCGCCGGGGCCGCGAATGCTTCGAGCGCGGCGCTGACGGCGGCGCCGCGCTCGATGTCCGCGCCGCCCTCCGTCAGCACGAGCTCGACGGCGGCCAGGGCGGCCGCGATGTCGAAGACGTCGTAATAGCCGATGTGGCCGATGCGGAAGAGGCGGTCCTTCAGGTCGCCGTGGCCGCCGGCGACCGTGACGCCGTACCGGTCGCGGAGGGTGAGCCGGAGCTCAGTCGCGTCGACACCCTCCGGCGTGAGGATCCCGGTGACGACGGCCGAGCGGTCCTCGTCGGGGGAGAAGAGCTCGAGCCCCATCGCCTTCGCCCCCTCCCGGCAGGCGCGCCCGAGCCGAACGTGCCGGTCGAAGGCCGCCTCGAGGCCCTCGTCGAGCAGCAGCCCGAGCGCGACGTTGAGCGCGCGCACGAGCGAGACCGCCGGCGTGAAGGGGCTGTCGAGCTTCTCCTGGCCCGCGCGCGTCCTCTCCCAGTCGAAGTAGAAGCGCGGCGAGGTGCCAAGGGTGGCCCACGCCGCCGGCGAGACCGTCGCGAGCCCGAGGCCCGGCGGGGTCATCAGCGCCTTCTGTGACCCGGAGGCAAGGACGTCGATGCCCCAGGCGTCGGTCTCCAGCGGAACGGCGCCCAGGCTGGAGACGCCGTCGACCACGATCAGCGCGCCGGACGGCTTCGCCGCCGCGGCCAGCGCCTGCAGATCGGCGACGACGCCGGTGGACGTCTCGGAATGCGTGAGGAACACGGCCTTCGCCCCGCCGAGCTCGCCGAGGCGGGCGGCCAGGTCATCCGGGCTCGGAGTCTCGCCCCAGGTGTACGAGATCGCATCGACCTCACAGCCGTAGGCGCCGGCGAGCTTCTGCCAGCGCTCGCCGAAGGCCCCCGCCGAGACGACGACGACGCGGTCGCCGGGCGAGCAGAGGTTGGCGACCGCCGACTCCATCGCGCCCGTCCCCGAGCACGTGAAGAGAAGCACGTCGGTCTGGGTGCGGCACACCGCGTGCAGCCGCTCGAGGCACTCGCCGAAGACCGCCCGGTAATCAGGACCGCGGTGATGGACGACCGGCTCCGCGAGCGCGGCGAGCACCTCCGGAGGCACCGGCGTGGGCCCCGGAGTGAACAGATAACGCTTCTGAGCCACCTCGCCTGAGACTAGCTCAGACTCCGGAACATCCTCCGCGGCAAGCCGCTAGTCTGCGACCGAGTCCGAGGAGGGAGAGATCGAATGAACGAAAACGGCGCGGTCGTCCGCGCAACAGACCTGAGCCGCCGCTTCGGCGAGGGCGACACCGCGGTGGACGCGCTGCGTGGCGTCTCACTCGACGTGGCCCGCGGCCAGCTGACGACGGTGATGGGCCCCTCGGGCTCCGGCAAGTCGACTCTGATGCACATCCTCGCCGGCCTCGACCGCCCCACCGCGGGCACCGTCACGATCGACGGGACGGAGATCACGACGCTCGACGATTCCGATCTGACGAAGCTCCGCCGTAACCACATCGGCTTCATCTTCCAGTTCTTCAACCTGCTGCCCATGCTGACGGCCGAGGAGAACATCACGCTCCCGCTGACGATCGCCGGCGAGAAGATCGATCGCACCTGGGTCGCGCAGCTGGTCGAGTCGGTCGGCCTCAAGGATCGGCTCGTGCATCGGCCCTCCGAGCTGTCCGGCGGCCAGCAGCAGCGTGTCGCGATCGCGCGCGCGCTGGTCACGAAGCCGACCGTCGTCTTCGCCGACGAGCCCACCGGCAACCTCGACTCCAAGACCGGGGGCGAGATCCTGGAGCTCCTCCGCCAGGCGGTGCAGGACTCCGGGCAAACGACCGTGATGGTCACGCACGACGCGCGCTCGGCGTCGATCGCCGACCGGATCCTCTTCCTCGCCGACGGCAACATCGTCAAGGAGCTCCCCCGCTCCGCCCCCAGCGAGGTCGTCGCCGCGATGGAGGAGATCAGCCGCACGTGAGATCGATCGTCCTGCGGGGCCTGTGGGCGCGCAAGCTCAGGACAGCCCTGACCGCGTTCGCAATCGTCCTCGGGATCGCGACCGTCAGCGGCACCTACGTCCTGACGGACTCGATCTCGCACGCCTTCGACTCGATCTTCTCGAGCATCTACCAGGGGACAGATGCCTCGATCACGGGCAAATCGGCGATCAGCGCCGACGCGACGACGAACCTGCCACCGTTTGACGAGTCCCTGCTGCCGAAGGTGAAGGCATTGCCCGGCGTGGCGGCTGCCCTCGGCGGCGTCGCAGACGACACGACGAACCTGATCGGCAAGAACGGCAAGGTGATCAGCTTCGGCGGCGCGCCGCACCTCGGCTTCTCGATCGACCCGACCCGGGCGAGGTTCAACTCGCTATCGCTCGTCGACGGCAACTGGCCGAAGGCCGACGAAGTCGTGATCGACCGCTCCACGGCCAAGAAGAAGAGCATCCACGTCGGCGACACGATCAAGATCGAAGCCCAGGGCAGCGCTCGACCGTTCCGCGTATCCGGTCTCGTCAAGTTCGGGACGACCAACCTCGACATCGGCGGCGCGACGCTCGCGGGGTTCGACCTCCGCACCGCGCAGAAGCTCTTCAAGAAGGAGGGCAAGCTCGACCAGATCCGCGTGTCGCGGAAGTCCGGCGTTACCGAGGCGGAGCTCCTTCGCCAGATCCGCGAAATCCTGCCGCCGCAGACGCAGGTGCGAAGCGGTGTCGCTCAGGCCGAGACCGACGCAGGCGACACGAACAGCTTCACCAGCTTCCTGCAGACGTTCCTGCTCTCGTTCGGCGGGATTGCGCTCTTCGTCGGCGCCTTCGTGATCGCAAACTCGCTGTCGATCACGATCGCGCAGCGGACGCGCGAGTTCGCGACGCTGCGGACGATCGGCGCGTCGCGCCGCCAGATCCTGCGCTCGGTCCTGCTCGAGTCGTTCCTGATCGGGGCGCTCGCATCGGTGATCGGGCTCTTCCTCGGGCTCGGGCTCGCGAAGCTCCTGTTCTGGATCTTCGAGCAGTTCGGGCTGACGCTCCCGAATACGGGCCTGCTCCTCAAGCCACGGACGGTGATCGTCTGTCTCGTCGTCGGCATCGTCGTGACGATGGTGGCGAGCCTCCGGCCGGCCCGGCGCGCCACGCGCGTCCCACCGATCGCAGCCGTTCGCGAGGGCGCGGTGCTTCCGCCGGGCCGGTTCGCGCGCTTCCGCGGCATCGGCTCGGCGTCGCTCGCCGCGCTCGGTTTCGCGGCGCTCGCCTTCGGGCTCTTCGGCGCCAGCGGCACGGGGTCGATCCTCGCCTTCATGGGCATCGGGGCGCTGCTCGTCTTCTTCGGAGTCGCGCTCTTCTCCGCACAGCTCGTCAGACCGCTCGCCAGCATCCTCGGGGTGCCCGGAGACCGGATCGCGGGCGCACCGGGAATTCTCGCGCGCGAGAACGCGACGAGAAACCCTCAGCGCACCGGCTCGACTGCCGCCGCGCTGATGATCGGCCTCGCACTGGTCACCCTTGTGACGATGCTCGCTTCCGCGATCCGCGCGTCGTTCTTCGGGGCGGTCGACAAGATCTTCGTCGCCGACTACGCCGTTACCGCGCAGAACAACTTCGACCTGATCCCGACGGCGATCGACAAGACGCTGCGGCAGGCGCCGGGCGTGCACAACGTGGTCGGCGTCCGCTGGGGCGACGCGCGGCTGTTCGGCAAGTCCAGCTCGCTCTCCGCTGTCGACCCGGGCGGAAGCAAGATCTTCCACCTCGACTGGACTCAGGGATCGCCGGCGGTGCTCGACACGATCGGCCCAACCGATGCCTTCACGGACAAGAACTATGCGAAGAAGCACCACCTCACGATCGGGTCCGAGATTCCTGTCCTCGTTCCGAACGGCGAGCGGCCGATGTTCACCGTGAAGGGGATATTCGATCCGCCGCCGGGCGGATCGCCGTTCGCACCGGTCACGATCTCGACCGCGAGGTTCGACAAGCTCTACACGCAGCCAAAGGATCAGTTCGTTTTCCTGAACATCAACGGTGGCGTGTCGAAGGCGAACAGCGCTGAGCTCGAAAAGGTGCTGAATGGCTTTCCCAACGCCAAGGTGCAGGACCGCGGCCAGTTCAAGAAGAACCAGGCGAGCTTCCTCGGCAACATCCTGATGATCCTGTACGTGCTGCTCGCCCTGTCGGTGATCGTCAGCCTGTTCGGGATTGTGAACACGCTCGTGCTGACGATCTTCGAGCGGACCCGAGAGCTCGGGATGCTGCGCGCCGTCGGGATGACCAGATGGCAGGTGCGCTGGATGATCACGCTCGAGAGCGTCGTCACCGCGCTGATCGGAGCCGTGATCGGGATCGTGCTCGGGATCGTGCTCGCGGTGCTGCTGATCGTCCGTGTGGACTTCCTCGTCCTCTCCTGGCCGATCGTCTCCCTGATCGTCTTCGCCCTCGTGGCGATAGCGGCGGGGGTGATCGCGGCGATCTTCCCGGCGCGGCGGGCCGCGCGCCTGAATGTCCTGCGGGCACTCCAGTACGAGTAGCGGTGAGGCCCCGGCCGGGGTCCACACGCGTGCGAGTGGCAAATCTGCGCCCAGGGGGCAGAATGCGAGCGTGGACTCGCTGAAGGGACAGCTGCTGCTTGCCTCGCCGTCGCTCTTCGACCCGAACTTCAGGCGGGCGGTGGTGCTCGTCACCGAGCACAACGAAGAGGGCGCCGCCGGCCTCGTACTCAACCGCCGCTCGGAGACCGCGGTCGCCGAGGCGATCCCGGACCTCGTCCCGCTGGTCGCGGAGGACGACCGGGTCTACGTCGGCGGGCCGGTGCAGGAGTCCGCGGTGCTCGTGCTGGCCCGGTTCGACGATCCCGATGCCGCGGCGATGCTCGTCGTCGACGACGTCGGCTTCGTCCCGGGCGACGGAGACTTCCAGCTCCTGGCGGGCACGACCCGGCAGGCGCGCGTCTTCGCCGGATACGCAGGCTGGGGGCCCGGGCAGCTCGAGTCCGAGCTGGAGGCGCTGTCCTGGATCGTCGAGGGTGCCGACGGGCTCGACCTCTTCCCCGATCCGGAGCTCGATCTCTGGAGCACCGTTTTGCAGGAGAAGGGCGGCGTCTTTCGCGTGGTCGCGATGATGCCCGACGACCCGTCGCAGAACTGAAGCTGGTTTCGAGCCGCCCTGTCGCGGGAACCACTCCCCGGTCTCCCGGGGGGTCCCGCAGGTGTACCTATCGCACAGTCAGTCGCCCCGCACGCTCGATCTCGCCGCCGGCCTGATCGGCACACGTGAGCTGGTCCGGTCGGCCGCGGCCGAGGCCGCACTGCCGCCCGAGCGAGTGGCGGAGGTCGTGCTCGCCGCACACGAGGTGGCGATGAACGCCCTCACCCACGGCCACGGGCATGGAGCGGTGCGGATCTGGAGGGCGGACAGTGAGCTCGTCTGCGAGGTGGAGGATCACGGGCCGGGTCTCTCCGATCCAAACGAGGGCCGCCGCCCCCCCGACACCCGCCGGGACCGCGGCCGCGGCCTCTGGATCACCCGGCAACTCTGCGACCGCGTCGAGATCGAGTCCGCTCCGGGCGGGACCCTGGTCCGGCTCCACTGGCAGCTGGGCTAGCCGGCCGCGGCGCGAACTCGGCGACCGTTCGGTCGATGTCCTCCGTGGTCGTCTGCCAGTTGCTGACCGAGATCCGGATCGCCGCGCGGCCGTTCCAGGTCGACCCGCTCATCCAGGCGACGCCGCCGTCCTGCACCGCCTTCAGCGCGGCCGCCGTCCGCTCGTCCGAGTCGAAGCGGAAGAGCACCTGGTTGAGCACGACGTCGTTCAGCACCTCGACGCCGGGCACCTCGGCGATGCCGGCCGCGAAACGCGCCGCGTGGTCGCAACAGCGCTCGATCAGCTCCGCGATCCCGCTGCGGCCGAGCGACCGGATCGCCGCATAGACGGTGAAGCCGCGGGCTCGGCGGGAGAACTCGGGCGTCCAGTCCATCTGGTCGCGCGGGCCGCCCTCGTCGGCATGGATGAGATAGTCGGCATACACCGACGTTGCACGCCGGTGCGGCTCTGGACGCGCGCAGAGGACGATCCCACAGTCGTACGGGACGTTCAGCCACTTGTGACCGTCGGTCGACCAGGAGTCGGCGCGCTCGGCGCCCGCGACCAGGTGCGCAAAGCGCGGGCTCACGGCGGCCCACAGGCCGAAGGCGCCGTCGACGTGGAGCCAGGCGCCGGCCTCCTCGGCAGCGTCCGCGATCTCCACGAACGGGTCGAACGAGCCCGTGTTCACCTCCCCGGCCTTGGCGCAGACGATCGTTGGACCATCCCACCCAGCGAGCGCTTCACGTAGGGCGTCACCACGCATGCGGCCCTGCTCGTCGGCCGGGATCGCCGTGATCGAACCCGTGCCGAGCCCGATCAGACGCAGCGCGCGCGGAAACGTCGAGTGCGCCTTCTCACCGGCGAACACACGGATCCGAGGTGCGCCGGTCAAGCCCTTCTCCTCCACGTCCCATCCGATCTCGGCAAGAACGTGGTTGCGCGCGGCCGCCATTGCGGTCGCGTGCGCCATCTGAGTGCCGGTGACGAATGCGAACGACTTCGCGCGTGGAATCCGCAGCAGGTCGGCGAGCCAGACCCCGGTGATCTCTTCCACGATCGCGGCGGCGGGGCCGCAGACGTACAGGCCCGCGTTCTGATCCCAGGTCGAGGTCAGCCAGTCGGCGGCCAGGGCTGCGGGGACAGCCCCGCCGATCACGAACCCAAAATAGCGTCCGCCGGAGATGCCGATCGCACCTTCGGAGCCGGCGGCAGCGAGGTCGCGGACGACATCCAGCGGCGCGGTCGGCCCTTCCGGGAGCGCCCCTCCCAGCCGATCGCGGAGCTGGCCGGGCTCGATCCGCGGGAAGACCGGACGATCCGGGACGGACTCGAGGTAGTCGGCAGCGAGATCGGCCGTCTCGCGGAGCAGCTCGCGCATGACGAAACGCTACCGGCCGCGGATCTCCGTAAGCGTTGCGCGCGGCGTGATCGCCTCCGGGTCGACGCGCAACTCCAGCAGCGCGGGCCGGGCTGCGGCGAGAGCCTCCTCGAACGCGTCCGCGAAGTCCTCGGTGCGCTCCACGAACGCGCCGTGCGCACCGAAGGCACGGGCGTACGCAACGAAGTCCGGGTTGACGAGGTCGGTGCCGACCACGCGACCCGGAAACTGCCGCTCCTGGTGCATGCGGATCGTCCCAAGCATGCCGTTGTTGACCACGAGGACGACGACGGCCGCGTCGTACTGCATCGCCGTCGCCAGCTCGTGGCCGCTCATCAGGAAGTCGCCGTCGCCGGAGACGCAGACCGCGATCCGCCCGGGGTGCAGTAGCTTCGCGGCCACCGCGGCCGGAATCCCGTAACCCATCGCGCCGGCGCACGGCGCGAGCTGCGTCCCGTAGCGGCGGAATTCGTAGAAGCGGTGGCACCAGACGGTGTAGTTGCCCGCGCCGTTCGTCAAGACGGCGTCCTCGGGGAGCCGAGCGCGCAGGTGCGCCATTACCTCGCCCATCTGGAGTGCGCCGGGCAGCGGGTCGTATTGCAGGTTGGCGAGGTAGCCGGCGCGGGCTTCCTCGACCCAGGCTGCGCGATGGGCGCCCTCGACGGGCCTGAGCGCGGCAGCGAACTGGGGCGAGCCCGAGACGATCGGCAGCTCGGCTTCGTAGACGCGCCCGAGCTCGTCCGGATCGGCGTGTACATGCACGAGCCGCTGGTGTGGGCGCGGCGGCTCGAGCAGGGAGTACTGGCGAGTCGCGATCTCGCCCAGCCGGGTGCCGAGCGCAAGGATCAGGTCGGCCTCCTCGACCCGGCGCGCGAGTGCCGGGTCCATCCCGATCGTCAGCACGCCGGCATAGGCGCCCGACGAGTTGTCCACGTAGTCCTGGCGCCGGAACGACGTTGCCACGGGCACGTTCGAGGCCTCCGCGAACGCGATCACGTCCTTGCCCGCCTGCTCGCTCCAGCCGCCCCCGCCGACGATCAACAAGGGCCGCTCGGAGGCTTCGACCAGCTCCAGCGCCCGGTCGACGTCGGTCGCCGCCGGCGACGCCTGCACCCGCTGATAGGGCGCCGCATCGGCGACATCCGCCTCGTCGCTCTGGACGTCCTCCGGGACGACGATCACCACCGGCCCGGGCCGTCCCGATGTCGCCGTGTGGAACGCGTGCGAGACGAGCGCGGGCAGCGCGGCGGCGTCGTCGGCCATCGTCACCCACTTCGCCATCTCACCGAACATGCGCGCGTAGTCGAGCTCCTGGAATGCCTCGCGGCCGAGATGGCTGCGCGGCACCTGGCCGACCACGAGGACCAGCGGGGTCGAGTCCTGGTAGGCAGTGTGGACTCCTACCGAGGCGTGTGTCGCGCCGGGCGCGCGGGTGGCGAGGCAGAGGCCCGGGCGGCCGGTCAGCTTTCCGTAGGCCTCCGCCATGTTCGCGGCCGCCGCCTCGTGACGTGCCGTGACGAGCCTGATCGGCGCGTCCCGGATCGCGTCGAGGATGCCGAGGTAGCTCTCCCCCGGGACGCAGAACGCCGTATCGGCCCCGTGGACGACCAGCTGGTCGACGAAGATGCGCGCCCCGGTTCGGGTCACAGCCGGATGGGGCTCTCGAGAAAGACCGTCGCGCGCTGGAGCCTGGGCCGGTCGTCGTCGGCCGGATCGACGTGGCGAATCGTCCGCTTTCCGGCGAACTCGGGGGGCAACAGCAGCACCCGGACGAACGCCGAGTCTTCGGTCTCGGTCGCGGTGGCGAGCACCGGCTCGGGCCCGCTCTCGAACCACGCCTCCCCGGGCCTGTACTCGTGCGTCTCGCCCCCCGTCTCGATGCGCAGCGAGCCGTAGAGCAGGTAGCGGATCCCCGGGCCGGGGTGGGTGTGCAGGTAGGCAACCGCCCCGGGCGGGAAGTCGACCCGGTCGTGGCGCATCAGCCAACCGTCCTCGACCTCGACCTGCGCGGCGAGCAGCGCGTCCGCGGGCGCCTCGTCGAGCAGCTCCCAGGCGACGGTCGTGCCGTCGTCGAGCGTGTGCAGGACGGCGTTCGGCGCGCCGTGCGCCTGCGGCGAGAGAGCGAAGATCAATGGAAGAACTGCCCGCCGTCGATGACCATCGTCTGGCCGGTGATGAAGTCGGCGGCAGGCGTGCAGAGAAAGACGACGGCGCCGACCACGTCGTCGGGCATCTGGTCGCGCTGGATCGCGCGGGCGGCGACCGAGGCGTCGCGCAGCTTCTCGACCACCTCGGGGTGCGCCTCGACGCCCGCGCTCATCGTGAACCCGGGCGCAACGCAGTTGACGTGGATTCCGTCTTTGCCGAGCTCCTTCGCCAGCGCGCGCGTCAGCGCCACGATCGCGCCCTTGCTCGTCACGTAGTGGAGCAGGAAGGGCACGCCGCGGAAGGGCGTCCCGGACGAGATGTTCACGATCTTGCCACCGCCCCGGCCGCGCATGACCGGCACGGCCGCACGGCACGTAAGGAACATGGAGGCGACGTTCACGTCCATCACCTGCCGCCACTCGTCGAGTGGGATCTCGGTGAACGGGCGCATCGCGAGCGAGGCGTAGAGACCGGCGTTGTTGATCAGGATGTCGAGCCGGCCATGACGCTCGACGATCTCGTCGACCATCCGCTGGACGTCCGCCTCGTCGGCGACGTTCGCCCGGATGCCGCCCTCGGGCGGGTTCAGGTCGGCGATCACGACCTCGGCACCGTCGGCAGCAAGCCCGCCGGCGATCGCCTTGCCGATCCCCTGCGCGCCGCCGGTGACGACGGCGACCTTGCCCGCCAGCCTCACGTGAGCGGCGAGAAGGAGGTCGGGATCAGGATTCGGTTCTGCTGGGTGTGGATCAGCGGCTGGATCTTCGCGAGGAAGACGCGCCACTGCTGATCCGCCTGTAGTTCGGCGCGACGGCGGTCGCGCTCGGCGTAGTCGTCGTATGCCCAGATGTGTGTGTAGGTCGAGAGCGCGCCGACATCGGTCGTGAACGCGCCGATGAGCCTGCCGAGGTAGCGCTTCTGAATCTCGATCCCCTCGGACTCGTAGAGCCCCACGAGCTCGTTCAGCTTGCCGGTGAAAACGTGGTAGTCGCGCTGCTCGACGATCACGCGGCCGATTCTAGGGATACTTCGAGGCGTGTCCCTTCGCGACCGGATCGCACCCGCGATCTACGACCTCATGGGCGGCCCGATCGAGAAGAAGGCGCGCATCGTCGCCAACCGGCGCAAGCTGCTCGCCGCGGCGGAAGGTCGTGTGCTCGAGGTCGGGGCCGGTACCGGCTTCAATCTCCTGCACTACCCGGCGGGCGTCGACCAGCTGACGCTGACGGACGGCATGGACGGCATGCTGCGCCGTGCGCGGAAGAGGGCCGAGCGCGTCGGGCGGAAGGTCGAGACGACGATCGCGCCGGTCGAGAGCCTCCCCTTCGAGGACGCCTCGTTCGACACGGTCGTCGGGTCGCTCCTCCTCTGCTCGGTCGACGACCAGGACCGAGCACTCGCGGAGATCCGCCGGGTGCTCAAGCCCGGCGGGCAGTATCTCTTTCTCGAGCACGTGCGCTCGGACGACCAGAAGATCGCCGGCCGCCAGGACCGGCTCGACGGGCTGTGGAGCGCACTCGTGATGGGCTGCCACCCGAACCGCGACACGCTGCCGCGGATCGAGGCGGCGTTCGCCGTCGACGAGGTCGAGCGAGACGTGCTGCCGATGGGGCCCAAGATCGTGCGGCCCTACGTGCTGGGCCGCGCCGTCAGGCAGTGATCCCGGCCAGCGCCAGGTACTTGAGCTCGAGCCACTCGTCGATCCCGTACTTCGAGCCCTCGCGGCCGATCCCCGACTCCTTCATCCCGCCGAACGGCGCGACCTCGGTCGAGATGAAGCCGGTGTTGATCCCGACGATCCCGTAGTCCAGCCCCTCGGAGACGCGCCAGACACGGCCGACGTCCCGGCTGTAGAAGTAGGCGGCGAGGCCGTACGGCGTGCCGTTGGCGATGCGCACCGCCTCCTCCTCGGTCGAGAAGCGCTGCAGGCCCGCGACGGGGCCGAAGGTCTCTTCCGAGCTCATCGCCATCTCGGGGGTCACGCCCGTCAGCACGGTCGGCTGGAAGAAGGTCCGGCCGAGCTCGTGGCGACCGCCGCCGAGCTGCACCTCCGCCCCACCCTCGAGCGCGTCGTTCACATGCCGCTCGACCTTCCCGAGCGCAGCCGCCTCGATCAGCGGGCCGACCTTCACGTCGGGCTCGGTGCCGGCGCCGACGACGAGCCGCGTGACGGCTGCGACGAGCTTCTCCAGGTACTCGTCGTAGACGCCGTCCTGGACGAGGATCCGGTTCGCGGAGATGCACGTCTGGCCCGAGTTGCGGTACTTACACAGCACGGTGCCGACGACCGCCTCGTCGACGTCGGCATCGTCGAAGACGACGAACGGCGCGTTGCCCCCCAGCTCCAGCGAGATCTTCTTCAGGCCAGGGGCGCACTGGGCCATCAGCAACTTGCCTATCTCATTGGATCCCGTGAAGCCGAGCTTGCGGACGAGGGGGCTCGAGGTCATCTCCTGTCCGATCGCGGGCGCGTCCTCCGCGTCGCCCGTGACGATCGAGAGCACGCCCGGCGGCAGCCCGGCCTCCTCGCCGAGCACCGCGACGGCGAGCGCGGACAGCGGCGTCTGCTCGGCCGGCTTCAGCACCATCGTGCAACCCGCCGCGAGGGCGGGTGCCGCCTTCCGGGTCACCATCGCGGAAGGGAAGTTCCAGGGCGTGATCCCGGCGGTGACCCCGACCGGCTGCTTGAGGACGAGGATGCGCCGGTCGGGCAAGGGCTGGGGAATCGTGTCGCCGTAGACGCGCTTGCCCTCCTCGCCGAACCACTCGAGGAACGAGGCCGCGTACTCGATCTCGGCGACAGACTCGAAGAGCGGCTTGCCCTGTTCGAGCGTGAGCAGCAGTGCCAGGTCGTCGAGATGCTCAAGCATCAGGTCGGCCCAGCGGCGCATGATCCGTGCGCGGTCGCGGGCGGTGCGCGCGCGCCAGCCGGGGTACGCGGCCTCGGCTGCCTCGAGCGCACGGCGCGTCTCGGCGGCGCCCATGCGGGGCACGCGGGCGAGCTCCTCGCCGGTCGCGGGGTTCGTGACCGCGAACGTGTCGCCCGAGTCCGCGTCCACCCACTCTCCACCGAGCCAGGCCTGCGTGCGCAGGAGATCCGCGCGATGCAGGCCAACGGCTGCCGGGACGGTCTGGGTCACGACTCCGAGTGTAGGCAGTCGCGTAGCTCGTGCGGCGTCAGCATCCGACGGCCGAGCTCCTCGGCCGTCGGCACGCAGTTCTTGACCGCGCGGAGCACTGTCTCCGGGCTGTCCGAGAAGGGGCTGAGGATCTTCGTGCCCTTGAGCAGGACGCGGCCCGGGAGCGGCGCTGCAGACGCGTTCAGGTGGGCGGCCGAGTAGCCCTTGGCCCGCAGCAGCTCGTTGGCCTCGTCGATCACGCCTTCAGCTTCTCACGGAGAAGGTCGCTGACGACCTTCGGGTTCGCCTTGCCGCCGGTCTCTTTCATGACCTGGCCGACGAAGAAGCCCAGCAGGCCCTCCTTGCCGCCGCGATAGGCCTCGACCTGGCCCGGACTGGCGGCGAGGACAGCGTCGATCAGCGGCTCGAGCTCGGAGGTGTCCGTGATCGCGACATCGCCGAGGTAGGCACCGGCTGAGAAGCCCTCGTCGGCGCTCGCCGCAACCGCAGCCTGGAGTGCCTCCCTGGTCAACTCCTTCGCGGCTATGGCGACCTTGGCCAGCTCGGCGAGATCGGCGCCCGGCGGGATCGGCTGGTTCATCGCGAAGTTGAACGCGTCACGTGCCGGCACACTGGCAGCTACGAGGCCCGCGTAGGCAGGATCGCGCTCGGTGGTGACGAGCGCCCAGGCGTCGTCGACGCCGAGTGCCTCCGCCCGCCGCCGGATCAGCTCGGCCGGCAGCTCGGGCAGCTCGCCGCGTACCCGCTCGACCAGCGCCGCCTCGGGCTCGAGCGGGACGAGGTCGGGTTCGGGGAAGTAGCGGTAGTCCTCCGCCTCCTCCTTCGATCGGTGCGGCGTCAGCGTGTCGGTGTCCGGCTCGTAGTCGTAGGTGTGTTGCTCGACCTCGCCGCCCGACTCGTACAGCGCGACCTGGCCGCGCACGGCCGCGTCGATCCCGCGCCCGATGAAGCGGAACGAGTTCATGTTCTTCAGCTCCCAGCGCGTGCGCAGCTCGTCGGAGCCGGCCGGGCGGACGGAGACGTTCGCGTCGCAACGCAGCGTGCCTTCCTCCATGCGCGCGTCCGAGATCCCGAGGCCGACGATCGTCTGCCGGAGCAGCTGGAGGAACCGCTCCGCATGCTGGGCGGAGCGAAGATCGGGCTGCGTGACGATCTCGACGAGCGGCGTCCCCCCGCGGTTGAAGTCGATCAGTGAGCGCTCGGCGCCGATCTTGCGCCCGGTGCCACCCCCCACGTGCACGGTCTTCGCCGCGTCCTCCTCGAGATGCGCCCGCACGAACCCGACCTCGAAATCGCCGTCCGCGCCGGGCACGACCAGGCGCCCACCCACGCAGAGGGGTTCGTCGTACTGGGAGATCTGGTAGCCCTTGGGGTTGTCCGGGTAGAAGTAGTTCTTCCGGTGGAAGACCGCCCGCAGCGGGATCTCAGAGCCGAGCGCCAGGCCGAGCCGGATCGTCCACTCGACCGCCGTGCGGTTCGGCACGGGCAGCGCGCCGGGGTGCGCGAGGCAGACCGGGCACGTGCGGGTGTTCTCAGGCGCGCCGAAGCCGGTCTCGCAGCGGCAGAACATCTTCGTCCGTGTCTTGAGATGGACGTGGATCTCGAGGCCGATGACGGGCTCCCAGTTCACCGCAAGCGCTCCGGGACGAAGTCGAAGCCGAGCGCGCGCTCCAGTGCGTGCCCAGCGCGGAAAAGCGTGTTCTCGGACAGCTGAGGGCCGATGAGCTGCAGGCCGACCGGCAGCCCCTCGGACAGCCCGCATGGGATCGACAACCCGGGCAGCCCTGCCATACACGACGGGATTGTCAGGAGATCGGACGTGTACATCGCCAGCGGGTCGTCGGCGCGCTCGCCGAGCGGGAAGGCGACGGTGGGCGACGTCGCCGAGACGATCAGATCGAAGCTCTCGAAGACAGCTGCGTGCTCGCGGATGATCACCGTCCGCACCTGCTGCGCCTTGCCGTAGTACGCCTCGTAGTAGCCGGCCGAAAGCGCGTAGGTGCCGAGCATGATCCGGCGCTTGGGCTCGTCGCCGAAACCCTCGCTGCGCGTGCGCTCGTACACCTCGATCAGCCCCTCCCCCGCGCCGCCCAAGCTGTGGGCCGCGCGCCCGCGGGCTTCGCCCGCGGGCGTTGCAGCCCGCAACCCGTAGCGGACGCCGTCGTAGCGGGCCAGGTTCGACGACGCCTCGGCCGGAGCGATCAGGTAGTAGCAGGGCAGCCCGTACTCGACCGAGCGCGGCAGCGTGCACTCGTCCACGGTGGCGCCCAGCTCCCGACAGAGCTCGACCGCCCGCGCGACCGCGGCTCGCACGCCCGGCTCGATTCCGGCGGCGTCGCGCATCTCGACCGGCACTCCGACTCGGAGGCCCTTCAGGTCCTCGGCGGACGGTAGCTCGACCTCGGGGACGTCGACGGTCGTCGAGTCGGCCGGGTCGCGGCCGGCGATCACGGAGTAGAGGAAGGCGCAGTCGCGAACGGTCTTGGCGACGGGGCCGACCTGGTCGAGCGACGAGGCGAAGGCGACGATCCCGTAGCGGCTGACGGTGCCGTAGGTCGGCCGCAGGCCGACGTTGCCGCAGAGCGCCGAGGGTTGCTTGACCGAGCCCCCTGTGTCCGAGCCCAGCGCCCAGGGAGCGAGGCCCGCGGAAACAGCGGCCGCGGACCCGCCCCCCGAGCCGCCCGGCACGCGTGTCGGATCCCACGGATTCCGCGACGGCCCGTACGCGGAGTTCTCCGTGGACGAGCCCATCGCAAACTCGTCGGTGTTCGTCTTGCCGAGCAGCCGCAGCCCGCATTCCTTGCAGCGCGCGGCCACGGTCGAGTCGTAGACGGGGACGTAGCCCGCGAGGATCTTCGAGCCCGCAGTCGTCTCGACGCCCTTCGTGCCGATCACGTCCTTGAGCGCAATCGGGATGCCCTCACCTCCCGCGTCGTCGCAAAGGCGGAGGAAGCAGTGCAGCTCGGGGTCGCGCTCGTCGATCGCCGCGCGGTAGGCAGCGAAGAGCTCTTCCCCCGAGACCTCCTTCTTCCGCAGGAGGTGATTCGCCTCCTCGGCGGTCAGCCGAAGCGTGTCGATCGTCATACCGGTGGCACTCCGAAGAAGCCGCCTTCGGGGTCGGGCGCGTTCGCGAGCGCGTCCTCGCGCGACAGGCACGGAGCCGGCTCGTCCTCGGCGAGCACGTTGACGAGGTCGAGGGGGTGCGACGTCGGCGGCACGCCCTCGAGATCCAGCTCGGAGACCTTCCCGACCGCCTCCAGGATCGCGCTCAGCTGGCCGCGGAAGCGCTCGACCTCGTCGTCGGTGAGCGCGAGGCGCGCGAGCTTCGCAACGTGCAGCACCTCTTCCCGACTGATTTCCACGAACCAACATCCTCCCAAAATAGAAGGGCCCCCTCTCGGGGGCCCCTGTGTCCGGTTCCGAAAGGGAAGCTCTAGAGCGGAACGACGTTCGCCGCCTGCAGGCCCTTCTGGCCCTGCACGACTTCGAACTCGACCTTCTGACCCTCGGTCAGCGTCTTGTAGCCATCGGACTGGATCGCACTGAAGTGGACGAAGACGTCCTCACCCTCAGCGCGCTCGATGAATCCGTAGCCCTTCTCGTTCGAAAACCACTTGACGGTGCCCTCTGCCAAACCATCCTCCTTCACTACAAAACAAACGACGGCCCGGGCACGAGCCGCCGACCGTGGGTGAAGCGCGCCGAACGTTAGCGTGGGCTTCCGGGGAACGCAAGCTGGCCATTCCGGTACCTGGCCGCCTTGACCGTATTCCGCAGCAACATCGCAATCGTCATCGGGCCAACGCCCCCCGGGACCGGCGTAATCAGCCCCGCCCGCTCGGCCGCGTTCGGGTCGACGTCGCCTCGTAGACCGGCCTCGGTGCGGTTCATGCCGACGTCGATCACGCACGACCCCGGCTTGACCATCTCCGCGGTGACGAGGCCGGCCTTCCCGACTGCGGCGACGAGCACGTCGGCCCCGGCCACCTGTTCGCCGAGGTCGGCGGTTCGCGAGTGGCAGATCGTCACGGTCGCGTTCGCACGCAGTAGGAGCAGTGCTGCGGGCTTACCGACAATCGTGCTCCGGCCGACGACGACGGCGTGTGCGCCTTCCAGCGCGACGCCGTACTCGTCGAGCAGGGCCATGATCCCGAGCGGGGTCGCCGGCACGAACGTCGGCTCGTCGAGGTAGAGCTGGCCCGCGCTCGCCGGGTGGAAGCCGTCGACGTCCTTGATCGGCTCCACCGAGCGCAGCACGCGGCGCTCGTCGATGTGGCCGGGAAGCGGCAGCTGCACGAGGATTCCGTCCACCGATTCGTCCGCGTTCAGCTTCGCCACCAGCGCGAGCAGATCGGCCTCGCTCGTCTCGGCCGGGAGGTGATGATCGTGCGGCTGGATGCCCGCCTCGCGCGCGGCTTCGTGCTTCCTGCCGATGTAGATCTCGGAGGCAGGGTCCTCACCCACGAGCACCGTCGCGAGCC
>DATCPA010000054.1:0-6597 GCA_036564335.1 Gaiellaceae bacterium
CGTCGGGCTCGCCACCCGGCCCACTCCTTCCAGACATTGCTGCCGTAGACCTGAGGCCCGAGAGGAGCCTCTTGCTTGGCACAAACGGCCTACGCATCAGGGGCGGAGGGACTCGAACCCCCGACCTACGGTTTTGGAGACCGCCGCTCTACCAGCTGAGCTACGCCCCTCGGCTCGAGACGTCCAGTGTATCGGCGCCGCTAGCTCCCGAACGCCACGTGGCCGGGCTCTGCTGCAGCACCGTCGGCAGCGGGTACGCCTCGCTGCTGGCGGGCGAGTGACGCGGCCCCGACGATCACCAGCGCGAACGCGCAGATCCGAACGGCGCCCAGCGCACCGCTCGGGAGAGGCTCGTCGAAGATCGTCATCCCGGCGACGATCGGGAGGGCGTTCGTGAACAGCGTCGCGATTCCGGCCGTGACGAGCGCATTGCCCCGCTGGAAGCCCGCCTGCAGCACGACGGTGCCGAGGCCGTAGCAGGCGACCAACGCCGGAATGAAGTAGACGTGCTGGCCGCCCGTCACCGTCGTCTTCGTCGCCACATCCCCGGCCGCGAACAGGATCCCGGTCGCCAGCCCGAAGGCGGGCCCGCCGCCGATCCGACGCGGAGCGACCCGCAGGGCCGCCAGCGCCACCGCGAACGAGCCGCCCAGCCAGACGCCGACCGCTGCGTAACTCCCACGGCCCCCCTGCCCGTGGTCTCCGGCGAGGGAGATGCCCAGCATGCACAGGCCGACGGTGGACACGAGGACGCCGACCTGCTCGACACGGGTCAGCGGTACGCCCGTGTACTGGGAGACCATCACCGCCAGGATTCCGATGCCGCCCGCGGCAGTTGCCTGCACGAGCGACAGCGGGGCGAGCGCGAGAGCGAGGACGAAGAGCAGCCAGCCGGAGACTTCCGTCGCGAAGCCGGCGAGCCAGCGGCGCTGGGCAAGCAGGCGGCGAACGGTCTCGAACGGGTGCCCGACCGAGAGCGGCGGCAGCTTTGAGGCGACGCTGTGCTCGACCAGGTAACCGACGTTCAGCGCACAGGCGGAGATGATCGTGACGATGAGCGCAGCAGCCGTCTGCATCGGAAACTGGAGCTTGTCAGCTTGGCAGCCGCCGCACACCTAGCGCGGCGATGCTCGCGCAGCGGAGCCTCATCCTCCGATCGCCTGTGGGAAGCGGAAGAGCCGATCGGGGTCGTAACGCCGTTTCACGTCGACCAGTCTCGCGTAGTTCGAGCCGTAGTACGCGCGCCGCCAGTCCTTCAGGTCGGGATCGGCGTAGTTCTGATAGGCGGCACCCGTCACATAGGGCCGCATTGCGCCGTGGAAGCCACGGATCCAGGCGAGCGATGCCGCCTCGTGCCGATCTGCCCCCCAGTACGCCAGGTACTGCATCGAGCAGAGCGGCGAGCGGTGGACGAAGGCGGTGGCGTCCGGGCGAACGCGGCCGATCGCGCCGCCGTACGCGTCCATGATCAGCGCGCCGGAGCCGTGGCCCGACGACTGGCGAGCCTCGAGGCGGTGCTGCAGCACGCGTACCGCGCGGGCCGGGAACGGCTTCGCGACGTAGTCGGACTTGCCCGAGAAGGTGGCCCGCTCGAGGACGCCGTGCTCCGCGACGAGGTGGCAGGCCGCCTGAGAGCGACCCAGGCACCCGGCCCAGCGCAGCATCAGGTCGAGGTAGCCGGACGTGCCCGTGGTGAGGTTCGACGGCGTTGCCGCATGAAGGAGCGGCGCGAGCAGCCCCCTCAGCTTCGACTCGGGCCCGAGGTACTGCCCGAACACCTGGAGCGCAGGCACGGAGCCACCGGTCGACAGGCGACAGAGCGTCATCAGCGCATCCGGCGCGTGCGGAGCCCAGCGCTGCCAGGCGGGCACGATCTCCGGCCCGGCCTCCCAGGGCCACGACGCGAAGAAGTACGAGGCGGTCGAGACAGGTGAGACACGGAGACGGAGGCTCGTGACGATCCCGAAGTTGCGCCCCCCACCGCCGCGACAGGCCCAGAACAGGTCGGCGTGGCGGTGCGCGTCGCAGTCCAGCACCCGCCCGTCGGCGATCACGATCCGGAGCGACTCGACGTTGTCGGATGTCGTGCCCAGCCGCCGAGAGGCGAGCCCGATGCCGCCGCCGAGAGCGAGCCCCCCGATCCCGACCGTTGCGCAGGATCCGGCGGGGATCGTCCCGCCTTGTCCGGCCAGCGCCGCGTAGACGTCGATCAGGCGCGTGCCGGCCCCGACGACGGCAAACCTGCCCTCCACCCGGACTCCGCGCAGGGCGGAGAGGTCGACCACGACGCCGGAGCCGGTCGAGTAGCCCGCGTAGCTGTGGCCTCCCGAGCGGGGGACGATGGCGACTCCGGTCTTCTGCGACCAGCGGACGAGCGCCTGCACGTCGGCCACGCGCACCGGCCGAACGACGGCGAGCGGCCGCACGTCGTCGAAGCGCTCGTTGTAGACGAGGCGCGCCGTGTCGTAGGCGCTCGAGCGCGGCCCGAGCACCGGGCCGGAGACGAGCCGCTGAAGCTCGCGCAGCCGCGGGTCGACACGGTTCGCCGCCACCGCCTCGCCGGCGAGCCGGCCGGCGATGCTCCCTGCGATCACCGCTCCGGCGCCCCTGGCGAGCAACTCACGGCGGTCGAACGATCGCACGTCATGAGCTTGCCCGATGCGCGCGGGCGATACCATGCCTGCCGCATGCTCGTGTACCTGATCCCCGTCTTCATTCTGGGCGGCCTGCTCGTCGTCCTCGGGGCGCTGACCTTGCTCGCGCGCGTCCAGGGCGGCCGCTACCTGCGCCCGGTCATCGCCTTCGCCTCGAAGGTGCCCCTGATGAAGCGCCTGATCGAGAAGGCATCGAACGCGGCGATCGAGCGCTACAACCCGGAGCTAGCCGGAGCGATGAAGAAGCTCAAGCGGGTCGGGGCGGACAAAGATCCGGCCCGTGCACAACAGGCACTCAGCGCGCTCAGCGCCGAGGAGCGCAAGGCGTGGATGGAGGCGGCCGGCCAGCAGGGCGCCTTCGAAGAGCCACGCAACCGGGCCGAGCGCCGCGCGATGGAGCGGATGCAGAAGGGCCGGATGCCGAGCCCCCAGCAGAAGCGCCGAACGCGCTAGGTTCCTCGATCGGCACGGGCGCCTGATCCGAGCCGAGCCCTAGACCGGGTTCCCGCGCTCGTCGCAGGGTGTGGCGTGTGGGTCGTGGAGCAGCGGCGCCTCCGCCTCGATCAGCGTGATCGTGTACTGCATGCCCTTCGGATGGACGGCGCCGTGGCCGCCCTGGAACGGCGAGGCGAGCAGCGCCACGCCGAGCAGGCTCGAGACGACCACCGCCGTGACCCCGCCGATGAACATCCCCTGCCCCACGGCTCGCTCGGACGGGTCGGCGTAGAGAAGCACGAAACCCACAACAGAGCAGGCTGCGATGATCAGCATCACCCAGAGGAGCGCGGGCAGCGTCCCTCCCGCCTCGAGCAGGCGCTGCCTCCGCGCGTTGTCCCGGTCCGCTTGCTTCTCGAACCACTGCTGGTAGGCCGTGCCCTCGGTCATCGTCGCGATCTCCGCCGTGGGCACCTCCGCCTCGATCCGCTCGATCCACCGGTCGACGAGCTCGCTGCGGCCGCCGTGCTCCATCGCGGGCCACTCGTCGCTGATCACGGCGCGGGCGTAGCAGACGAGCTCCCCCCAGAGCTGGTTCCGCTTTGCAGCCGGCTGGAAGAGCGACGCGATCTCGTACTGCTCGAAGACGGCTGTCGCCTCGTCCTCCGCCTTGTTCTTCGCGTTGCTGTACCCCTGGAAGGAGAGCAGCACGACGAACCCGAGCAGCACTGCGAAGCCTCCGCCGATGAAGCCGAGCACGCTCGAGGCTCGGTCGGAGTCGTGGAAGTGACCTCCGGCCGGGGCGACCCGCCGCAGGCCGAGCATCACCGCGACCATGGCTGCGACCGACGCAGCGATCACGACGGCAGCCAGCCAGAGGCTCACACGAGCGGCGATACGAGCTCGAAGGCGACGCCGTCCACGAGTCCGCGGTTGGTGAGCCGGAGCGCGGGAATCACCCCGAGCGAGAGGAACGAGAAGATCATCGCCGGATCCTCGATCGGCGAGCCGAGCTCACGGTAGGCCTCGCTCAGCGCGAGCGTCTCCGTTGCCAGCTCCGCGACCGGCCGGTTGCAGATCAGCCCCGCGATCGGCAGGCTGACGAGGGCGAGCACCTCGCCGTCCGCGACTGCGACCATCCCGCCCCCCGCCTCGACCAGCCGCTCGACCGCGAACACCATGTCGGCGTCGTTCATCCCGGCCACGAGCATGTTGTGGTTGTCGTGGGCGACCGTGCTGGCAACCGCGCCCCGGCCTAGGCCCAACCCCTTGATGAAACCGAGGCCGATCGTGCCGGGGCCGCCGTGGCGCTCGACGCTTGCCGCCTTCGCCACGTCGAGCTCGACCGAGGGCCCGACCTCGCCGTTGGTGACCGGGAGCTCGACGAGCAGGTGTTCGGTCCTCACGCTGCCCGACGCGATGCCGATCGCTCGGACCCGGACGTGTTCCCCGTCTGCCTCGACCCGCAGATCGGCCTCCGTCAGCGGGCGCGCAAGCCGGATCGACCCGTACGCCTCGGGCGGGTACTCGTAGAAGGGAAGCTCCCCCGGCTCGCGACCGTCGGCCAGCACGCGGTGCGGCCGGAAGTCCTCCAGGTCCTCGACGAAGAGGATGTCGGCAAGCCGGCCAGGGGCGATCGAGCCAAGGTCGTGCCGCAGGTTGAAGTACTCGGCGCCGTTCAGGGTCGCCATCTGGATTGCGACGAGCGGATCGATGCCCTCCTCGATGGCCCGGCGGACGACGTGGTCCATGTGGCCTTTCGCGACGATCGTCTCCGGCAACAGGTCGTCGGTGACAAGCAGGCAGTGGCGCGAGTCGACGCCGTCCTCCGTCAGCACCGGCGCAAGCGCTGCCACGTCCCGGAAGGTCGTGCCCTCGCGGAACTGCACCCACATGCCGGCGCGCAGCTTGGCAAGCGCGTCCTCGCGCGAGGTCGTCTCGTGACACGAGTCGACGCCGGCCGCAATGTACGCCTGCAGGCGGTGATCGTTCCAGCCTGCGAGGCTCCAGTGGCCGGTGACGGGCTTGCCGCGCTCGAGCGTGGCGGTGATCGCGGCATGAACAGCCTCGTCGCCATCGATCACGCCGGGCATGTTCATCATCTCGCCGAGCCCGGCGACACCATCCCAGCCGAGCGCCTCGCGAATCTCTTCCGGGCCGAGCGACGCGCCGGAGTCCTCGAAGCCGGGCAGCGCCGGCACACACGACGGCACCGCGAGAAAGACCTTCAACGGCAGCCCTCGCCCCTCCTCGAGCATCCAGCGCATCCCCTCCAGGCCGAAGACGTTCGCCATCTCGTGGTTGTCGATGAACACCGCCGTCGTGCCGTGCGGGAGCACCGCCTCCGCAAAACGCGTGACGGTCAGCATCACGGTTTCGACGTGGAGGTGGGTGTCGATCAGGCCCGGGACGAGGTAGGCGCCTTCGGCGTCGATCGTCTCCGTCTCGGGGCCGATCGTGTGCGCCACGTCGCCGAACATCGCGACGCGCCCGTGCGCGATCGCGACGTCCACGCCGTCGAGAACCTCCCGCGTGTGCACGTCGACGAGCCGGCCGTTGCGGATGACGAGCTCGGCCTGAGCCCGCCCCATGCAGACGGCGCTGAGCTCCCTGGTGACATCGGCCAGCCGGCTGCGAACGACCATTGGGGCGAGATCGTACGGCACGCCGACGGTGACAGCGCCTGCGTCGAGCGTTACGCTAGAACGGCTACGGCCGCGAGGACGCATCGGCTTGCCGGTGTGCGGATCGTAGTAAGCCGGTGCGGTCTGCTTTTCTGCCTCTCCCAGCAGGCCGCACCGGCGCTACCTCGTATCGGCAGAACCTTCGCCAAGGCTGAGCGGATAGGCTCCGGACCGATGGCGGTGCTGGCGTCGCAGGCCGAGCGCGAGGGCAACCTGTTTGCCCGCCGCCGGGAGCGGATGGCCGGCCTCGTCGCAGAGCTGCGCGAGCGGACGGCGCAGGTCGCCCGCGGCGGCGGCGAAAAATCGCTCGAGCGCCACCGCTCGCGTGGGAAGCTCACCGCCCGCGAGCGGATCGACCTGCTGGTCGACCCCGACAGCGCGTTCCTCGAGCTCTCCGCGCTGGCGGCCTGGGGCCTGTACGACGACCAGGCTCCGTCCGCCGGGATCGTCACAGGCATCGGGGTGGTCGAGGGCCTCGAGTGCGTGATCGTCGCCAACGACGCCACCGTGAAAGGCGGCACCTACTTCCCGCTCACGGTCAAGAAGCACCTGCGCGCACAGGAGATCGCCGAGCAGAACCGGCTGCCCTGCATCTATCTCGTCGACTCCGGCGGCGCCTTCCTCCCGCTTCAGGCGGAGGTCTTCCCCGACCGCGATCACTTCGGCCGCATCTTCTTCAACCAGGCGCGGATGTCGGCGCAGGGGATCCCGCAGATCGCGGCCGTGATGGGCTCGTGCACGGCCGGCGGTGCCTACGTCCCGGCGATGAGCGACGAGACGGTGATCGTCCGCGGCACCGGGACGATCTTCATCGGCGGCCCGCC
>DATCPA010000078.1:0-2474 GCA_036564335.1 Gaiellaceae bacterium
AGCGCACCGGGCTGCAGCCGCGCGATCGCGTCGACCAGCACCATCGCCGGCAGCTCCCCACCCGAGAGAACGTACGGGCCGATCGAGATCGCGTCGGAGCAGAGGTGAGTGAGGATCCGTTCGTCGAAGCCTTCGAAGCGCGCCGAGAGCAGCGTCAGCCGCTCTTCCGAGGCCAGCTCCTCGACCGTCGCCTGGTCGAGTTGACGGCCCTGCGGCGTGAGCGCGATCACGCGATGCTCGGGCACGCCGCCGTAGACGGCATCCAGCGCCGCCGCGGCCACGTCGACACGGAGCACCATCCCCGGACCGCCGCCGTACGGGGCGTCGTCCACCTGCCCGTTCGGAAGCGGAGTGGAGTCCCTGTAGCCGAACAGGCGCAGGTCCAGCTCTGTCCCGAGCACGGTTGCAAGCGGGCGCTGTTCGGTGAGCCACCCGAACGCATGCGGGACCAGAGTAAAAACGTCGATCTGCACCGGCGTTGTGAGGTTACCCATCCCCGAATCCGCGGGCGACCACGACCCGGCCGCCCTCGATGTCGATCTCGCGCACACAGTCCTCCTGCATCGGCAAAGCGAGCCCGGAGTCGAGCATGAGGACGTCGTTCGCCACACCGGGCGCAACGTCCTGGATCGAACCGAGACGACGGCCCCCCTCCTCGACGACCTCCAGCCCGATCAGCTGGAAGACGTAGTAGGTGTCCGCTGCCGGCTCGGGAAGCTGGGCCCGCGGGACCGTCAGCTCCGCCCCCCGCGGCACATCCCGGTCGAGCTTGACGACGAGGCGGCCGCCCGACCGCTTCCGGGCTGCGACCGTGACGGGCTCGCCGCCCGCGAAGAGGGCGGCGCCGACGTCGAACAGCGCCTCGTTCTCGCTGGCGTGCTCGACCACGAACGAGCCGTCGAGGCCGTGCGCCCGGCCGACGCGGCCGACCTGTACGAAACTACTCAACGATCTCGAGCAGCACGCGCCTGTCCCCGTGCGCACCGCCGGCCCGGACGAGAGTGCGCAGGGCGCGCGCGATCCTGCCGCCGCGCCCGATCACCCGCCCGAGGTCTTCCGTCGCGACCCGCAGCTGAATCACGAGCGCGCCGTCCTCTTCGACTTCGTCGACGCTGACCGCGTCCGGACTCTCGACCAGCCGGCGCGCGAGGTACTCGACGAGCTCGGCGCCCGGTGTCACGCGATGTTCTTGGCCTTCAGCAGCCGCGAGACGGCGTCGGAGGGCTGGGCGCCCTTCGAGAGCCAGTCCTTCACCTTCGCCTCGTCGAACTCGATCAGCGAAGGATCGTGCTGCGGGTTGTAGCGACCGACGATCTCGATGAACTTGCCGTCGCGCGGCGAGCGCGAGTCTGCGACCACAACCCGGTAGATCGGGTTCTTCTTCGACCCGACACGGGTCAGCCTCATCCGTACTGCCATCTACTACCTCCTACCGACTTTGGGCATCTGTTGGGGGAACGTGGGCATTTTGCCCTTCCCCATCTGTTTCATCAGCTTCTGCATCTCCTTGCGGGCGTTCAGCAGGCGCGACACCTCCTGCACCGTCGTACCGCTGCCGCGGGCGATCCGCTGCCGGCGCGAGCCGTCGATCGAATGCGGGACGCTGCGCTCGCGGGGAGTCATCGAGAGGATGATTGCCTCTACGCGCCCCAGCTCGCGCTCGTCCACGTCCAGGCCCTGCAGCTGCTTGCCGAGCCCGGGGATCATCGAGATTACGCCCTTGAGGGGGCCCATCCGGCGCAGCATCTTGTAGCTGGCAAGGAAGTCGTCGAACGTGAACTCGCCGGCACGGAGGCGCTTCTCCAGCTCCGCCTGCTCGTCCGCGTCGACCGCCGCTTCCGCCTTCTCGACCAGCGTCAGCACATCGCCCATGCCGAGGATCCGCGAGGCCATCCGGTCGGGGTGGAACCACTCGAGCTGGTCGAGCTTTTCGCCGACCGAGGCGAGCTTGATCGGCCGCCCGGTGACCGCGCGGACGGACAGGGCGGCGCCGCCGCGGGCGTCGCCGTCCAGCTTCGTCAGGACGATGCCGTCGAAGGCGACGCGCTCCTGGAAAGCCTCCGCCACGTTCACGGCCTCCTGGCCCGTCATCGCGTCGAGGACGAGCAGCACATTCGTCGGCTTGACCTCGCGGCTGATCCGGGCCAGCTCCTCCATCAGTGCCTCGTCAACCTGGTGGCGACCGGCGGTGTCGACGATGACAGCGTCGGCGCCCTGCTCCTTGGCCCACTCGATGCCTTTGCGTGCGGCGGCAACGGGGTCGGCGCGCTCCTCGGTGTAGACGGGTACCTGAATCTGCCGCCCTAGTTGCTCGAGCTGGTCGATCGCGGCCGGACGCTGGAGGTCGGCGGCGACGAGCGCCGGCGACTTGCCCTCCTTGCGCAGCAGCAGCGCGAGCTTCGCGGCGGCCGTCGTCTTGCCGGAGCCCTGCAGACCGGCGAGCAGGATCACCGTCGGCGGCCGGCCGGCGAACG
>DATCPA010000096.1:0-20542 GCA_036564335.1 Gaiellaceae bacterium
GGCGCAATGCGCCGCGTGCAGGCCCCCAGCCGCGGCTGCGTGAGTTGGGAATCAATCATCTAGGGCAGGCCGAGCCCGACGAACTCGTCGTTGGGCACCCAGCCGAGCCCGCTGGCGAGCCGGTTCGTGAAGTTGAACATCGCCGCCACCTGGGCGATGTCCATGATGTCCTCGTCGCTCCAGCCGGCCTCGCGCAAGGCCTCCACGTCATCCTCGGAGCAGCTCGACGACTGCTCGGTCAGCTTGACCGCGAAGTCGAGCATCGCCCGCTCGCGCGGCTCGAGCTCCGCGTACTTGTAGTTCGTCCGCAGCTGCTCGACGAGGATGGGGTCGCCGGTCAGCTTCCGCAGCGCGGCGCCGTGAGAGACCATGCAGTAGTGGCAGCGGTTCACCGTCGAGACGACGACCGCGATCATCTCCCGCTGCGGCTTGGTCAGCCCCGACTCGCCGCGCATCAGGTCGTCGTAGAACGCGTCCCACAGCTCGAGGTGCCGGGGCCGGAGCGCGTAGACCCGCAGGACGTTGGGGATGAAGCCGAGCTTCTCGGACGCCTTGTCGAAGAGCTTCGCTACGGCCGGCGGCGCTTCGTCCTCACCGGGAACGCGAAGCCAGGCCTGCCGCTTGTCCACCGTCGCCACCTGCGAATCCTAGTAAACCGGCAGCGAGGGATCCGATGTGTAACGGTCCCAGCTTCGGCATCCTCGAAGGGGGATCGCATGCCTGTCCTGATCCGACACCGCGTCGATGGGTTCACCATGGCGGACTACGACCAGATCTCGCCGCCGCTCGTCGCGCTGGTCAAGCAGCAGCCGGGCTTCGTGTTCCACGTCGCGTATGAGGACTCGCAGGGAGCCTGCGTGGCCGAGGTCTGGGAGACGAAGGAGCAGCACGACAGCTTCTTCAACGAGCACGTCGTCCCGAACGTGCCGGGAGAGATCAAGCAGGAGGTCATCGAGCTTCACGCCGTCCACAAGCCGTAGTCCTCACCTGAGAGCCGTAGATCGACGAGGAGGCCCCCGTCAGGGGCCTCCCTTCTTGCTGATCAGCGCACGCGGACGCCCCACGTTACCGCCGGAGCGCTGTAGGAACCGTCCTGATTGCGGTACGACTCGACGTTTTCCTCGATGGCCGTGCGTGTCGCCTGCCGCTCGGCGTCGGGCAGTGCCTTGATCGCGCGGGCAAGTGGGCCCGTGATGCGGACGAGTGTATCCCAGAGGTCGTCGAAGTTGGCGTAGCGGAATTCGAGCGGGATCTCCTCCAGGTCCGGCTCGGCGAACCCGGCCTGCGTGACCAGCTCGCGGATGCGGCCCGGGTCTCCCATTGCGAACATCCCGGGTGCTCCCGGCTCGGGCGGCGGCATGTGGCCACGCTGCACAAGCGTCATCCCGGGTATAGCCGCCCACGGATTGCGGTCGGGGGGTGCCCAGACAGCGAAGGCCAGCGGCCCGCCGTCGCGGAGCACCCGTCTTGTCTCCCTGAGCGCCGCAGCGGGGTCCGCCATCAGCATGTAGCCCCAGCGGCAGACCACGCCGTCGACGCTGTCGTCGTCGAGATCCATCTTCTCGGCGTCCAGTACCCGGTACTCGACCTGGGTCAGGCTTCGGGCCTCGCCGTTGCGGCGGGCGACCTCGACCATGTTCGGCGAGAAGTCGCTCGAGATCACATGGCCGCCTGCGCCGACGCGCTCAGCGACCGCCAGGCCGAGATCGCCGGTGCCGGCAGCGATGTCAAGGAAGGTTTGGCCCGGCTGCGGATCCGCTTTCTCCACCAGCCAGGCGTTGACCCGCCCGGTGATGTCCATCAGCCACTCGCGGCGCTCCTCCCAGCCCCGTGCCATCTCCCCCCACGTCGCGAGACTCTGCTCCCGATAGGCATCGAGGTCGACAGTCATGGCTCCCCCTTCCTTGTTCGTCGCTAACGGCTCGACGCTATAGCGCCTGACCGATCAGCGCAAACCTCAACGAGCGGCGTCCCACAGGGGCCACAGAGGCGAAATTTCGCGGGATTTTCCTCCCCGCAATTCGGGCAGGTCTGCACGGCTCAGTCAGTGTAGGAGGCACCCCGGCAATTCGCTTCGCCCCGAAAGGGTGAAGCTGCCGACGTGGGTTCGTTATGTCGCGGCGCTCAGGGCGTAAGGGTTGCTGGCGCAGGTGGTCACGCCGTGGTCGCCCTGGGTACGCTCTCCGCGTGAAGCGCTTGCGCACCTTTCTCGAACGCTTGCCCGGTGGCCACCGACCGCCGACAGGCCCGTTGACCACGAGCGAAACGGCCGATGCCGAGGAGTTGCGGCAGGAAACGGTCGCCAAGGACAAGGAGCGGATCGAGCGCGGGCAAGAAGACGCCGGGCGGGATTCAAACGCCGGCCCCAAGTCGCCACTCTGATCAAGTTCGAACTCGGCGCGGCCGATGTCATACGTGTCGTTCCGCATCAGGGGGATGGCGGTCATGCGTGCACCCCAACTCCTCATCGGAACGAGTGGGTCAACCTCTGTCTGCGACCCAGAGCCGGTGAATGGGCGCGGCTGGGATCGAACCAGCGACCTCCCGCGTGTGAAGCGGGCGCTCTCCCGCTGAGCTACGCGCCCCGGCGAGTCCGAAGGGTAGCTACTCGCACTTGAAACCCGAGAGACGGTGTGTGGGGCCGAACCGTACAACGCTTGGTACGCTGGACGCGCCCGGTCGCGCTAGGCGGGGAGCTAGCGGTTCTCTGAACCCGCAATCCGCTATAGCGGGGCCGAATACCGCCCGAGGGGCGGGTTTTCCGGGGCCTGGGCCCAAGCGCGCAGCGTTGACGGCCAGGTTCCGCGCACTGGGAGCCTTCGAACCGCGTCAGGTCCGGAAGGAAGCAGCGCTAAGGAGTTCCTCCCAGGTGCCGCGGTCAGGCCTGGCCCGAGCAAGCGGCTCGGGTTCCTCCCGGGGAAGCCGTTTCGACGGCGGCCGCGCGGCCGGGCGTTTTCATCGGGCGGCGTCGCAAATCCACAGCGGCATGGCCGGGGGATTCTGCTTGAATCGTTGGAGTGACGGCGCTGTACCGGAAGTACCGGCCCCAGGACTTCGACGAGGTGGTGGGGCAGGACGCAGTCGTCCGGACGCTGAAGAACGCGATCGGCTCCGGGCAGGGGCGCCAGGCATACCTTTTCGCCGGTCCACGCGGCACCGGCAAGACCTCGCTCGCGCGCATCCTCGCGAAGGCGCTGAACTGCGCGCAGGGCCCGACCCCCACCCCGGACAAGACCTGCAACGCCTGCGTGACGATCGCCGCCGGCACCTCGCTCGACGTCGTCGAGATGGACGCGGCGTCCCAGCGGGGGATCGACGACATCCGCGAGATCCGCGAGCGCGTCGTGCTGCAGCCGGTCGAGGGCCGCTACAAGGTCTACATCCTCGACGAGGCGCACCAGCTCACCGACGCCGCCTTCAACGCGCTACTGAAGCTGATCGAGGAGCCTCCACCCCACCTCGTCTTCGTCTTCTGCACGACCGACCTCGCCAAGATGCTCCCGACCGTCCGCTCGCGGTGCCAGACATTCGTCTTCTCGCGGCCGAGGCTGCCGGACCTCGTCCGCAAGCTTCGCCGGATCGCCGACGGCGAGAACATCGAAGTACCGGATGCGGCGCTCTCGTTGATCGCCCGCAGCGCCCGGGGCGCGTACCGCGATGCGGAGTCGACCCTCGACCAGCTCTCGGCCGCGACCGAAGGCCAGATCACCGTCCAGGCGGTCCTCCAGCTCCTCGGGGCAGTCGAGGAGGAGGCGCTGTTCCGGCTTTGCGACCTGATCGTCGACCGGGACACGGCGGGCGCGCTCGTCTTCATCGAGGAGCTTTCCGAGCAGGGCCAGGATCTGGGCCGCCTCGTCACCGATCTGCTCGAGCACCTGAGGCACCTGATGCTCGTCCAGCACATGGGCGAGGTGCCGGAGACGCTGCCCGTGACCGAGGAAACGCGCGAGCGGCTGCGCTCGCAGGCGAACCAGCTCGGCGAGGCGACCGTCCTGCGGCTCTGTGACCTGCTCGCGGTCGCGGTCGACGACATGCGCCAGGGCGGCGATCCGCGGCTGCCGCTCGAGCTTGCGCTGATCAAGGTGACGCGGCCGAGCGCCGATCTCTCCGCGGAGTCCACCGCCTACCGGCTCGAACGGCTCGAGCAGCGTGCCCCTTCCGGCCGTGTCCCAGGGACAGTCCCTGTAACGGACTCTCCACAGGCTGAGGCCGAGCCGGAGCCCGCGGCGCAGGACGAGCCAGAGCCGCCGTCCCTCGAGCTCGGCCAGCTCCAGGAGGCGTGGCTGCGAACGGTGCTGCCCGCGATCGAGCGGCGCTCGATCCCGACCGCCTCGATGCTGCGCGAGGCGCACCCGGCGGCGCTGGACGACGACCGCCTGACGCTCGAGTTCCCCGCGAGCGCGGCCTTCCACCGGCAGCTGGCCGAGGACCAGAAGAACGTCGACCTGCTCGCCGACGCGTTGTTCGAGGTCACGGGGCGGCGGCTCCGACTCGAGTTTGCCCTCGGTGAGAACGGTGAGGACCCTGCTGAGGAGGAGCCTCCCAGCGAGGAGGACTTCGTCGCACTGATCAAGGAGACCTTCGACGCGCGGGAGGTAGACGATTAGCCATGGCCAAGGGCTTTGACATGAACCAGCTGCTCCAGCAGGCGCAGCAGATGCAGGCGCAGATGGCGCAGGCTCAGGCGGAGTTGGCGAAGGAGATCGTCGAGGCCTCGGCCGGCGGCGGCCTCGTCACCGTCAGGGCGACCGGCGCCGGCGAGATCAAGGAGATCAAGATCGACCCGAAGGCGATCGACCCCGACGACCCCGAGCTGCTCGAGGACACCGTCCTGGCAGCGGTGAACGAGGCCCTGCGCTCCGCGCAGGCTCGCGTTCAGTCACGACTCGGCGGGACGCTGGGCAGCCTCGGGCTGCCCGGGCTCTAGCCCCGAACCGCCTCCGGCCGGATCACCATCTCCACCACGTCGTAGCCCTTGAACCTGGGCGGGGGGAAGCCGCCGGCCTCGAGCGCTTCCTGGACGGCCGGCTCCTCGGCCATCGCATGGCGACCCTCCTCGGTCTCCCAGAGGTTGATCACCATCACGCCGTCGTCCGTGCGGGCGATGATCGTGCCGAGACCGCCGTGCTTCGGCGCGAGCTCCATGCCGACAGGGCGAACGTGCTCGCGCAGCTTCGCCGCCAACTCGTCCGAGTCGCCGGAGAACTTCATTATCGAGACGACTGCCATTCGGGACACCTCCTACGTCGGGTTCGGGCCGTAGCGTACGGTGTTCGCAGTGTTCTCACCGTCCGTTCAAAACCTCGTCGCGCAACTGACCCGCCTGCCGGGCGTCGGCCAGCGCACCGCGCAACGGCTGGCCTTCCACCTGCTGCGCGTGTCCAAGGAAGAGGCGCTGGCGCTCGCGGCCGCGATCGTGGAAGTCAAAGAGCGCGTCCGCTTCTGCCGCGAGTGCGGCAACCTGACCGAGGAAGAGGTGTGCGCGATCTGCCTCGACGTCCGCCGTGACCACGCCCTGATCTGCGTGGTCGAGCAGCCTGCCGATCTGATCTCGGTGGAGCGAACCGCCGAGTACCGCGGGCTGTACCACGTCCTCGGCGGCGCGCTCTCGCCGATCGACGGTGTTGAGCCCGCCGACCTGCGGATCGACGAACTGCTCCAGCGGGTCGAGCGGAACGGCGTGCAGGAGGTCGTACTGGCGACGAACCCGAACATGACCGGCGAAGCGACCGCCGCCTTCCTGGCCGACCGGCTCCGCGGACGCGTGCGCGTGACCCGGCTCGCGAGCGGACTGCCCGTCGGCGGCGACCTCGAGTACGCGGACGAGGTCACCCTCGGCCGCGCCCTCGCGGGCCGCCGCGAGATGTAGCCCAAACGAAAGCCAGCCACGGCCAAAACACCCGTGGCTGGTGCCCTGCCTCACGCGGCTCGGCCGCGTGGGCAGAATTACTTCGCAAAGAGCGAACTTCCGCAGCGACCCCCCTTGTGCGCCGTCACCCTGCGCACTAGATTCCCCGATGTCGAACCGGTTGGCCCTCGGGTTAGCCGGTTCGGCATTTTTTGTGGGCCAATGGATGGGTATGGCCCGGGGCCGTCGCTAGGCTTCGATCACCTGTGGCCGCCACCGACTACGAGATCATCCCCGACATCGCCCGTGACGACGCGGGCCGCGTCGGCACCTTGGTGATGAAGTTCGGCGGCACGTCCGTCGGCGACCCGGAGCGGCTCCAGGCGGTCGCGCGCCGGATCGTTTCCGAAAAGGAACGGGGCGGTCGCGTCGTCGCCGTTCTCTCGGCGATGGGCGACACCACGGACGACCTCGTCGCGCTCGCGCACGAGATCTCCGAGCGGCCGAAGCCGAGGGCGATGGACATGCTGATCTCCGTGGGTGAGCGCATCTCGTGCGCGCTCGCGGAGATGGCGATCGAGGACCTCGGCCACGAGGCGATCTCGCTAACGGGCTCGCAAGCGGGGATCGTCACCGACACGACCCACACGAAGGCGAAGATCGTCGAGGTGCGGGCTCAGCGGATCCACTCGGCCCTGGACGAGGGGAAGATCGTGCTCGTCGCCGGCTTCCAGGGCGTCTCCACCGGACAGGAGATCACGACGCTCGGCCGCGGCGGCTCCGACACCACCGCCGTCGCGCTCGCCGCCGCCCTGGGCGCCGACAGCTGCGAGATCTTCACCGACGTCGAGGGCGTCTATTCGGCCGACCCCAGGATCGTCCCCAACGCCTCCAAGCTGCCGATGGTCACCTACGAGGAGATGCTCGAGATGTCCGCTTCCGGGGCGAAGGTGATGGCGCTACGCTCAGTCGAGTTCGCCCGCAACCACGGCGTGCGCCTGCACGTGCGGTCGACCTTCAGCGAGGCGGAGGGCACGTGGATCCGGGAGGAGGACGAGCGGTTGCTGGAGAAGGCGATCATCTCGGGAGTCACGCATGACACGTCCGAGGCGAAGGTGACGATCACCGGGGTCCCCGACCGCCCCGGTGTCGCGGCACTCGTCTTCCGCGCGCTCGCCGATTCCGGCGTGAACATCGACATGATCGTCCAGAACGTCTCCGAGCAGGGTCTGACGGACATCTCGTTCACGCTGCCGAAGAACGACCTGGCCGTCGCCGAGCCGATCCTCGCAGCCTCGTGCAAGGAGGTCGGCGCAGCCGGCTTCTCCCAGGACTCCGACATCGCCAAGGTGTCCCTCATCGGCGCAGGAATGCGGACTCATCCGGGCGTGGCCGCCGACATGTTCGAGGCGCTGGCATCAGCAGGGATCAACATCGAGATCATCTCGACCTCGTCGATCCGCATCTCGTGTGTCGTGCGCGCCGCCGACGTCGAGCGCGCCGTCCAGGCAGTGCACGAGCGCTTCCAGCTCTTCGTGGAGGAACGGGCGAATGCCTAGGCTCGGAGTGGTTGGGGCCACCGGAGCCGTGGGTACGGTGACGCTCGAGCTGCTCGCCGAGCGCGGCTACGACGACGTGCGGGCGTTCGCGTCTGAACGGTCTGCCGGCTCGCGGGTCGCGTTCGGGGGCGAAGCGCTGGTGGTGGAGGAGGCGACTCCGGAGGCGCTCGCCGCGGGCGACCTCGACCTCTGCCTGTTCTCGATCGGCACGTCGGGCTCACGCGAGCTCGTTCCGCACGCGGTGCGTGGCGGCGCGGTCGTCGTCGACAAGTCAGCCGCCTACCGGCTCGTCGACGGCATCCCGCTCGTCGTCCCCGAGGTGAACGGCGCGCGGGCGCTCGAGCACGACGGCATCGTCGCCAACCCGAACTGCTGCTCGATCCCGCTCACGTGCGTGCTGAAGCCGCTGGAGGACGCGGCGCGGCTGCGGCGCGTGCGGGTCGCGACCTACCAGTCGGTCTCGGGCGCGGGAGCCGCGGCGATGCAGCGGCTCGCCGGCGAGCGACCGGACGAGCACGACCTGCGCATGGACTGGGACTTCGACGGCGTCGAGTTCGACGAGGAGACGAAGCTCCGCGAGGAGACGCGCAAGATCATGGAGCTGCCCGAGCTGCCGATCAGCGCCACCTGCGTGCGCGTGCCGGTGATGGTCGGGCACGCGGAAGCGGTCTGGATCGAGACCGAGCGTCCGCTCTCGGCCGAGGACGCGCGCGGGCTCCTCGAGGCGGCCCCGAGTGTCCGGGTCGTCGACTTTCCCTCGCCGGGCCAGGCGGCGGGCGGCGACCAGGTGCTCGTCGGCCGGATCCGGCAGGACCCGACCGAGCAGAACGGGCTCGTCCTCTTCCTCGCTGGCGACAACCTGCGCAAGGGGGCCGCGCTGAACGCGATCCAGATAGCCGAGCTCTTGCTCAGCCGCGAAGCGGTCGCGGCCTAGCCTGTCCTGCCTTCACGGCCGCTGCGGCACCGGTGCCGGGGTCAGGGCTTCCTTCAGGGTGCGGAAGACTCGCGCGGGCATGCCCTCGTGGACAGGAATGAGGCCGCCCAACTCGAGCCGGGCCAGCTCGACGCGACCCTGGGCCCGCACCGTACGGAAGCCGAAGTCGGCGAGGAAGTCAGACGGAAAGGCGGTGCGGTGGACGAGGAACCGCTCGTACGTCGACGCGCCGTCCGGGTAGCGGTAGGCAAACGTCTCCAGCGCCTTCGCGCCCCGGTCCTTCGCGTCGCCGATCGCAGCCAGGAAGAGAGACTGCATCACCCACGGCGTCGCGGAATCGACGACGTACGCGCAGGTGACCAGCACCGCGTCCGCTGACGGCGGCCCGGCCGGGAGCTGGGCCCCGCGCGGGAACAGCCCCGACGGCCCGTACTGCATCGAGCCGAGCAGCCGCCCGTCGCTGTCGTAATACACCGTCCCCCACGCGCCCCATTCCTCCTCTGCCTTGGAGATCCAGCGGCGCTTGTCCGAGCGGCGATTCGGCGACTGCCACCACACGCATTCGTGGCAGACCGACGGCGCCGTCTCCAGCGTGGCGCCGGTCAGACCGGCGACGCGAGGCGCCATCAGACCGCGACGGAGCCGATCTCGCCGACGACGACCTCCACCCGCACCGGGTGCAAATCGGCCATCCGCCCCAGGTACTCGCCGACCCGCTGCTGCACCACCCGGCCGACCTCCGGGAACGACGCGCCCCACTCGAGCGCGAGGTGCAGCTCGACGGAGACGCTCTGGTCCTCTGCGACCGAGATCCTCACGGGCCGGTGCCGGAGCAGATGGCTCTCGACGAGCCCGCGCACTCCTTCGACCTCGAGCGCGGCGTCCCCCGCGTAGCGCGCGAGAACGTCGGACGAGATGCTCGCGTGGCCCGCCATCAGCCGGATTGTAGGACGAGCTCGGTTGCCTCGGGTCTGGCGAAGAAACGGAGCGGCACGAAGGTCGTGCCGAGCCCCGGCGAGACGTGCAGCACCGACTCGGGCCGCCGGTACACCCCGCGGTTGTACGGCGCGCGCGGATGCGCGAGCCTGAGCTTCCCGCCCGGGTACGGGAGCGAGATCTGGCCGTCGTGCATGTGGCCGGAGAGAACGAGATCGAAGGAGCCTGTCGGGATCAGGTCGATGACGCGCGGAAAGTGGCAGAGCAGGATGCGCAGATCGGCGGCCGGGTCGGCCAGCTCCCAGGGACGGGCCTCGAGGCGCATGTACGTCCTGGGATCCACGCCGACGAGCTGGACGCGGCGGCCGCGGAGCTCGATCGTGACCGCTTCGTCGGAAAGGAGCCTCCCCCGCCCCAGGTCCACCTCGCCGACCGGCTTCGAGAACGGGTCACGGCTGTCCGCGTAGTCGTGATTGCCGAGCACGGCGTAGACCGGCGGCAACCGGTCGATCAACGCGCGCAGGCGCTGTGCCCCGGCCGGGCGGGAGAGCAGGTCGCCGCTGATGAGGACGAGGTCGGGCCGCCGCTCCGCCACCCAGTCGGCAGCGCGCTCGGCCGCGCGCGTCCCCGGTGACGGGATGCCGAAGTGGAAGTCGGAGAGGTGCGCGATGCGCAGGCCGGCGAGGTCGGGCGGGAGCCCCGGCAGGCCCAGCTCGAGCTCCACCAGCCGCACCCAGCCGGCCTCGTACAACCCCCAGGCGAGGCCGCCGGTCGCGATCCCCGCGGCCGCCGCCAGGCCGGTCCGAACGGTCTCGGCTCTCAGACTCTGAGCTTTTCGACCATGGGCTCGACGGAGACGACGTGCCGCTTGAACCTGAGCTCGGACTCCTCGAAGCCGGCGGCGACGCCGATCAGCTGCGAGAGGTGGAGGATCGGCATGTTGTACTTCCTGCCGCCCGCCGCCTCGAGCTTCTGCTGCCAGGCGTCGAGCGAGAGGTGGCAGAGCGGGCAGGGCGTGACGATCGCGTCGGCCCCCGCCTCCGTCGCCTGCTCGATCGGCTGGATCAGCTCGCCGAGCGCCGTCTCCTCGCGGGCCTGGATGATCGGGAAGCCGCAGCACTTGATCTTCGCCGGGTAGTCGATCGGCTCACCGCCGCAGGCGGTGATGATCGCCTCCAGCGACCACGGGCGGTCGGGGTCCTCGAAGCCGAGGATCTTCGACGGCCGCAGGATCTGGCAGCCGTAGAAGGGGGCGATCTTCAACCCCTTCAGCCCGCGGTGCGCGACCTGCTTCAGCTGCTCGTAGCCGTCGCCCTCGGCGATCAGCCAGAGGAAGTGCTTGACCTCGACTCCGCCCGAGTAGGCCGGCACGCCGACCCGCTGCAGGTTCTCGTTCACGCGTCCGCGCAGCTCCTCGTCGTTCTTCAGCTGCCAGTTCGCCTGCCGCAGATTGAGCGTGCAGACGTTGCAGATCGTCATCAGCGTCTCGGCGCCGGTCGCCTCCGCGTACGCGAGGATCCGCGCGTTCAGGTGCAGGTAGTAGTCGGGCTCGGCCTCGTGGATGTCGCCGGCGCCGCAGCAGGTGACCGACTCGAGCTCCTCCAGCTCCAGGCCGAGCTTCGGCGCGAGCGCCTGCGTCGAGATGTCGAGCTCCTTCGCCGAGAGCGAGGCGAGACAGCCCTTGTAGTACGCGACCTTCACTCCGCCTTCTCCTTCTCCGCCTCCTGGGCGAACTCGATGTACGCAAGACCCCTCTCGCCCTGGACGATGCCGGCGGCACCGTCGCGTCCCTGCTCCTTGACGAGGTTGTACAGCGCGCGCGCCTCCTTGACGCCCTCGGCCACGTGCGGCGGGAACGGCGGGGGCACCTTCCCGTGCCTGGCGAGGCTCATCGCGAGCTTGATGTCCTTGATCGAGGCGACGATCCCCTGCGTCTTCGGCACGAGCTCCGTTTCTCGCAGCCAGCCGGTCGTCTTCGCCGAGGTCACGAACCACTTCGCGTGCTTCGCGCCCATGTCGTGGTCGATGCCCTCTTTGATCGACTCGGCCCCGAGCTTCGCGATCGCATCACGCGGGTCGACGCCCTTCGGGCAGCGCTCGGTGCAGAAGTAGCAACGCGTGCAGTCCCAGATCCCGTGCTCCGAGTTGTAGGCGTCGAGCCGCTCGACGCCCGTCTGGTCGCGCGCGTCGCCGACGAACCGCATGCCCTTGGCGAGCGCGGCCGGCCCGAGGAACTCGGGGTCGGACTCCATCGAGTTGCACTCGGAGACGCAGCAGCCGCAGTTGACGCAGAGCGCCTCCTTGTGGATCACCTCAACCTGCTCCTGCGAGATGAGGAACTCCTTCCCGTCCGGAGGCTCGGAGTAGCCGGGCTGGAGCCACGGCTTCATCGCGCGCATCTTCTGCCAGAAGGGCTCCATGTCGACGACGAGGTCCTTGACGATCGGCAGGTTCCCCATCGCCGAGATCACGGGCACGTGGCCGGCCTCCACGATCGGCAGCATGCGCTCCTTGCAAGCGAGTATCGCGCGGCCGTCCATGCGCATCCCGCAGGAGCCGCAGATCATCATCCGGCAGCTCTTGCGGAAGGCAAGCGTGCCATCGACCTGATCCTTGACGATGTCGAGGACGTCCAGCAGGCAGGCCCACTCGGGCGCCTCGACGTCGTAGCGCTTCAGCTCCCGCTCGCCGGTCTCGGCGTTGAACCGCCAGATCTTCAGGGCCACTTCCACTCAGTACTTCCTCTCCTGGGGCTGCCACTTGGTCACGGTCACCGGCTTCCAGTCGAGCACCGGCTGGTCGGCGATCCAGCGCACGATCGTGTGCTTCATGTAGTTCGCATCATCCCTGTCGGGGTAGTCGTGCGGCCGCGCGTGCGCGCCGCGGCTCTCCTTCCGGCCGAGTCCGGCGACGATCATGCAGTCGGCGAGCTCGAGCAGGAAGCCGAGCTCGAGCGCCTGGGTCAGATCGCTGTTGAAGACGTCGCCCTTGTCCTCGACGACGACGTTCTCATAGCGCTCGCGCAGCCCGGCGACGATTTGCTGCTGGCGGAGCATCTGGTCCTCGCGCCGGAAGACGCCGAAGTTCTCGTGCATCGTCTGGCCCAACTCGTCGCGGATCTTCCAGGGCCGCTCGCCGTCGGTGCGGTCGAGCAGCGTCTTCAGCTCACGCTCGGCGTCGGACACCGACGACTGCGGCACCGTCACGGTCGTGTTCGCGAGTGCCCACTCTGCCGCGTGGCGGCCCGAGCGCTTGCCGTAGGTGATCGTCTCCATCAGCGCGTTGCCGCCGAGGCGGTTCGCCCCGTGGACCGAGACGCAGGCGCACTCGCCGGCCGCGTAGAGCCCCTCCAGCTCGGTGCGTCCCCAGACGTCCGTGTCCACCCCGCCCATGTGGTAGTGGGCACCCGGCCGGACGGGGATCGGCTCGTGGATCGGGTCGATCCCGACGAAGACCATCGAGAGCTCGCGGGTGCCGTGGAGACGCTCGACGATCTTCTCGGCGCCGAGATGCCGGAGGTCGAGCAGCACGTTGCCGTCGACGCCGCGGCCCTCGTCGATCTCGGTCTGCTCGGCGCGCGAGATCACGTCGCGCGAGGCCAGCTCCATGGCGTTCGGCGCGTAGTTCTTCAGGAAGCGGTCGCCCTCGGAGTTGAGCAGGTAGGCGCCCTCACCGCGGCAACCCTCGGTGATCAGCACGCCCGACGGCGCGAGCGTCGTCGGGTGGAACTGCATCATCTCCATGTCTTTCAACGGGACTCCGGCGCGCAGCGCCATTGTCATCCCGTCGCCGGTGCAGGAGTAGGCGTTCGTCGACCCGACGTAGAGCCTGCCCGCACCGCCCGTGCAGAGGATCACCGTCTTGGCGCCGATCGTCTTCAGTCCTCCGTTGAGCAGGTCCCAGCAGATCACGCCCTGGCAGCGGCCGTCCTCGACGACGAGCTTCCACGCGAAGTACTCCTCGTAGACGAGGACGTCGCGTTTCATCATCTGCTCGTACATCACCTGGACGAGGACGTGGCCGGTGATGTCCGCCGCGTAGGCGGTGCGCGGCTCGCCGGCTGCGCCGAACGGACGCTGCGCGATCCGGCCGTCCTCGGTGCGCGAGAAGACGGCGCCCCAGTTCTCGAGCTGGTAGACGTCGCCGGGCGCCTCGTCGCACAGCACCTGAATCGCGTCCTGGTCGCCCAGGTAGTCGGAGCCCTTGACGGTGTCGAAGGCGTGCTTCTCGGGATCGTCCTCGGACGCGTTCCCGAGCGCGGCGTTGATCCCGCCCTCGGCAGCGCCGGAATGGCTCCGGACGGGGTGGATCTTGGAGATCACTCCGACATCCGCGCCGACGTCGAAAGCCTCGACTGCGGCGCGCATGCCGGCGAGACCGGCGCCGATCACGACCACGTCGTGCTTCGCGTCCACGACATCGGACGCTATCGGAAGGGACGGCAGGTGCGCCGCTACACCGTCGGGCCGGCGGCGGCGACTTCAGGCCCTGCGGCCGCCGCGAACTGCTCGAAGTTGTCGCGGAACATCCGGGCGAGCTCGCGGGCCTTGCGGTCGTAGGCCTCGGGGTCGACCCACGTCGAGCGCGGGTCGAGGAGTGAGTCCTCCACGCCGGGCACCGAAACCGGAACCTGGAATCCGAAGACCGGGTCGGTACGGTACTTCGCGCTGCGCAGGCCCTCCTCGAGCGCGGCGCGCAGCAGCGCGCGCGTCGCGAGGATCGGCATACGGTGGCCTTCGCCGAAGGGCCCGCCGGTCCAACCCGTGTTGACAAGCCAGACCGTCGCGTGCGGGTGGGCGGTCAGCTTCTCGCCGAGCATCCGCGCGTAGACGGACGGCTCCTGCGGCAGGAACGGCGCGCCGAAGCAGGTCGAGAACGTCGCCTGCGGCTCGGTGACGCCGATCTCCGTACCGGCCACCTTTGCCGTGTAGCCGGAGAGGAAGTAGAACATCGCCTGGTCGCGGGTCAGCCGCGCGATCGGCGGCAGGATCCCGAAGGCGTCCGCGGTCAGCATGATCACGGCGCTCGGGTGGCCGGCCTGCTTCGTGGGCAGCGCGTTCGCGATCTGCTCCAGCTTGTAGGCGGCTCGGGTGTTCTCGGTCTTGGAGAAGTCGTCGAGATCGAGCACACCGCTCTCGTCGACGGTGACGTTCTCGAGGATTGTCCCGAAGGTGTGCGTCATGCGGTGGATCTCGGGCTCGGCCTCGGCCGACAGGCGGATCACCTTCGCGTAGCAGCCCCCTTCGATGTTGAAGACGCCGCTGTCGCCCCAACCGTGCTCGTCGTCTCCGATCAGCGCACGCTCGGGGTCGGCCGAGAGCGTTGTCTTGCCCGTGCCGGAGAGCCCGAAAAAGATCGCGACGCGCCCGTGGTCGTCCACGTTCGCGGAACAGTGCATCGGCAGGACGCCCTCCAGGGGGAGCCGGTCGTTCATGACGGTGAAGATCGACTTCTTGATCTCGCCGCCGTAGAACGTGCCGCCGATCAGCACCTCGCCTCGGCTGGGGTGCAATACGACGAACGTGCCGGTGCGCGTGCCGTCCTCGTCCGGGTCGGCCTCCACGGCCGGGGCGTGCAGGACGAGCACGTCGGGCTCGAACTCCTCCAGCTCATCCACCGCCGACTCGATGAACATCGTCTTGGCGAAGAGCGCGTGGTACGGCCGGTCGGTGAGGACACGGACGGCGATCCGGTGTGCGACGTCGGCGCCGGCGAAGGCGTCGACCACGTACAGGTCCTGGGTCTCAAGGTGGGAGACGACCTTCTGGCGCAATCCCTCGAACTGCTCCTCGGACAGCGGCTGGTTGACCTTCCCCCACCAGATCCGATCCTCGGAGCCCGGCTCGCGCACCACGAACTTGTCCTTCGGCGAGCGGCCGGTGAAGCGGCCGGTGTCGACGACGAGCGGACCGCCTTCGGCCAGGTGACCCTCATCCCGTGCGAGCGCGTGGGTGTAGAGGAGCGCCGTGGTCGGTTGCCGGTAGATGCGTCCGTCGGGATTGAGCCCGTGGAAGCCCAGCGGGGTTTCGGTCGTGACCACCATGATTTCTGCTCGCCTGTTCGTTCCAGCTCGGCTGAAACCTGAATCCTACGTGCCGCCGCCGCGGAGAGTCGCCGCGCCTCCTATTCCCCGAGCAGGCGGTGGACGTGCATCTTCACGCGGCGCCCGACGACGAAGGCTTCTGCAACGCACAGCCCCTCGTTGACCCAGGCGTATCGGTCGTCGTCCGACTCGAGCGTCATCGCCAGCGCGACGCTGAAGCTGCGGCCGTTCGTGTCCTTCCGTCCGAGGCCCGTCTGCGAGAAGACGATCCGGGCGCCGTCGTCGGTGGCGATCGCGCCCGCGAGATCGGCGAGCAGCACGCCGTCGCCCCGCACACGGGGGTTGTTCGAGAAGCGGACCGAGCCCTCCACGCGGGGGCCGGTCGCACGACCCGCACCCGAGGCGTACCCGACGCCGTCCAGACCGCCGTACGGGCGGACGATGACGTACTCCCCCTCGTAGCGCAGGTCGAGGTCGAAGAGATGCTCCAGCCTCATACGCCGCCGGGGACCCTACTACGCTGGAGCGATGAAGCCCGGCCTTGTGCTGCTCGGACTCGCGCTGGTGCTCGCGACGACCTCGGCCGCCGCACCCGTGCAGTTCGCCCGCATTGCGTACGTGATCGACGGCGACACCGTCGTCCTGGCGAACGGCGAGCACGTCCGGCTCGTCCAGATCGACTCCCCGGAGGTGCAGGAGCGCGAGTGCTACGGCGCCGAGGCCCGTGCGTTGCTGCGACGGCTCGCACCGCAGGGATCGATCGTGCGAGTCGAGGGTGACCCGGGGCTCGACGACGTCGACCGGTACGGGCGCCTCCTCCGTTACCTCTTCCGCGGCCCGGCCAACCTGAACCTGGAGCTCGTCCGCGCCGGTGCCGCAACGGTCTGGTTCTACGGCCACGACCGGGGGCGGTACGCCGGGCCGTTGCTTGGGGCAGCGCTCGCGGCGCGCGCTGCGCACCGCGGGCTCTGGGGCGCGTGCCCGCGGACGCCCTTCGACCCGTTCCACGCTGCCGACACCGGCCCGTCGCCCACCCGCCCGTAGGGTTCACTCCCGCGGCCCCGAAACTCAGTCCATGGACGAGATCGAGCGCCTGCTCTCGAGCCCCGCGCTCTCCGACGGGACGCGGCGCGCCTACCGCGTCGACGTCGAGCAGTTCGCGGCGTGGCTCCGCGGGCGCAAGCTGACCCTCGAGGACGTCGACGTTCGTGTGCTCAGCGAGTACGCAGCCCAGCTCGCCCGTGGCCGGCCCCGGCTCGCGCCTGCAACCATCGCCCGCAAGCTGTCGGCCGTTCGGGCGCTGCTGCGCTCGGCGCTCGGCCCCTCTCGCGTTCCCGTCGCGTCGTTCGCCCCCCGCCGCCCGCGCCGCCTGCCCATCGCGCCCAAGCCGGCCGAGGTCGACGCACTGCTCGACGCCCTGGGCCAGGAAGGCCCGCTAGGGCTGCGCAACCGCGCGCTCGTCGAGCTCGTCTACTCCGCCGGGCTGCGCAGCGCCGAAGCCGTAGGGCTGGATCTCCAGGACGTCGATTTTGAGCAGGAGCTGTTGCACGTTCGCGGCAAGGGCGGGAAGGAGCGGACGGTTCCCCTGGGAGAGGAGGCCGCCTTCCGGCTCTCTCGCTACCTACGCGAGGGACGGCCGGAGCTGGTGCTCAAGGCTGGAAGCGCCGCCAGCAAAGCTGTCGGCGCCCGGCCTGAGCAGCGTGGCGCCTCCGGCGCCGGTGCGGAGAACGCCGTGTTCATCTCGGCGCGCGGCCGGCGGCTCGACACAAGCACGCTGCGCCGGCTGGTCCCCAACCCGCACAAGCTCCGGCACGCGTTCGCCACGCACCTGCTTGAGGGCGGCGCCGACCTGCGCGTGATCCAGGAGCTGCTCGGACACAGCTCGCTCTCGACGACGCAGATCTACAGCCACGTGGACGGCAAGCGCCTGCGGCGCGTCTACGATCGCGCCCATCCGCGCTCGTAGAGCAGTCGTCGTATTCATCGCCGTTCTGATCCCGGTGCTGCTGATCGGGAACGCCGTGCACGTGCTCGCGCACGGCTGGTTTCCGCGCGTCGAGCTCGGGCGGCTGGCCCCCGAGCCGTACGGCCTGACGAAGGCGCAGCGAACCTCGCTCGCCCGGACCGCGCTCGACTCGATCGTCCCGTTCGGCGGCGGCGAGCGCGAGCTGCGCGACGCCCGGCTGCCGAGCGGCCGCCCCGCATTCGGCGACCGCGAGCTCCGGCACATGCGCGATGTCCGCCGCTACGTGCTCGGCCTCTACCTAATCCATGCGATCGGAATCCTCGCGCTCGTCGCGCTCGCTTCGCTGCGTCGCACGAGGCAGATCGTCCGCGACGGCCTCGCGGGCGGTGCCCTGGTCACGCTCGGAATCGCCGCCTTCGTCGCCGTCTACGTCGCGGTCAGCCCGGTCAGCTTCCTCGGCGGCTTCCACCGCTTCTTCTTCTCCGGTGACAGCTGGCGATTCGCCGAGACCGACACGCTGCGGCGCCTGTTCCCGGACAGCTTCTGGAGCGACACTGCCGTTGCGCTCGGCACGCTCGTCGCCGTGCAGGCAGTCGTGCTGCTCGGCGTGGCGCTCTACTGGCGGAGGCAGGCAACACACTCGGCGCCCCGAACAGCAGCACATGCGCAACCGTGAGCTCGACGGCTTCCTGGCGGTGCTCGCGGCACGCCGCGCGCCGCGAACGGTCGAGGCCTACCGCAGGGACCTGACTCACATGCAGAGCCGGCTCGGCAAGCCGGTCTCCTCCGCGTCGACGGACGACCTCAACGTCTACCTCGCGGAGCTGCGCGCCGACGGCCTGTCCCCAGCGACGATCTCGCGGCGCATCTCAGCGGCGCGCTCCTTCTTCGCGCACCAGGTGATGCTCGGCGAGCGGACTGACAACCCGGCCGCCGAGCTGGCGACGCCTCGCCGGCAGCGGACGCTTCCTCGGACGCTCTCCCCACGCGAGGCCGAGCGGCTGATCGAGGCCGCCGCGGGCACGGCGCCTCGCGCCCTGCGCGACGCCGCGCTGGTCGAGTTGCTGTACGGAGCCGGGTTGCGTGTGAGCGAAGCGGTGGGCCTTGAGCGCGCCGGCGTCGACCTCGATGAGCGGCTCGTCCGCTGCACCGGCAAGGGCGGGAAACAGCGAGTCGTGCCGGTCGGGCGCTCTGCGGTGGACGCGCTTCGCCGCTACGTCTCGCGCGGTCGCCCGTACCTCGACCGCCGCCACAGGCCGGAGCTGTTCCTGAACGCGCAGGGCGGAGGACTCACCCGCGCGGGCGCCTTCCTGATCCTGCGCCGCCTGGCCGAGAAGGCCGGGCTCGAGCCCGGGCGCGTCCACCCCCACCTGCTCCGCCACTCGTTCGCGACCCACCTGCTGGAAGGCGGCGCCGATCTGCGCTCGGTCCAGGAAATGCTCGGCCATGCCGACCTGGCGACCACCGAGGTGTACACACACGTCACCGACCGCAGGCGGCGAGAGTCCTATTTCGAGGCACATCCGCATGCGAAGCGAGTCGGAGGCGGGGTTTCGCGCCGGCGATCCGGGCAACAAGAATGATGTGCACGCGGATCCTCAGATCGTCATGCTGATGGCGCTCACGAGCGGAGCCGGGTGGCTGATGCTCCAGTCCGGCGTCTTCAAGAACATGCTCGAGCGCCGCCGGGAGCGCCGCATGTGCCCGTCGTGCGGCCGCTATTCGCACACCTGCGCCTGCAGCTAGGCGAAACCCGCAAATCTGGTGTCTGACACCTAGGGTGCGGCGGCAAGCCGTTTCGGCGGGTTTGGCGGGTTTGGTGTCAGACACCAATGCCCGTCAAGAGGAAAGCGTGTCGGAAGTGTGACGTTTCGTCCCAGGGCCTAGGAGCGCGCTACCGGCCCTTTTTCTTGAGCGCCGCCGCGACCTTCGTGGCGGCGTCCTGGAGCTCCTTGTGCTGGCGGTCGTCGCCGGCCAGGCCCTCGAGCAGCGCGATCGAGTCCCGGTGCGAAGAGCCGTTCTTCAGGCAGACGATCGCCAGCCGGCGAACCGCCTGGTTGTCGTCCGAGCTCGCTAGGCGGTGGAGCACCGAGCGCACCGAGTTGACCGCTCCCGGGCTCTCGCGCGAGAGCAGCTCGAGCGAGATCAGCGCCGAGCCGCGGCACGCCGGGCTCTCGTCGTCGAGGCCGCGCCCGAGGAGCTCGATCTTCTGACGGAAGCGAAACTGGCCGACGGCCCGATAGGCGACCGCGCGCTCGCGGTAGTCGGGGCTCCGGGCCGCACCCTCGACCTCGTCCTCCCACTCCCGGCGCAGGTCGGCCAGCTCTCGCTCGTTGCCCTCACCCGCGAGGACGTCTGCTCTGGCAGCTGCCTCCTGGAGCGTCAGGAGTCGCCGTTCAGAGAGCGCGGCGCCGGGCCTACGTAGCGGGCATTCGGCCGGAACAGGCGCCCGGTCTTCTTCTGCTCGAGGATGTGGGCCGACCAGCCGGCGACGCGCGAGCAGGCAAACATCGCGGGCGCGAGCGGCGGCGGGATCTCGGCGACGTCGAGCACGACGGCGGAGTAGTACTCGACGTTCGTCCGCAGCGGCCGCTCGGGGTGTCGCCGCTCGAGCTCCTCCAGCGCGGCGGCCTCGAGCTTCTCGGCGATCTCGATCTGGGGCGACCCGAGCTCCTTCGCAGTCTCCTTGAGGATCCGCGAGCGCGGGTCCTCGGCGCGGTAGATGCGATGGCCGAAGCCCATGATCCGCTTGCCGGCGTCGAGTGTCTCCTTCACCCACTTTTCCGGGTCGCCCGTTGCTGTCACCTCCTGGAGCATCGGCTTGACGTATGCGGGGGCGCCACCGTGCAGCGGACCCGAGAGCGCGCCGACGGCCGACGAGAGCGCCGCTCCGCAGTCGGCCCCGGTCGAGGCGACGATGCGCGCCACGAAGGTCGAGGCGTTGAGGCCGTGCTCGGCCGTGCAGATCCAGTAGGTGTCGATCGCCTTCACGTGCTTGGGGTCGGCCTCGCCACGCCAGCGCAGCAGGAACTTCTCGGCGGCGGTCTTGCCCTTCGCCACGACCTCGTCCGGGACCGGATCGGTCTTCCCGTCTGCGACGCGCGCGGACTGCGCGACGATCGACATCGTGATCGCAGACAGGCGCGCGAGATCGTCGCGGGCGTCCTCGGGCTCGATGTCCACGAGCTTGCGCAGCTCCCATTCGGCGGACAGATGCGCGAGCGCCGACTGCAGATCGGACGGAGCGTTCCCGGTG
>DATCPA010000110.1:0-10664 GCA_036564335.1 Gaiellaceae bacterium
CCCGCCACGAGGGCCCGCCCTCGAATCCGGCCCGCGAGCTGGCTGCCAAGGAGGCCGAGCCCGCCGGGGAGCGCTCGTCGGGGCCGGTCACGCCGGAGCGCTTCGGCCTCCTGCAGGCGCTGCTCGCCTACCTCCTCGCCGCCTGCGGCGAAAACCGCGACGCGACGATTCCCGCGGCCGAGATCGTCGAGCGCTTCCAGATCCCTTACGAGGAGCTCGAAGGTCACCTCTCCCTGCTCAACCTCGTCAACTTCGGGGGCGGCTGCTACGCGGTCTACGCCGAGCTGCACGGAGACGTGGTCGAGGTCGACAAGGAGCTGTTCGGCGACACCTTCCGCTCGGCGCCGCGGTTGACCCCGCTCGAGGCACGCGCGATCCGGCTCGCGCTCGAGTTCGTCGGGCCGTTGATCGCGGCCGAGGCCCACCGCCCGCTCGACCGGGTGCGCAAGAAGCTCGAGGACACGTTCGGCGAGTTCGAGCTCTCCCGGCGGCCGGAGCTGGGCGCCGAGCAGGCCGAGGAGCAGTTCGTCGCGACGCTGACCGACGCGATCCGGCAGCGCCGGCTGGTGGAGATCGAGTACCTGAAGGAGGAGGAGGGCACCCCGACGACCCATCTCGTGGAGCCGTACACGATCGAGCGCCGCCTGCCGCACTGGTACGTGCACACGTGGGACCGCACCCGGAACGACGAGCGCAGCTTCCGGCTCGACCGGATGCGCAGCGCCGCCCTCAGCGACGAGGAGTTCGAGCCGCGTGAAGCCTTCGAGCCGGGAGTGCTCACCGGTGCGCTGGTCGCACGCGTCCTCTACTGGCCGGCCGTAGCGCGCTGGGAGGTCGAGCGCGGCGCGCGGCCGCTCGCGGACGGTTCGGCTATCAACGAGCAGAAGATCGGCAGCTCCGAGTGGCTCGTCGGCGAGATCCTCCGCTACCGCGGCGAGGCCGAGCTGCTGGAGCCGCCCGAGCTGCGGCGCCAGATCGCCAAGCGCGCCCAGGCGCTGGCGCGCGAGCTGGGCGTTACCCGCCTGCGCGCGCCCGCATCTGCGGCTTAGCGAGCGGCAGCGCAAGCGTGAAGGTCGCGCCCTCGCCGGGCACGGAGCGAACCTCCAGCGTGCCGCCGTGGGCCTCGGTGATCGAACGCGCGATGAAGAGGCCGAGGCCGGTGCCCGGCTTCCCTCCGCCCACGTTCACCCGCCCGAACTTCTCGAAGATCATGCCGTGGTGCTCGCGCGGGATCCCGGGGCCGGCGTCCTCGACGGAGACGAGAACCTGTCCGTTCTCTGCCCACGTCCTGACCGCGACCTCCTCGCCGGCCTGCGAGTACTTGACGGCGTTCTCGACCAGGTTCATCACGACCTGCTTGAGGCGCTCCCGATCAGCGCGCACCGTCGGCACGGGTCGCGGCGTGCTGACCACGACGGGGACCTCGTCCTGCCCGAGGCTGACGGTCGCCACGGTGTCGCGGACGAGCTCGCCCAGGTCCACATCCGCGAACGAGTAGGTGAACGTCCCGGCCTCGATCCGGGAGGTGTCGAGCACGTCCCCGATCAGGATCGCCAGGCGGCTCGTCTCGTCGCCGATCAGAGCGAGAAACGACGTGCGCTGGTCGGGAGACAACTCCCGCCAGCGTTGCTGGAGTGTCCGCGCTGCGCCGATCACCGCCGCCATCGGGCTGCGCAGCTCGTGCGAGACGAGCGAGACGAAGTCGGCGCGGAGCGCGGACAGGCGCCGGAGCTCCTCGACTGTGGCCCGCTCGAGCTCGAAAGCGCGAATATTCTGGACGGCAGACGCCACGAGTCGCCCCAGCAGGGTTGCCAGCTCGATCTCGTCCGACCCAAAGGCGTCGGGGTCCTTGCGCAGGATCGCGACCATGCCGATCGGCTTCGTGCCCAGCAGCAGTGGGGTTCCGATCCGCGAGCGGAGACCGATGCCCGTCAGCGTCACCTCCTCCGGATAGAGGTGATCGCTCATGTCGCGCCGGTACACGGTCTCGCCGGTGCGAAGCACTTCCTCGATCAGCGCACCTTCGGGGAGAGCCTCTCCCGGCCCGAGCACCTCGTCGTGCATGTGGCCAGCGGTCGCCATCACCCGCACGCGCCCCTCCTCGGAGAGGATGATCGCCGTCCGGTCGAACGGGATCAGCCTGCGAAGCCTCCCGATGAACGCCCCGAACGCCTCGTCGAGCTCGAGCGACGAGCCGAGGGCGCGCGCGCAGCCGTTCGCAGCCTCCAGGAGATCGGCCTTCCGTCCGAGCTCGTCGCGCAGCGCCTCGGCCTCCAGTCTGCGCGCGTCGGCGATCGCGGCCTCGCCCCTCATGCGCAGCACCAACCAGCCGACGACGAGCGCGACGATCACCTCGATCCCGAGCTGGAGCGTGACGTTCTCGTAGTGGAACCTCTCGTTGACGTTGTCGGCCCGCAGCCATTCGAAGATCGCCAGCACCGGAGCGCTCGCGGCGACCAGGGCGAGCCCGCCGCGGATCCCGTAGCGGAATGCCGCCTCGATCAGCACGATCACGAGGACCTGGCGAATCGCCGTCCCAGGCTCGAAGGTCAGATTGAAGACGTACGAGGAGACGATCGCGAAGTCGAACGTGAGCGCGGCCAGGCCCACCCGGCCCAGCGTCCTGGCGTCGAGTTCCTTGCGCGAGAGCCAGAAGAGGACGACGCCGCCGACGGCCAGCGCCCCGGTCGTGGCCCAGGCCCACGCCTCGTGGCCGGCCGGATACGGCCGCCCGACCGCGGCCTGGAATACGGCGAACGGAATCGCGCCGAGCCGGATCCAGGCGAGCCAGCGTTCCCCGCGCCGCAGGCGCTGCACCTTACTCAGCACGCGCGCTCCTCGAGCCGGCCGAGCGCCCATGAGGCGTGCTCGCGAAGCAACGGGTCGCCGTCGGCTGCATACGGCTCTGCGAGAGCCGCATCCTCAGGACACCCGACGTTCCCGAGCGCCACCAGCGCGTTCCTGCGCAGGTATCGGGGGTCGTTGTGCGGCACGTACAGCCGGTCGTAGCGGCGTGCGAACTCCTCGCCGTCCGCGCGCAGCCAGTCGAGGAGCGAGACGTTCGGCTCGGCGGCCGCCGGGAGGGGCTCGCCGTCGCGCCGCTTCTCGATCCCGCGGTTCCAGGGACAGACGTCCTGGCAGATGTCGCAGCCGTAGACCATCGGGCCCATCGCCTCGCGATACTCCTGCGGGATCGAGCCGGCAGCCTGAGACCAGTACGACAGGCATCGGGTCGCGTCGAGCGTCCCGGGCTCGTCGAGCGCCCCGGTCGGGCAGGCGTCGATGCAGAGGCGGCAGTCGCCGCAGTCCAGCTCCAGCGACGGCGAGGAATCGACCTCGACGTCGGTGACGAGCGTCCCGAGAACGACCCAGGAGCCGTGGCGGCGCGTGATCAGCATCGTGTTCTTGCCGTAGAAGCCGACCCCGGCCCGTGCGGCTCCCTCCCGGTCGACGTGCTGGTTGGCGTCGACCAGCACGCGGTACGAGCCGCCGAGGCTGCGCCCGAGGGCGTCGAGCTTCTCGCGCAGGGCAGCGTAGGCGTCGTGCCATGTGTAGCGTGGGAGCCTTCCCTCTCCCGGCCCCGGTGGCGGCGCAGGCGCGTAGTAGCAGAGAGCGGCGGAGACGACGGTGCGCGCGCCCGGCAGGAGAGACTCGGGGTGACAGGACACCTCCGGCTGCGCCATCGTGAAGCGCATATCGGCGAAAAGCCCGCGGGCCTTGCGCTCGTTGATCTGCGCCTCGGTCCGCTCGTACGGCCCGGCGCGGGCAGCGCCGACGGCGTCGATCCCGAGTTTCTGGGCGATCCGGCTCAGCTCAACGGTCGTCACGGCGGGCTTGTGCCCCCTTAGGGCTCTTCGCATTCGCGCATAACTAGACGCCGGACATAGCCCGTGATCTTCCCTTCTGCGATCGTGAGCGGGACGCGCGGGTCGCCTTTGAGCTGCGCCGTCGGGTGCTCGAGCTCCTTCGCGGCTGCAAGCGCCTCGCGCTCGGCCGCCAGCCAGTGGTTGTAGAGGTCCCTGGCCGCCGCAGGAGGCCGGATGCGGCCCAGGCCGGCGATCCGCGCGGCCCGTGTCGACGCGTCCCTGCAGACCTGGTTCGCCTGCGCGACGAACTCGCTGCGCGAGAGCACCGCCTGCGACCCGCCGGCGGCGGTGTGTCCACAACCGGTGACGACCAGCGCGGCGAGAGCGACGGCAACCGATCGGGTGCCCATTGCGCTCACGGAGCGTAGCGCCGGATACGATCGTCCACGGTGAAGGCGATCGTCATCCACGAGGACGGCGGGCCCGAGGTGCTCCGCTACGAGGACGTCCCGGATCCGGAGCCCGGCGAGGGCGAGGTGCTCGTGAGGATGCGTGCAGCGTCGCTCAACCATCTCGACGTGTGGACACGGAGAGGGCTTCCTTCGGTGCCGAAGCCGCGGATCCTCGGCGCCGACGGGGCCGGAGTGGTCGAGGCCCTCGGCAGCGGGGTGCAGGGCTTCGAGCCGGGACAGCCGGTCGTGATCAACCCCGGGATCGAGCACAACGGGACGATCCACGTCATCGGCGAGCACACTCAGGGCGTCCATGCCGAGCTGGCGGCGATCCCCGCGACGAACGTCTACCCGCTGCGCGACGGTATCTCGTTCGAAGACGCGGCGGCCTTCCCGCTCGTGTTCGAGACGGCGTACCGGATGCTCGTCACGCGGGCGGGCCTGCGCGGGGGCGAATGGGTGCTCATCTGGGGGGTCGGCGGCGGCGTTGCGACGGCAGCGTTGCGCATCGCCCAGGCACTCGGCGCACACACCGTCGTCACCTCCTCCAGCGACGAAAAGCTGGCGAAGGCCGCGGCGCTGGGCGCCGACGTCACCGTCAACCACGGGACCGGCGATGTGGTCGCAACGGTCAAAGAGGCAACCGGGGGCGGCGCGCACGTGGTCATCGAGACCGTTGGTGACGCAACCTGGAAGCGCTCTCTCGACGCCGCCCGGCAGGGCGGGCGGATCGTCGTCTGCGGGGCCACCTCAGGCCCGAACCCGCCGGCCGCGCTGCACCGGATCTGGTGGAAGCAGCTCGACATCCTCGGCTCCTCAATGGGCACACGTGCAGACTTCGAGGGCGCCTATGATCTCGTCGCGGCGGGCGCAACGCCTGTGATCGACTCGGTCGTCCCGCTGGCCGAGGCCCGCGCGGCGCACGAGCGGCTCGAAGCGGGCGAGCAGTTCGGCAAGATCGTTCTTGCCATTCCGGGCTAGCGCCCGGAATGGCTAGGGATTCGGCCTAGCCGAATCCCAGAATGAACTTGGCGTCGTCGGACATCCGCTCGGGCGTCCACGGAGGATCCCACGTCAGCTCGATCTCGACGTCCTCGACGCCCGGCACCGCGGCGGCGACGTTGTGGATGTCCTCCTGGATCATCGGGCCTGCGGGACAGCCCATCGAGGTCAGGCTGTGGATCACCTTCACCTTGGGGCCGTCGATCTCCACGTCGTACAGGAGCCCCAGCTCGACGATGTCCATCCCGAGCTCCGGGTCCTCGACCTGGTGCAGCGCCTCGATCACCTCGTCCTTAGTGGGCATGAACCGAGTGTATCGAGAGACCGGTGAACGGCTCCGCCACCAGTCTCCCGCCGAGCGGCCTGCAAGGAGGGGGCGCACGGGGGAACCAGGGGTTCCCCCGTGCTTAGTAGCCGAGCAAGCGCACTTCCTCGCGCCGCTCGCGGGCGAAGAAGTGGATCCCGTCCACGAAGCGCACCCAGTTGCAGCGGGTGCACATCAGGAGCGAGTGCGTCCGGGCGCTGTCCGCGAGGAAGCGGACGCCGCGCAGGAGGTCACCGTTCGAGACGCCCGTCGCCGCGACGATGATCTCTCCGGCCGCGAGGTCCTCGGTCGTGAACACCTGCTCGACGTCTTCGATCCCGTGCTCGTGGGCGGCCTCGATCTCGCGGCGGGAGGTCGGCCAGAGCTGCGCCTGGATCTCGCCGCCGAGGCACCGCAACGCTCCCGCAGTGAGGATCGCCTGCCGCGTGCCGCCGATCCCGATCGCGAGATGGTCGTTGGTACCCCGGATCGCCGCCGAGATCGCGGCGGTGACGGTGCCGTCCTGGATCAGCTTGATCCGCGCACCCGCGGCGCGGATCTCCTCGATCAGGTCGTGATGTCGCGGCCGGTCGAGGACGATCGTCGTCACGTCGCCGACCTGCCGCCCGAATGCTTCCGCGATCGCCCGCACATTGTCCCCGACAGGCCGCAGCAGGCTGATCTGTCCCCGCGCGCGGGGGCCGACGGCGACCGTGCGCACGTACATGTCCGGCAGGGTGCGCAGCCGGCCGGGCTCGCCGATGACGATCATCGACATCGCGCCGTTGCCGCCGCGCGCGACGACGCCGCGGCCCTCGAGCGGGTCGAGGGCGAGATCGACCTCCTCGCCGCCGGCCCCGACGGGGCCGCTCAAAGCGGACCCGCCCTCAGCGTCGCCTCCGCCGATGACCACGCGTCCGCTGATGGGCAGGCCCGCGAGCACCGCCTCCATCCCCGAGAATGCGGCCTCCTCGGCACTCTCCTGGTCGGCGCGCCCGAGCCAGCGGGCACCCGCGAGCGCAGCCCGCTCGGTTGCCCGCAGGTATGACTCGCACATGCAGAACGGGACGATCTGGCGCTCACCGGCGCCGGAGTCCTGCCGCTCGACGGTCTCCTCGATCGCCATCAGACCCGGCTGTATCGCTCCGCGCTGCTGAGGACCAGCTCCATCACCGTTCCGATCGAAAGCTCGATGCTGCCATTCTCGACGACGGGCACGGCCGCAGTGCGTGCCTGGTCGAGGATGAAGTCCTGGACCAGACGGATGTCCCCGAGCGCATCGAGGTACTTCTGTACCGGGCGCAGGCCGTCCGAGCTCGCGTCACGTACCCAGAAGTGCGATTCGTGCAGCTGCTCGTCCTCGATCGCCAGCACGCAGTGGACGACCATCGCCCCCTCGACCGGTGGCAGCATCCCCGGGACGAGGTGCACACCCTCGAGCACGAGCGACCAGCCCTCCTGGAGGGCGCGCTCGATCAGCGCCCGTACGCCGATCAGCACGTTGCGGGTCTGCTCCACGAACCCTTCGACCACGCCGCCGAGGCCACCCTCGCCCGGCACCTCGAAGCTCGAGTAGTGGATCGAGGGCATGAACTCTTGCGAGAGAAACGCACGCATCGTCTGACGCACGAAATCGGTCGAGGTGACGCGCGTGATCCCGAACCGGTAGGCGACCTCGGTCGCCACCGTCGACTTCCCGGTGCCCGTCGCGCCGCCGACGAGCACGATGATCGGCAGGTCGAAGTCGCGCAGCGAGTCGTGGCGCCGCAGCCGGCGAACGGCCTGCGCTCCCTCGTTCTCGCCGAGCACCTCGTGCGCCAGCTCTTCGAGCCGGTCGATGTCCACCGTCGACTCCCCACGCTCGGTCAGGTCGTCCTGGACGCGCAGCGCGAGCTCATAGGCGCGGTCGGCCCTTACGCCCGCCGCCATCAACGCCCGGGCCATCAGCCCTTTCGAATACGGCAGGCCGCCTCGGCCGCCCAGCGGCAGAGGGTCGGCGTGGCGCGGTTCGGTCACCTCAGGAGATTGTCGCGGGCTTCGGCCCCGACCGCCAGTGCCGCGAGCTCGAGCAAAGCATCGTCGAGGCCCGCGGCGACGACCTCGTTGTCCGCGAGCACGACGTCGACACCTCTCGCCGCCGCCGTCTCGGCGACGAGATCGATCGCGGCGGCCTTCAACTCGACGACGTAGACGTCCGCATCGACGGTCTCCAGGTCGCGACGAAGAAGTGCGCGGTCTGCGAGGTTTCGAGAGGAGAACACGACCCCGTCGAGGTGGTCGAGAGGCGCGGGGCCTGTCGTGAAGACCGCTGCGGCCCGGCCGGCGAGCGGCTGTGCCGGCCGCAGCCGAAGCTCGAAGCGCAGCGCCGGGACACCGAGCGCGCCCGCCGACTCGGCGACTTCGCCGTCCATCGCGAGGACGAGGTCGCTGATCAGCGCGCGGTACGGGTTCAATCCGGACTCGAGATCGTGAGCGACGAGGATCCTTGCGCCGGCGGCAATGGGCGGGATCGCCGCGCCGCTCCCGTCGAAGACGACCACGTCGGGCGCGCGCGCGGCAGCGAGGCGGGCACCCTCGAGCACGTTCGAGACGAACGTCGCGCCTGCGAGGCCGCCACCGCAGCGGCGGCAGCCAACGGTGGGCACGCCGGTGAGCGCGGCCGTCTCGAGGTGGTCAGAGGCCGCGTGGCGGCCGGCCCGCGACAGGGCCAGCAGGCTCTCCAGCGTCGGTGGAACCTCGACCAGCTCGGGCTCGGGCGGCCCACCCCGGCCCATCGAGACGACGACGACCTCGCGCTCGGCCGCGAGCAGGCGCGCCAGGTGGCAGGCAACAGCCGTCTTCCCGACCCGCTTGCCCGTCCCGATCACGGCCAGGGACGGCAGCTCGAACGGCTCGAAGGCAGGTGGGTCGAGGCGGAAGTCCGCGCCGACGTACGGCAACCCCGCGGCGAGCACACGGCTTGCCAGGTGCAGGCGCTCGCGCGGTCCCAGCACGGGCTCGTCGGAGAGATCGACGACGATCTCCGGCTCGTGGGCTGCGACCGCCTCGGCGAGACTCGCGGCCAGCGGCACCCCGTACTCCTCCCCACCCCGCAGCTTCTCGGTCCCCCCGACCAGCAGCGCAGCCACGAACTCGTACGGCAGCTCGGCCAGCGCGTCACGGACGACGGGTGCGTAGTGCTCCCCGTCGATCACGGCCAGAGCGCGACTCAGCCGCGCGACGAGAGCTCCCCCTCGATCCGCGCGGTGTACTTCTCGAACTCGAGGGTTTCGGTCGAGAACTGGATGATCCGCTCCTGGCCGTGGAACGGATACCGGCGCCAGACGGATACGTGAGCGCCCACCACCTCGATCACGTTGTAACAGGGCCTCGTGTTGCCCCGGAGGCGCAGGGACGAGACGGTTCCGGCGTTGAGGATGAACATATTCTCGAGCCGCCATGCGTAGGGGACGTGCTTGTGCCCCGAGAGCACGATCTGCACCTTTGCCCGCTGGAGGCATTCGAGGGCGTCGCCGGCGTCGTAGACGACGTTTCGCTCGCGTCCCGTGCCTGGAACGGGCAGCAGGTGGTGGTGGAGGACGAAGATGCGCAGCTCCGAGTCGTCGGCGAACTGCTCCTCGATCCAGGCGTAGCGGCCCCGGCCGATCTGCCCGTGGTCGAGATCGGGCTCCGTCGAGTCGACCGCGACCACTGTGACGCCGCCGATCCGAAGCACCGAGCTGCGCTCGCCGAACAGCTCCTCGAAATGGACGTAGCCGACATTACGCGCGTCGTGGTTCCCGGGGATGATGACGAGCGACTCGCAGGCCAGGCGGTTGATGTACTCCCTGGCCTGGTGATACTCCGGCTTGAAGCCGAACGTGGTCAGATCCCCCGAGCAAACCACGAGATCGGGCGCGAGGTCGTTGATCTCCGAGATCGCCCGCTCCATCAGGTTGGGCACGAAGTACGGCCCTCCGCAGTGCAGATCCGAGATGTGGGCGATCGTGAACCGGTCCCCCGCAGCCATGGCTGGAAGTCTAGGGGCGTCCGGGCGGGCCGGTATCCTGACGTCCGTTGAAGTCCGAGACGCCTGATTTCCAGGCATATCGTGGGTCTGACACCCCTCAGTTCGCCAACGAAGCCGAGTTGGAGTGCGCGAAGGTGCTCGACTACCACGGTGTCCCCTGGCTCTACGAGCCGCGTACGTTCGTGCTCGAGAGCGACGAGGACGGACGGGTGCTGGAGGCGTTCGCGCCCGACTTCTACCTCCCCGAGCAGGATCTCTACCTCGAGATCACGGTGATGAAGCAGTCGCTCGTGACCCGCAAGAACCGCAAGCTCCGGAAGCTGAAGGAGCGGTATCCCGACGTGAACATCAAGCTCTTCTACAAGCGCGACATCGAGCGCCTGGGCCAGCGATACGGGCTGAAGCTCGCCTCGTAGCCGGCCCCGGGAGCGTGCCGATGGACGACCGCGTCGGCGAGGTCTATCTCTCGGCGGACGAGATCGCGACGCGGGTCGCAGAGCTCGGCGCCGAGATCGCCGGAGACTACGCCGGTCGCGAGCCGCTGCTGGTGGGCTTGCTGAAGGCGAGCGTCGTCTTTCTCGCCGACCTGACGAGGGCCCTGCCGATCCTGCACAACATCGACTTCGTCGAGCTCGCCGGCTACGGCTCCAACCAGACCGGGGGCAGCTCGGCGATCAGATTTCTGAAAGACCTCGACGTCAGCATCGCGGACCGGGACGTGCTGATCGTCGAGGACGTCGTCGATACCGGGCTGACGCTGCACTACCTCTGCAAGACCTTCACGCTGCGCTCGCCGCGCTCGCTTGCGGCGGTCACCTTCCTGGACCGCCCCTACCGACGGCTCGTCCAGGACCTGCCGGTGCGCTATGTCGGCTTCACGGTCCCGGACGAGTTCTTCGTCGGCTACGGCTTCGACGTGGACGAGCGGTACCGAAACCTCCCCGACCTCCACGTCCTGCGCGGCGCAGCCTGATTCTGATCCTTCCGCCGCCGCGCCCGACCTGTGCGGGCGCGGCCCACTACGCCAGGAGTCAGCAGGCAATGCGAGCGAAGCGAGCGAGGGAGCGGAGGAGGGGGCGGCGCGCGGGGGG
>DATCPA010000111.1:0-2846 GCA_036564335.1 Gaiellaceae bacterium
TTCGGCGCGTCCGGGAGCATCGGGCGGACCCCCGACCGTGGACCCGGCCGGCGTGGTGGCCGCGCTTGGAGAGATCGAACGGGAGCGCCAGGGCGAGAACCAAACGGAACCGCGGGGCTGAGTCCGATCGACACGCGTCAGCTGGCTGCGTTCTGCGCCGTCGTGGAGCGAAAGAGCTTTTCTCAGGCGGCCGAGCGGCTGGGGGTCACCCAGCCGGCCGTCAGCCTCCAGATTCGCTCGCTCGAGCAGCGCCTCGGGCGGCAGCTCCTCGACCGCTCCGGCCGCCGGGTCGAGCCGACGGAGGCCGGGAGACGGCTCTACGCATCGGCTCAGCGGGTGCTCGCCGCCGAGGAGCATCTGCTGGAGGACCTCGACGCGGACGACGAGGGCGCGATCACCGGCACGCTCGAGCTCGGTGCTTCGACCGGCCCGGGAGGAACGGTCGTCCCGCTCCTCCTTTGCGAGTTCCAGGAGCAGCACCCCGACGTCGGCGTGCGGCTCACCGTCTCCGACACCCAGACCGTCGTCGACCGTGTCGCCGGGAGAGAGCTGGAGCTCGGCATCGTCGGCGCCGGCCGCCGTCATCGCGGCGTCGCGTTCGAACCGTTTTTCCGCGACGAGGTCGTGCTCGCCTGCCCGTCGGATCACCGCTTCGCGGGCAAGACCGTCTCGCTCGACGATCTCAAGGGAGAGAAGCTGATCGTGATGCAGGAGGGCGCAGGGGTCCGGCAGGTCATCGAGGACGAGCTGCGCAAGGCAGGGATGCGGTTGCGCGACCTCGACGTCCGGCTCGAGCTCGGTCTGCAGGAGTCCGTGCGCAGCGCGGTGCTCGCCGGACACGGCATCGCCTTCATCTCGCGGCTCGCAATCGAGGCAGATCTCGCCGCCGGTCGGATTGCCACCGCCCGCGTGCGCGGGCTCGACCCGGTGCGGGAGATCTTCCTCGCCCGCGCGACCGGGCGCAGCGAGACGCGGGCGGCGCGCGCCTTCGTCGCGTTTGCGCAGGGCCGGCTTCCCGCGTGATCGTCCGCTGGGGGCTGGCCGCGCTCCCAGCGGTGCTCGGCGAGCTCGGGATCAGCCGGCCGCTGCTCGTCGCGAGCGAGCGCCTGGCCGGCACGAACCTCGGTGTGCACACCGAGGCGCGCTGGACGGAGGTTCCGTCCGATCAGGTCTCCGTCGCCGCCGAGCGTGCGGGCGACGGCGTGATTGCTATGGGCGGAGGTAGCGCGATCGACCTCGGGAAGGCGATCTCAGCGGAAGCGGACGTGCCCGTCGTCTCCGTCCCGACGACGTACGCCGGCGCCGAGTGGACGAGCTTCTACGGGATCCGCGATTCCGGGCGGAAGATGCGCGGCGGTGGAGCCGGCGCCCACCTCGGCGTCGTCGTGTACGACCCGGAGCTGACGCTGTCGCTTCCTCGTGCCGAGACCGTCGGCACCGCGCTCAACGCGCTCGCACACAGTGCCGAAGCGCTCTACGTCGAGGGCCACAATCCGGAGGCGGACGAGCACGCCCTCACCGGCGCCCGGCTGATCGGCGAATGGCTCCCGCGAGTCGTCGACGCGCCGGAGGACCTCGAAGGGCGGACGAAGTTGCTCGAGGGAGCGATGCACTCCGGCATGGCGCTCGGGGGCTCGATGCTCGCGCTCGGCCACGCGATCGCGCAGGCGCTCGGCGGACGCTATGGATTGCCCCACGGCGCGATGAACGCTCTCGCGTTGCCCGCCGCACTGCGCTTCAACGCTGAGGTCGCACCCGCCGCCGTGCGCCGTTTCGGCGAGGCGCTCGGCACCGACGATCCGGCCGCGCGGGTCGAGGAGTTGGCACGGCTGGGCGGATTCGAGCGCCTCCGTGACTTCGGAGTGCCGGAGCAAGAACTGGCAGAGGTTGCGGAAGCGGCGGCCGGCCGGGCCGGCAACCAGGCCAATCCGAGGCCTGCCGCTCCGTCTGAGATCCACGCGCTGCTGCAATCGATCTACTGACGTGCGCGGGCGCGCGAGGAGGACGGCAGACTCCTCGCGCGCTTAGCTGACGGCACCTTCCCGCGCTGTTCAGGTGCGGGGGACCCCTCCTCGACCTGAATCTCGACTAAAAGCTACTCCGCTCCGTCATGGGGGCCCTGCGGGATTCCCTGTGCCATCTTCGCCTCCCTTTGCTCCTCGTGGACGACGCGGTCGATCATTCCAACGGGTGCTGAGGGATCACTGAAAACCGGCTGAAAAGGGCGCCTTTGCGGGTCTCCCGCGAGGTGTCATAGTTCGGGCGTTGCCGCGAGTCAGCTTCCGAGGCCTGATTCCATCGCTGCCGCGGCCGGCGTGGGTGTTGCACGCCGGAATGGCGCTCAACTACGTCGGGACGGGAATGTTCGTGCCGTTCCTGTTGATCTACCTCCACAACGTGCGCGGCTTCGGGCTGCAGACTGCTGGGCTCGTCTCTGCGGCCTACGCCGGAGCTGGAATGGTGGTTGCGCTCGGCGCCGGACCGGCGGTCGACCGGGTCGGAGCGCGCCGGATAGCCGCGGTTTCGCTGGTGTTCCTGGCTCTGGGCCTTGGCGCGATGCCGCTCGTTCGTCAACCCTGGGAGGCGTTCGCCTTCGTCGCTGTCGCGGGGATCGGTCGCGGGCTCTTTTGGCCGGGGTACTCGACGTTGCTGATCGCCGTCACTCCAGCGGCGGCGCGGGAAGGCTCCTACGCGGTTCAACGAGTCACGTCCAACCTCGGCTTCGGCCTCGGCGGCCTGGCGGCGGGCCTGATCGTGTCGACCGACGATCCCTCGACGTTCACGCTGATCTTCGTGCTCAATGCGGCGAGCTACCTTCTCTTCCTCGTCGCCCTCGCCTTCGTCAA
>DATCPA010000139.1:0-3737 GCA_036564335.1 Gaiellaceae bacterium
TCCGAGCGCTCCCACGTCTCGCCTTCGTCGGTCGAGCGCTGGGCGGTCGCGCCGTAGACCCAGTTGTTCGCGGCGGCGTGCAGCGTCCCGTCGCGCGGGTCGCGGACCGCGTGGAAGACCTGCCAGCCCTTGAGCTGCGGCTCTTCGACCTCCCAGGTCGTGCGATCGTCATTCCCGCGCACGAGGAAGAGGCCCTTCTTGGTTCCGACGAGTACAACGGCGCCCATGCGGGGAAGAAGGTACAACGCATGGGCGTTGAGGTCGAGCAGTAGTGGCGGGACTGCCTGACAAGCTGGCGCGCTTCTTCCTGGATGCGAACTACGCCGCCGCGGCGACCGTCAACGCGGACGGCTCGCCGCAGCTGACCGTGGTCTGGGTCGACTACGACGGCGAGAACGTGGTCTTCAACACGGCTGCCGGGCGCGCTAAGCCGCGCAACATCGAGGGAGGCTCTCTCGTCTCGGTGCTCGTTTTCGACGGGACGGACTTCAACCGGTGGGTTTCGGTCACCGGCCCGGCTGAGATCGAGGACGACGCCGACCGCGCGCACGCCGACAAGCTGGCGCAAAAGTACGCGGGGCGCGAGCGCTTCGGCGGCACCGAGCAGCGCCTGATCGTGCGCGTCCGTCCCGACCGGGTCACCCCGTACGGGCTCGACTGAGTTTGTGGCTCTGAGCCACTATCTCGTCTCTCGCGCGCAAGTCGTCACAGTTCCGTCACAGCCAACCGCATGGTTACTGGCGTAAGCCCGAGGTCCAGACGCCTCTAGAAGAGTTTGTGGCTCAGAGCCACAAGCTCGGGCTACGCTGCGCCCGTGCGAGCGATCCTGTGCGACGTGGGCCCGCGCGACGGGCTGCAGAACGAGCCGGACGTCCTCGCGCCCTTGCTTCGGGCCGAGCTCGTGGAGCGCCTCGCCGCGGCCGGGCTGCCGCGCATCGAGGCGGTCAGCTTCGTCCGCGACGACGCGGTGCCGCAGATGGCCGGGGCCGAGGAAGTCGTCGCCGCGATCGGGCGCCGCGACGGAACGGAGCTCTCCGGCCTCGTCCTGAACGAACGCGGCTACGAACGGCTCGCCGCGACGCGTCTCGACCGCGTCAACTGCACACTTGCCGCGACCGAGACGTTCAACGAGCGGAACGGCAACGCCTCGCTCGCCGACGCGGCGGCGCGCGTGGGGCGCATCCTCGAAGCCGCCGACCGCCCGACGACCGTCACGATCTCGGTCGCCTTCGGCTGTCCGTTCGAAGGCCCCGTCGAGCCGGCCGCCGTCGACGTCCTCGTCGAGCGAATGAGGGCGGCCGGGGCGGGGGAGATCGTCCTCGCCGACACGATCGGGGTGGCGACGCCGACGAAGGTGCGCGGGCTCATCGAGCAGACCGCAGCCGACGGTTTCCACGGCCACAACACGCGCAATACCGGCTACGCCAACGCGCTCGCGGCGCTCGAGGGCGGCGCGCGCATCCTCGACGCGTCGATCGGCGGGCTGGGCGGCTGTCCCTACGCGCCGAAAGCGACGGGGAACGTCGCGACCGAGGACCTCGTCTACCTCCTGGAGGGGGAGGGCGTGGAGACGGGCGTCGACCTCGAAGCGCTGATCGGAGTCTCGGAGTGGCTGGAGGGCGTGCTCGGGCGGCGGCTCGAGGGCCAGCTCTACCGGGCCGGCCCGTTCCCGGTCGCCGCGACGCCCGAGGCGACCAGCGCGTCGACCTCGCCGCTCGAGTAGCCGGCTTCGAGCAGGAGCTCACGCGTGTCGGCCCCGAGCGCGGGCGCGCGCGTGCGATTGCGGATCCGGTCGCCGCCCACGCTGAGCGGGTGGCCCAACGCGCGCAGCTCGGGCTCGAGCATCGCGAGCGCCTCCGTCTGCGGGTGCGCAGCCGCGGCTGCGACGTCCTGCACCGGAGCGGCTGGAACGCCCGCGGCGCCGAGCCGCTCGAGCCACGCATCCGTCGCGTCCTCGGCGAACCGCGCTCCCAGCGCCTCCCCGAGCGCGACTCGATTCTCGACGCGCGCCGGATTCGTCGTGAAGCGCGGATCCTCCGGCAGTCCGGGTAGGTCGATTGCCACGCAGAGGAGCTTGAAGAGGCGATCGTTCGGCGCGGCGACCATCAGGTGGCCGTCGCGCGTGGCGAACGCCTGGTAGGGAACGATCAGCGGAAACTCGGTGCCGAGCCGGCCGGGCGCCGTCCCCGTCGCGACGAAGCCGGTGAGGTGGTACGACATCAGCCCGAGCGCCGTCTCGTAGAGCGAGGTGTCGACGGTCGCGCCGCCTCCCGTCCGCTCGCGCTCGCCGAGCGCCGCGACGATCCCGAGCGCGGCCCACATCCCGGTCATGTAGTCCACGAGCGAGACGCCGACGCGCACCGGGCCGCCGTCGGCCTCGCCGGTCACGCTCATGATCCCGGACGCGGCCTGGACCAGCGGGTCGTAGCCTGGCGAGTCACGCAGCGGCCCGGTCTGACCGAACGCGCCGATGGAGCAGTAGACGAGCCGGGGATTGCGCTCGCGCACCGGGTCGGGCCCGAAGCCGGAGCGCTCGGCGAGGCCGGGTCGCAGGGACTGGACGAGGACGTCGGCGCGGTCGGCCAGCCTGAGCAGCGCTTCCAGGCCGCGCGGGTCCGAGATCCGCAGCGCGAGCGAGCGCTTGTTCGCGTTCGCCGCCAGGAAGAGGGTGCCCTCGCCGTCCCAGAACGGCGGGCCCCAGCTGCGCGTGTCGTCGCCGCCGTCCGGGCGCTCGATCTTCACGACGTCCGCCCCGAGCGCGCCGAGCACCTCGGTGCAGTGCGGGCCGGCGAGCGAGCCGGTCACGTCGATGACGCGGACCCCCGCGAGCGGCGCGAAGCTCACGCGCGCTGGAGGAACTCGAGCCGGTTGCCCCACGGGTCCGCGGCGTAGAACCTGTGCACGCCCGGCAGCTCTCCGTCCCACCGGACCTCGATGCCTGCCGCCTCGAGCCGCGCCGCGAGCGCGTCTACGTCATCGACCGCGAAGGCTGGATGCGCCTTACGCGCCGGCTCGAACTCTGCCTCGACCCCGACGTGCAACTCCTGCGCGCCGACCTGGAACCACGCGCCGCCACGCGCCGCCAGCGGCTCCGGCTTCGGCAGCTCGGGCAGGCCGAGCAACTCGCCGAAGAAGCGCCGGGCCTCCTCCTCGCAGCCGGAAGGCGCCGCAATCTGGACGTGGTCGAGCCCTTCGATCACCGCCGCGAGTCTGCCACGCGCGGGTACCGTGGCCGTGGGATGAGCGGGATCCCGGTCACCGGCGTCAACGAGCTCGTGCTCGAGGTCGTCGACCTCGCGGCCGCCGAGCGGTTCTATTCCGAGGTGCTTGGCTTCCCGGTCGTCGAGCGCTGGGAGGATCGAGAGGCCGTCTGGGTCATGGCCGGAGATCGGACGCGCATCGGTCTATGGCGTCCCCAGGTCGGCCTGGCCGGCGGCCGGGGCGGCGTGCACGTCCACTACGCGATGCACGTTCCCCCCGAGCACTACGAGGCCACGCTCGCGCGCCTGCGCGCGCACGGCTACGAGCCGGAGGAGCACGACTTCGGCGAGCGCCTCCAGGCTGCCTACGTCACCGATCCCGACGGCCACGTTCTCGAGTTCTGGCCGTGGGACGTCGCGGAGCACCTGGCCTAGGGCGCGGTGAAGGCGCCGATCTCGATGTGCGACGGTCCCGGGCCGAGACAGGGCGGCGCCTCTCGGAACGGAATCTGGACGATGGTCCCGCCCGGAATCCCG
>DATCPA010000146.1:0-2374 GCA_036564335.1 Gaiellaceae bacterium
CGTCGGCCCTGCGGAGGTGCATGAGCGCTACGGCGTCGACCCCGCGCAGGTGCCCGACTTCATCGCGCTGCGCGGCGACCCGTCGGACAAGCTCCCGGGCGCTCGTGGCGTAGGGCCGAAAAAGGCGGCTGAGATCCTGCACGAGTTCGGGACGCTTGAAGACGCGCTCACGGCGGGCCGGTTCGCGACGGAGGTGGACGACCTGCGGCTTTTCCGCCGGATCGCCGCGATGGACGCAGCGGCGCCGATCCCGGAGCTTCCCGACGCGGAGCCGACCTGGGCGGACGCGGCCAAGCTCGCGTCGACGTGGGGCCTCGGTCAGCTCGCCGGACGGCTCGAGGCGGTCGGATCGACGTCCTGACGCACCCGGCGCTCGCGCGCCTGCATCCCACCTTCGGCCATCCCGAGTCGGAGGAGCGGCTCGAGGTCTTGCTCGCTGCGCTCACCGGCTGGAGCGAGGCAGCGCCCGCGTCGCGCGCCGAGGTTGAGCGCTGCCACGATCCGGGTTACGTCGAGCGTCTCCTCGCCGTCTCCGAGCGGATGCTCCTCGATCCTGACACCGTCGCCTCGTCGACGAGCTACGAAGCGGCGCTGCTCGCCGCGGGCACGGCGGTCGAGGCGGCGCGGCGCGGTGCATTCGCGCTTCTCCGACCTCCCGGCCATCACGCGCTCCGCGAGCGGGCGATGGGGTTTTGCCTGTTCAACAACGTCGCGATCGCGGCCCGCGCGGCGCAGGCGGAGGGCGTGAGCCGGGTCGCGATCGTCGACTGGGACGTCCACCACGGCAACGGCACGGACGCGATCTTCCGCGACGACGACTCGGTGTTGTTCGTGTCCCTTCACCAGTGGCCGTTCTACCCCGGCACCGGCGGGCCGGACGATCAGGACGAGACCACTGTGAACGTGCCGCTCGCGGCCGGGTCTGGCGATGGGGAGTACGCCGAGGCGTTCACGCGGATCGTCGAGCCTGCGGTGACGGGCTTCGAGCCCCAACTGGTGCTCGTATCGGCGGGCTTCGACGCCCATGTCGAGGACCCGCTCGGCGGAATGTGCGTCACCGACGAGGGCTTCCGCGAACTCGCCCGCCGCTCCGGCGCGCTCGGCCCGCGCACGGCCGCAGTGCTCGAGGGCGGCTACAACCTCGAGACGCTGCCGCGCCTCGTCGAAGCGGCGCTCGAGGGATTCGGGGCTTGACCTCCCAACAAATACGGAAGCCGGCCCCGCAGGACCGGCTTCCGTCAACTTAGCCACCGCCTCCACGGCGCGACGCCACCGCGCTGGAGCACTTATTGCACGAATTATCGGCGACCCTTGCAAGCCGCTCATGCCGTCCGGTGGGTGAACCGGGTCACCCAAGATGGGTGACTCTTAACGTCTGGCGTCGGCAAGCAACTCAAGCGCGTCGCGCCGTGAAGACACGCCGAGCTTGCGCAGCAGGCTCTTCACGTGCGAGCGCACGGTGTGCTCGGAGATGTAGAGCCGCTTTGCGATCTGGTCGGTCCCGAGATGATCGTCGAGCAGGAGCAGCACCTCGAGCTCGCGGGCGCTGAGCGCCGACGCGATCGCGTCGGGGACACCGGACTGTCCGCCCTTGCCGGACCGCACCTCTTCGAGCAGCCGCCGGGCGATGCTGCCCGACAGCGCAGCCTCGCCGTTCGCGACACCGCGCAGGAAGCCGACGATCCGCTCAGGCGGCTCGCTCTTCAACAGGTAGCCGGCCGCCCCGCCGCGGATCGCCGCGAGCAGGTTCTCCTCCGTCCCGGACGCGGTCAGGACGACGACCTCGCAGCCGGGAGCCGCCTCGCGGAGCCGGGGCAGCGCCTGGAGCCCGTCGACCTCCGGCATCGACAGGTCGAGCAGGACCAGATCGGGCTGCAGCTCCCGCGCGCACTCGATCGCCTCCCGGCCGTCGGCTGCCTCCCCGACGACCAAGAAGCCGTTCTGGGTCAGCAGCGCAGCAAGCGCGCCGCGCGTGAGCGGGTGGTCGTCGGCGATGAGGATGCGTTCAGCCATGGCTCCGGGCTTATCGGCAGGCCCGGTTCTGCCGACAAGAGTGACGATGCGGCACGACGACAACGAAGTCTTCGAGTCTTACCTGATCGGGCAGGTCCTGCTCTTCAGCCTGCTTGGGGCCGCGCTTGCGCTCTTCCTGACCCATCCCGAGCTGCGGCACACCTACGAACTGCCCGAGCTCCGGCTCGTCCTGCAGACCCTGACGATGGCCGTTGCAGGGATCGTGGCTCTGCTCACGGGGCTGCGCTTCTCGGTGGATGGACGCCGGCTCGACCTGCTGCTCTCGAGCGGCTTCTTCGTCGTCGCGGCGTCCCATCTCCTCTTCTCGATCGCCCCGCAGTTCTCTGGGCATCCGCTCGGG
>DATCPA010000157.1:0-8258 GCA_036564335.1 Gaiellaceae bacterium
CTCTGACACGCTGATGCTGTTGGAATAGGTGACCTCGGCGACGGTGATCCCACGCTCGATCGCCGCCTCCAGATCGACGTGGTCCGAGCCGATCCCCGCCGTGACAGCAAGTTTCAGCCCCGGCGCCTTCGCGATCCGCTCAGCCGTCAGGTAGGCGGGCCAGAAGGGCTGAGAGATGACGATCTCGGCCTCCGGGAGCTCTCGCTCGAAGAGCGAGTCCGGCCCGTCCTTGTCCGAGGTGACCACAAACGCGTGCCCGCGTTCCTCGAGGAACCGCCGCAGCCCGAGCTCGCCGGAAACGCTGCCCAGAAGCTCGCCCGGCCCGAAGTCGACCCGCTCCGGCGTCGGCGTGGTCTGACCGTCGTAGTAGCGCTCGATCCTGGGAATCGACTCTCGAGCGTACGACCCCGGATAGCCCTCAACAGGATCCTCGTACAGGACACAGAGAACCTTGGCCACCTCTGCCTCACCTTCCTCGCCTTGGGCCCCCGGCATGGCCCGGCGATTCTAGACCTCTCCGTGAGCGCAGTTCGCGAGGTCGGACGACGGCCGCAGGAACGATCCGCGGCGCGACGTCCATCGATTCGGGCGCCCCGGGGTGAGCGATACTTGCTTGCCGTGCTTGGCGACACCGACAGCTGGGCGCTCTTCTTCCACGTGGTGGGCGCCTTCCTCTTCGTCGGGGGTCTGATCGTCGCCGGCGTTGCCTTCGAGGCGGCCCGCCGGCGGCGGCTACCCGGCGAGATCGCGTTGCTGCTCGGCCTGACGAGGATCGGCGTGTTGCTCGTCGTGCTCGGCACACTCATCGTGCTCCCCTTCGGCCTCTGGCTCGTCCACCTCGGCGGCTTCGGCTACCGAGCGGGCTGGATCGAAGCGGTTCTCGCGCTGTTCGTCGCCGCGAGCGTCCTCGGCGCAATCGGAGGGCAGCGGCCGAAGCGCGCACGAAAGCTGGCGGTTCGCCTCGCGCGCGAGGGCGCCGGGGAAACGGATGAGCTGCGCGCCCTGCTCGACGACCGCGTCACGCTCGCGTTGAACTACGTGCTGCTTGCGGTCGTCGTCGCGATCGTCGTGCTGATGGTCTTCAAGCCGGGTTCAGGCGCCGGCTGAGTCAAACCACGAACGGGTGGCGTTCGGCGCTCTCCACGAACAAAAGGTTGTCCATGATCGCCTCGACCATGCTGGGACGGATCCGGTCTCCGCCCTCGGGGTCGGGTGGTGATTCGGCGGCAGGCGGCGCAGGCGTCGTCACCATCGGTACCTCCTCAGGTCGGGTCCCTCGGCATGATTGCACGAGTCTCGGTCCCGCAGCGGCGAAGGTCTTGATCAGAATTGATCAGGTGGCGGCCGGCGGCGAGCCGGTTGAATGGCCCGAATGCCGACGAGCCCGCGTTTCCGTCTCCTGGCGCTCTTCGCGGCGGTCTCTGCCTGGGCGCTGGTCGCCGTCGGCGGGATCGTCCGTGTTACGGAGTCGGGGCTCGGCTGTCCCGACTGGCCGCTCTGCAAGGGTAACGTCGTTCCGGCCCAGAGCCGCGCGCCGATCATCGAGTTCAGCCACCGCGCCACCGCGACGCTCGTCACGCTGCTCGTCTTCGCGACGGCCGTCTGGGCGTGGCGCGCGTATCGGAGCCGCCGCGACATCACGGTCCCGGCGATCGCGGCGGCGCTGCTCGTCCCGCTCCAGGCGCTGCTCGGCGCCGTCGTCGTCTGGCTCGAATTGCCGCCGTGGATCGTTGCCGTGCACTTCGTGGTCGGCATGCTCTTCCTCGCGGCGACCGTCGTAGCGGCGGGTCGCGCCTGGCACCGTCCCGTGGCGGCGAGCCGGGCCTTCGTGCGTACCGCGTGGGTCGGCGCGGGGACCTCTCTCGTCCTCGTGTCGCTCGGCGCCGCGGTCGTCGCGGCCCACGCCGACGAGGCGTGTGGCCGGCAGTGGCCTGCGTGCAACGGCGGCTTCGCCTCGGGCGGCGGCCTCGCCGTGCTGCAGGTCGCCCACCGCTCGTTCGCCTACGCCGTCGCCGCGATTGCCGTCGTGCTTGCGGTGCTCGCGTGGCGCGGTCGCGGACCGTGGCTCGCCGGCGCGGTGACGCTCGCAGCGGTTGTCGCGCAGATCGGCTTCGGGATCTCGCTCGTGCTCGTCGAGGAGGGCACGCACGCGCAGCGCGTGCTCGAGATCCTGCACATCGCGGGCGCAGGTGCAGTTTGGGCCTCGCTCGTCGCCGTCGCCGCCTTTCTCGGCCCCCCGGGCCGCGGCCGCGCTCGCGCCGGAGCCTTGGCGACGCCGGTGCATTCCCGGTAACGGGCGGCCGCCCCTCGTCATGCTTGTACACGGCGCAGTTCGCCGATGCCTGAGCAAGATTGGTCAAGACGAGCGGGAGCGCCTGACGGAAACTTGCGCACGTGACGTACGCGGTGATGGGCACCGTTCGTTCAGAGACGCTCAAGGCGCTCGTCTTCGAGATCGCACGGTCGCTCGAGCGGCGCGGTTGCGCCGCTGCGGACGGCGACGTGCCCGATGTCGTGCTCAACGTCGTTGATGGTGCGCGCCCTCGCCCGTTCCGCCGCCGCTCGCGCGGAACGTACGTCGTCGCGCTGGTGGAGGCGCCCGTCACGGCGGAGGACGTGCTCTCGACGACCTATCCGATGCTCGTCCGCGCGCTCGCAAACATCGTCCTCTGCTACGCGCCCGACGGCTCCGTCTGGTTCACAACGATGGAGCGCGGGGTCTACTCCGTCGGCGGGCTCACCGTTCGCGCAGTCGCCGACGGAGTCGTCGACCGCCTCATGCCTCTCGCCGGCTCCCGGCTCGTGATCGACAACGAGTTCCGAGCCGATCTCGAGCCCGAGCTCTGGAGCGGCGACGAGCAGACCGAGCAGATTCGAACCGCAGGTAGGCGCATCGGCGAGCTCGATCTCGTGCCCGCTCCGTTTCCGATCGAGGACCTGCTCGACGAGCGTGACCTTCGCCACGTCAAGCGGCTCTACGGGATCGGCGGGCTCTCGTACGGCAACCTCTCAGCGCGAAAGGACGAGCGCCGCTTCTGGATGAGCGCGAGCGGCGTCGACAAGATGCGCCTCGAGACGATCGGCCGCGACATCCTGCTGGTCAGCGACTACGACGAAGTGCACGGCGCCATCGTCCTGAGCGTGCCGCCGGGCGTCGAGCCGCGGCGCGTCTCCGTGGACGCAATCGAGCATTGGATGATCTACCAGGCGCACCCCGGGGTGGGCGCGATCCTCCACGTGCACGCGTGGCTGGACGGCATCGCGGCGACCGAGCTCAACTTCCCTTGTGGAACCGAGGAACTCGCACGCAGCGTCTCCGCCCTGATCGACGACGAGCCGGATCCCGACCATGCGGTCGTCGGGCTGCGCAACCACGGAATCACGGCCACCGGAGACAGCCTCGACGAGATCCTCGAGCGGATCGGGTCGAAGGTGGTGCCGCAAGTTCCGATGTCCTAACGTTCGCGTGGTCCCGCTGCTGGCCCGGATGCGATCGAGCACTGGATGATCTACCAAATGCACCCGGAGGTCGGAGCGCCTCGAGCGTCAGGTCCCGATGTACTGAGCAGCCGTCGCGGCAAGCGTTTCGTCGAGCGGCCTGGTTCGGAAGCCGAGTTCGACCTCGGCCTTGGCCGGGTCGTAGAACCACCAATGCACGGCTGCCCGAGCCTCCCCCGGTTTGACGGGCCAGGGGATCAGGCTGGTGGCCAGGATCACGAGCCGACTCGGCAGGGGCAACATCCTCCTTCGGACTCCGGTGACTGCGGCCACTCGACGGAAGAGCTCCTGGTGACTCAGGTTGCCCTCGCGGCTCGTGAGGATGTAGCGCTCTCCCGCCCGCCCCCGCTGGGCGGCGGCTATTAGACCGGCGGCCACATCGCGGACGTCGACGAAGCTGAGACCGCCCGGCGCGTGGAAGCGGAGGGCGCCTTGTAGGTAGCGTCCGATCGCCCAGGTAGAGATGCGGTGGACGTCTCCGGGCCCCAGCAGGAAGCCCGGATTTGCGACCACGACGTCAGCGCCACACTCGGCTGCGCCGAGAGCAAGCTCCTCTCCTGCCCGCTTCGTCGCAGCGTACGGCAAGCGGTTCGCCCAGGATGGAAACGGCTGGCGTTCGTCGGCGAGCCGATCGGCCGCCGGGGCCGGCCCAATAGCCGCGACGCTCGAGACGTGCACGATCCGCGCCTCCTGTCCGGCGGCTTCCAGGAGGACCCGCGTTCCTTCGACGTTTACCGCAGCGAGCCGGGGCAGGTCACGATCCTCGTGGGCGACAACTCCGGCTAAGTGGAAGACGAGACCGCAACCGCGGGCGGCCCCGCACATCGCTACGCGATCGAGGATGTTCCCCCGCACGACCTCCGCGCCGAGGCGGTGCACGTCGTCGGCCTGCTGTCCTGGTCGCACGAGTGCACGGACAGATTCTCCTCGCGACAAGAGCAGTGAAACGAGATGTCGTCCAAGGAAGCCGGTTGCGCCGGTGACGAGGACGGTCATGGAAGTGCCGGCCGATGGAGACGCGCCCGCGCGGCCCGAGGGTCGCAGCGAAGACGGGGGCGGGTCAGCCGCCGCTTCACCTCTCGCGAACTCCTCCCCCAGATTGGTAAGCGCACGAAGACCTCCGGACAGCGTCGAGACCGAGACCGACTCGTCGGCTCGAAGGTCGGCTCAGGTCATACGTGCCCAGCCGAAACCCTCCTCGGCCAGCCGCGGCCGGCCGGCAAGAACGCTGCGCCAACGCACAGCCGCCTTGATGACGCGGGGGCTTCGCGCGAGTGCGTCGACGACCGCCGTCGCGCTCTCGCCCTCGAACAAGAAGACGACCTCGCGCTCGGTGAGAAAGACGTGGTGCCGCTCGAGGTCGAGGCGCTCGATGTCGAACGGGGGCCCGTCCTCGACGAGGCGCCGAGCCTCCTCGCAGGCGCCCCGCTTGATCGGGACGACGACGAGCACGCGCGTCCGCACCGCCCGCGCGGCTCTGAGCCGAGCGAGCAGATCGACGAGCTCGCTCAGCACGCCGACGCCACCGATTGCGGCGACGAGGACGCGCTCGCCCGAGCGCCGCTCGAGGACGAGCGTCTTGTCGCCGTTGATCCGCTCGCCCTGGCCGCGGCCGATCTCGACGGACGCGAGCTCGTCGAACCGAATCCGGAGCCCCTCCGGCGCGTTCCCGCCGTGCAGAACAAGCTCGTTCTCGCCGAGCTGGAGCCTGCCGCTGGCGATCGGGCCCTCACCGGCGCGCCAGACAACGGCGTAGTCGGGCGGGTTGTCGTGGGCACGGTGGGCGGACACGGCTGCTGCTCGCGCTTGGCCGCGTACCCCGGTCACAGAAGCCCGTGACGGCGCGCCCGGAAGACCGCTTCGAGCTGCGAGTGTGCCCCGAGCTCGAGCAGGACGGCGCGGATGTGATTTCGGACCGTCGGCTCTGTCAGGCCAAGCCTCGTCGCGATCGCGCGCGCGGGGACGCCCTCGCCGAGCAGGCGGAGCACGTCTAGCTGGCGCGGAGTGAGGTGCGGCGGCCGCCCGAGCCCCGGCGGCTCTTCTTCCGCCGGAGGCGGCCCAGGAGCGTCGCGGATCAGGTGGAGGAAGACGGGCCGCTCGCCGCCGAGCGCCGAGACCGTGTCGACGGCGACGCGGCGGCGCCCGTGGGCGCAGCGGATGTGCATCTCCTGCGCCGCTAGCGGCCAGCCCTGGCGGGCGAGGCGCGCGCGCGAGCACTGCTTGTGGCAGACGATGCCGCCGGCGTCGTCTATGCCACGAAGGACTTCCCAGCACGGCCGGCCGAGCGCGTCGGCGGCCGCGATCCCGGTCAGCTGCTCGGCGCTTTCGTTCCAGGTCAGAACCGTCAGCTCGTCGTCGAAGGCGAAAAGCGGCGCCGCCGTCGCGAGCCGGAACTCCATCTCGCGAAGTATCGCACCCGAGCAAGCCCAGCCATCCGTGCTTGCCCACGAATCGGTGCGGGGAACTACGGAGAGGCAAAATTGCTCAGGCGCCCGGGGGACCGCCTGCGCAGACTGGGCACGTGGAGAGCGTTCTCGTCATCGGCCGGGTTCGTTGCGAGCGCCGCGACGAGGTCGACGAGCTGCTCGGCAGGCGCGATCTCGATGCGCGGGTGTTCCGGCAAGGGGAGACGCTCGCCCTGCTCCTCGAGGGACGGTCGGCCGAGGTTCGTTTCCTGCGCCTGCTCGGGCAGCCGGAGAGTGCGCTCGCGCTCCTCGTCGCCTGCCTCGAGGACGTGCCGCTCGTCCCGGGCGAGCTGCGCGCTACGGCTGCATGAGGCCGAGCTGCCGGAGCATCCCGAGCTGGTCGTAGTTGCCCACGTGCTCGACGCAGACACCGCGGCGCAGGCGGAAGATGTCCGTCGACGTGATGACGATGGACTTGCCGGTCGGCTCGCGGCCCATGATCCCGACGGTGTTCGTGCCGCGCCAGGTCGCACGGGCGGCGCCGAGGTCGTCCTCGGCCAGCATCAGATCGACCGAGGCCGTGAGGTCGGGAAAGATCTCGCGCATCATCGAGGTCCACTGTGTAAACCCCTCCCGGCCCGGCGGCAGACCCGCAGGCTGGTTCGGCTCGACGACATCCGCGGCGACGAGCTCATCGGCGACCTCGAGCTTGCCCTGGCTCAGCACCCCGTGGTAGATCCGGCCGACGATCCCCTCATTCTCGTCCGACATTCCTCTCCTCCGTCTGTCCGGGTTGCGGTAGTTCCGCCGGGTTTGCCACCGTGGAACTGACCATCCGAATCCTGCACCTGCTTGCCGCCGCGATCTGGGTCGGCGGAACGGTCGCGCTGGTCGTTGTCGCGGTGCCGGCCGCACGGCGGCTCGAGGGGCCTGAGCGGGCGGAGCTGCTGCGCCAGTTCGGCCGGCGCTGGCGGCAGCTCGGCTGGGGCGCGCTCGGCGTCCTCATTGCCACAGGACTCGTTAGCGCAGGCGAGCACGGCGGCTTCCGCGCGCGCACGCTCTGGCACAGCGGCTTCGGCGCGGTGCTGATCGCCAAGGTGGTGCTGGTGGCCGTGCTAGTCGCCGCGGCGGGCGCACACGACTTCGTGCTCGGGCCGCGCCTCGCGCGCCAGATCCGCGAGGGGCGCGAGCAATCGGCTCGGCCGGCGCTCGTCCGCGTCGGCTGGTTGAGCTTTGCGCTCACGATCGCGGTGCCCGTGCTCGGCGTCCTCCTCTCGGAACTCGCCCACGACTAGGCAAATCTGCTCAGGCCTTGGCCGCGATCACAGTGGTAGAAGCCGTGGGGGGAACGGGCAGCTGAGATGGCCACGTCTCTCATCCTCGGCCAGTGTGCGCTCGCGTGGCCGGTCTCGATAATGCTCGCGATGGGCCGTCGCTCTCGTCGCGACCAAGACAAACGCCAGTAGCCGTGCTCGAGCACTCACCGCTACCGAAGCCAGAGGTCCGAGCGGTGCGCTCGCCGCTGCTCGTTGTGTTCCAAGTCGGTGCGGTTACGCTCGTCGCTGGCCTCCTCGCCCTGCTGATTTGGCGCGTCGCGACCGAAGGCCGCGGACGTCACTTGGTGAGCGACGTCAAAGCTGGGAAGACACCAGCGGCGCCTGAGTTCGACCTGCCCGTCCTGTGGGACATCGTGAGACCTGGCCTGCGTCCTTAGCAGCTAGCGCTTTCGCCGACGATCGGCTCTCACCGGTCGACCTGAAGGGCCGTCCGCTTGTCCTCAACTTCTTCGCGAGCTGGTGCATCCCATGCCGGCACGAAGCTCCGCTGTTGAACGCATCGGCTCGCGCGCACGCGGGGACTGTGGTCTTCCTCGGTATCGATGTGCAGGACCTGAAGAGCGACGCGCGCGCATTTCTGAAGCGCTACCGCGTGAGCTACGCAGCGGTGCGTGACGGGAACGGCTCCACCTACGCCGGCTATGGGCTTACCGGGGTGCCAGAGACCTACTGGATCGACGCCCGCGGCCGGATCGTCGCCCACTACGCGGGGGAGATCTCGCGTCTGCAACTCGAGCGGGGAATTCGCGAATCAAGGAGATCGAAATGAAGTCACCCAATCGAGAACTTCAGCTACCTCTTGAGCCGAATGCCGGCCTCGGTGTCGATCACGATGTGGGTGATCGGCAGGGCAAGGCGCTCGCGTGCCCGGCTCACAACGTGGCGCTCGAGCCAGTTCGAGCGCCCTTCGGGGTGGGTGGAGATGATGATCTCGTCTGCCCCGAATGTGCGCAGGACGTCCTCGATCGCGCGCAGGGGATCCTCGTCTCCGATCTCACCCTGGGCCTCGATGCCGACC
>DATCPA010000003.1:0-16250 GCA_036564335.1 Gaiellaceae bacterium
CACGAGCTCGATCCCGAGTGTCTCGCGGCCGGTCGCGAGGATCGCCTCCGTGACCGACGGCTGGACGACGCGCACGCTCAGGATGACGTCGTCCGGTCCGCACTCCGGGTCCGGCAGCTCGTCGAGTCGCATGTCGTTGAAGGCGTAGAAGCGCCAGGCTCGCACCGCGCTGGCGATCATCGCCGATCTGATTGGATTGCCGCGCGGTGTCCGAAGCGGAGCATCGGGTCTGCGACTTGACGGGCCGCTGCGTACTGGTCACCGGCGCTTCTCGCGGGATCGGTCGCGCAGCGTGTATCGGCTTCGCGCGGGCAGGCGCCGACGTCGTCGTCCACTACCACACCGATCGCGAGGCGGGCGAGCACGTCGCGGCGGAGATCCGGGACATCGGGCGGCGCGCCGCGGTCGTCCAGGGCGACATTACGAGCCCCGGCGAGGTCGAGGCGATGATGCGCGACGTCGCAGAGTTCGCCGGCGACCGCGGGCTGCACGTTCTGTTCAACAACGCTGGCGTCTATCCCTCGGGCTCACTCGAGTCCCTGAGCGTCGAGGAGTGGGACCGCGTGATGGCGATCAACGCGCGCGGGCCGTTTCTCTGCACCCGCGCGGCGCTGCCCCTGCTGAAGGCGGCATCCGAGGCGCGCGTGATCAACATCGGCACGGTGATGGCGTACCGAGGCATCCCCGGCATGCTCCACTACATCGCCTCCAAGTCGGCCGTGATCGGCTTCACTCGGGTGCTCGCGCGAGAGCTCGCTCCCGACGGGATCACGGTCAACTGCGTGTCCCCGAGCATGGTGCAGACCGAAACGGCGGAGCGCGACTACGGCGGCGACGAGGTACCGGTGATCGCCGAGCAGGCGATCCAGCGCTATCAGCAGCCCGAGGACCTCGTCGGCCTGCTCGTGTTCCTCGCGTCGGAGTCGAGCGCCTTCGTCACCGGGCAGACCATCCTCGCCGACGGAGGGCGGATCTTCCTTTAGTCTCAACCTCCCGATGCTGAAAGGGAGGGCTGCGTGGGGATCCGAGTAGGGATCGATACCGGGGGGACGTTCACCGATCTCGTCGCAGTGGACGACGAGAGCGGTACGTGGTCGCTCGCGAAGGTGCCTTCGAACGCAGAGACCCCGGTGGCGGCGATCCAGGCGGCGCTCGTGGCGGTAGGCCTCGACCCGGGCGACGTCTCGTTCATCGTCGTTGCCACGACGCTCGGAATCAATGCGGTGCTCACCCGCTCGGGGGCACGGGTCGTCTTCGTGACGACGAAAGGGTTCGAAGACATCCCGTTCATCCAGCGAATTTCGCGCAAGTACCACTACGACTACCGCTGGCGCAAGCCGCGGCCGCTGCTCGATCGGCAGGACTGCCTCGGCGTGTCCGAGCGCCTCGACGAGGAGGGCAACGAGCTCGCTCCGCTTGACGCCGACGAGCTCGAGCGCCTCGTGCGCAGCCGGCTGAACGGGAACGGCGCTGCGGGCTCGGTAGCGGTCGCTGTCTGTTACCTCTTCTCCTATCTCAACCCGGATCACGAGGCGGCCACCGCCAGGGTGCTGGCCGAGCGTTTCCCGGAGCTCTCGGTCTCGCTCTCGCACGAGATCGCCCCGATCTGGCGCGAGTACGAGCGGGGAACGACGGCAATCGTCGACGCGTACCTGAAGCCGCTGCTCGACGACTACGTCGCCGCAGTCTCACGTGCGCTCGACGAGGAGGGGATCTCGGCGCCGTGGGCATTGCTCAAGTCCAACGGCGGCCACGCGCTCTCGGAGCGCGCGCTCGACCGGCCGGCTCACGTTCTGCTGTCCGGCATCGCCGGCGGCGCGATCGGCGGCGCCTACGTCGCCCGCGCCCGTTCCGCCGAGAAGGGGATCGTGCTCGACATGGGCGGGACGAGTTGCGACGTCTGCCTGATCGTCGGCGGCGAGCCGCTCTACTCATCGGACTACGAGATCGAGTTCGGTCTGCCGGTGTCCGTGCCGAGCGTGAGCACGAAGACGATCGGCGCCGGTGGGGGCTCGATCGGCTGGATCGATCCCGGCGGCTTCCTCCAGGTCGGGCCGCAGAGCGCCGGCGCTCTGCCGGGCCCCGCCTGCTACGGGCAAGGCGGCGAGGACGCGACCCTCACCGACGCGAACGTCGCCCTCGGCCGGCTCAACCCCGACTTCTTCCTCGGCGGGCAGCTGAAGCTCGATCCCGAGCTCTCGCGCCGCGCGCTGGCCCGACTCGGCGAGCGCCTGGGCCTGGAGGAGGTGGAGGTCGCGTCGTCGATGGTCAAGATCGCGAACGAGAACATGGCGAACGCCGTTCGGATCGTCACGGTCGAGCAGGGAATCGATCCGCGCGAGTTCGCGATTCTCGCCTTCGGCGGGGCCGGGCCAACGCACGCCGCCGAGCTCGCCGATGCGATCGGCATCGGCCGCGTGATCGTCCCGGTCAACCCCGGCCTCTGCTCGGCGTTCGGAACGCTCGCGGCGCAGGTGCGGGTCGATGCCGTCAAGAGCGTCTCGCGCGTCGCGGAGCGAACGACCGGCGCGGATCTCGATCGGCTGTTTGGCGACCTGGAGCAACAGGCGCAGTCGGACTTCGCCGCGCAGGGTGCCGGCGCAGGGGCGGCAGAGGTGCGCCGCTCGATCGCGATGCGCTACCAGGGTCAGAACTACGAGCAGGAAATCCCCGTACCGGCCGGGACGATCGCAGACGCGCAACTCGAGGAAGTCGTCGAGAGCTACCACCGCCTGCACGAGGAGTTCTACGGCTACCGGTTCGAGGGGATCCCGATCGAGCTGGTGCGGATCTCGGTTGTCGTCGCTGCCCCTGAGCCCGTGCTCCCGCCGATGACGCCGAGCGGCGGCGTCTCGCGCGAGGACGACGAGGTGCGCGAGGTCTACTTTCCCGAGCACGGATTTGTGCCGACGCCGATCGTGCGCTGGGAGCGCGTCGAGGCCGGCTCGACTCAGGGGCCGCTCGTCGTCGAGTCGATGGACTCGACGATTGTCGTCCCACCCCACTGGACGCTCGAGGCCGACGAGTCGGGTGTCCTGGAGCTCCACAGGCACGAGGAGGCTCGATGACGGTTACGCAGCGGCAAACGATCGACCCGGTGACGCTCACGATCATCAACAACAACTTCGTGAACATCTGCCGCGAGATGGGGATCACGATGATCCGCACCGCCTTCTCGCCGATCTTCAACGAGGGGCTCGACTTCTCGTGCGTGCTCTTCGACCGCAAGGGCAACATGATCGGGCAGGCCGAATTCTGCCCGGCTCAGCTGGCCGCGAGTCTCTTCATCGTCCGCTGGACGCTCGAGGAGCTCGGCGTCGAGTCGTTCGAGCCCGGCGACGTCGTCCTGCACAACGATCCCTACCGTGGCGGCGCGCACATCCCCGAGCACGCGGTGATCCGCGCGGTCTTCCACGAGGGCGAGCTGTTCGGCTTCGTGGCGAACGTCGGCCATCTCGCCGAGATCGGCGGCAAAGCCGTCGGCAGCTTTGCCGCCGACGCGACCGAGGTCTTCCAGGAGGGCCTGCGCATCCCGCCGGTCAAGATCGTCAAGCGCGACGAGAACGACATGGAGCTCTGGAAGCTGATCATGTCGAACCACCGCACGCCGCGGAACACGTGGGGTGACATCAACGCGCAGATCGCATCGCTTCGCGTAGCCGAGCGCAGCGTGATCGAGATGCTCGACCGCTTCGGCCGCGACCTGGTCGAGCGCGCGTCCGAGGAGCTGATGGACTATTCGGAGCGCTGGATGCGCGCCGAGATCGAGGCGATCCCGGACGGCGTCTACGAGTTCACCGACTACATGGAGGACGACGGTGTCGTCGCCGAGCCGGTGAAGCTGCACGTGACCGTGAACGTTCAGGGCGATCGGCTGATCGTCGACTGGACGGGATCGTCACCGCAGGTGCGCGGGCCGATCAACGCCACGTACGGCGTCACGGCGGGGGCGACGTACAACGCCATCTTCCACGTGACCGACAAGGACATCCCGAAGAACAGCGGCGCCTACCGCCCGATTCACATCATCGCGCCGCCGGGCTCGGTCGTGAACGTCGTGTATCCGGGCCCGTCCGTAGGCGGTAACACCGAGACCCACCCGAAGCTCGCCGACATGGTCGTGGGAGCGCTCGCGCCCGCCCTGCCGAACCGGGTCGCGGCGGCCGAAGGAGGAAGCGCGTGCAACTTCCTGTTCGGGGGGTTCCACCCGAAGACGGGCGACTACTACGCCAACTACCACCTCGAGGGGTGCGGGTGGGGCGGCAAGTCGTACGACGACGGCAACGACGCGATCGTCGTCACGAACGGGAACTGCCGCAACACCCCCGTCGAGATCTTCGAGACGCGCTACCCGCTGCGCGTGCTCGAGTACTCGCTGATCCCGAACTCGGGCGGTGCCGGGAAGTTCCGCGGCGGCCTCGGCACGCGCCGGATCATGCGCATCGAACCGGGGGCCGAGGTCACGGTCAACGCGCTCTTCGACCGAACGAAGCCGGGCTTCGGCGCGTGGGGCCTCGAGAACGGGGGCAAGGGCGGTCGTGGCGCGGTGCTGGTCAAGCGTGCCGGCGACACCGAGTTCCGTACCTTCACGGAGGCCTTCGGCACCGTCTCGCCCTCGAAGTTCACGAACATCCTCCTCCACGAAGGCGACGAGGTGCTGATCGACTCGCCGGGCGGCGGCGGCTACGGCGACCCGAAGAACCGCGAACGGGCACGGGTCGAGGAAGACCTCTTCCAGGGCTTCATCACCCCGGAAGCCGCCAGGGACGTCTACGGCACCGACGGCTCCGAGCCTGCCTGATGGGCGTCTGGGTACCGATCCGGCCGCAGGTGTGGGAGACGGTCGTCACCCCGTGCGACTGTTGCGGCCAGGTGGTGGCCAAGCAGCTCTGGGAGGTCGAGATCGAAGGTGAGCAGCGGCGCTTCTGCAGCCTGGAGTGTGAGGAGCTGTACCGCACGTACGTGCTTCCGCAGCGGGCGAAGGACGCCTGAGCGGTGCCTCGCGCCGGGACCCTGGCGAGCTTCGGGAGCAGCGTCGTCTCCGACTCGCTCCGCGATCTCGGCCACTCCGATCGAACCGCGTCGTACGGGGTCCGACCGGTACGTCGAGAGCACGTGGCCACGGGTCAGGTCCGCATCGCCGCCTTCGAGGCGGTCGGGTCCGACGACGATCGGGGCTTTCTGCCGCTGGCCGCGTTCATCGACTCGTGCCGGCCGGGCGAGGTGCTCGTGCTCGCCGGCGCCGAGGGAGCGTCGCCCGGTTCCCTCTGGGGCGAGATCTGCTCGACCGCCGCCGTCCAACGGGGTTGTGCCGGCGTCGTGATCGACGGCTACATGCGCGACGAGCTCGCGATCGAGCGCATGGATCTGCCGGTGTTCTCGCGCGGAGCGTTCCCGCAGGACTGCCTCGGTCGCAGCATGGTCGCGGAAGGACGAACCGAGGCCGTCTGCGGCGGCGTGCTCGTGTCCACCGGCGACTGGGTGGTCGCGGACGCCGACGGCGTCGTCTTCGTCCCGGCGGAAATCCTCTCGACCGTGCTCGAGACCGCAGCCGAGAAACGACGAGCAGAACTTGCATTGCTCGACGCCGTGGCCGCAGGCGAGTCGCTGGCCGAGGCGGTCAAGCGGGTGGGCACCCTGTAGATGGGCTACCGAATCTCGGTCGACACCGGCGGCACGTTCACCGACGTCGTCGTCTGCGACGAGGAAGGCCGCCTGCACCTGGCGAAGGCGCCGACCGACCTCGACCGCGCGTTCGAGAGCATCGGCGAGGCGCTGGCCGAGCTGGCGCCGGAGCTGGACCTCACGCTTCCGGAGCTCCTCGAGCGAACCGACGAGTTCACGTACGGGACGACCCGCGCCACGAACGCCATCGTCGAGGGCCGCACCGCGCGCACGGCCTTCTTCACCACGGAAGGCTTCCCCGACATCCTCCTGCTGCGTGAGGGCGGCAAGCTGGACCCGTTCCGCCAGATTCCCTATCCGCCGCCGTATGTCGCGCGCTACCTGACGTTCGAGATTCGCGAGCGGGTCGACTCGGAGGGCGGCGTGTTCGTTCCGCTCGACGAGCAAACGGTTCTGCTCGCCCTCGCCAGGGCGCGCGAGCTGCGTGCAGAAGCGGTCGCCGTTTGCCTGATCTGGTCGACGGTCAATCCCGAGCACGAGCTGCGCATCGGCGAGCTGCTCGAAGAGCACTGGCCCGGTGTGCCCTACACGCTCTCGCACCGGCTGAACCCGATCTTGCGGGAGTACCGGCGCGCATCCTCCACGGCGATCGACGCGTCGCTCAAGCCGCTCATGCAGGAGTACCTGGCGACGCTGGAGCGCGACCTTCGCGACGCCGGCCTACAGGGGAACGTCTTCGTCGCGACCTCCTTCGGCGGTTCCTGGCGCCCCGAGGAGATGGTCGCGAGGCCGATCTACTCGGTGGGCTCGGGGCCGTCGATGGCTCCGGTGGCGGCGGTGACCTACGCCGCCGCAGAGCTCGAGGAGAACGAGGCCGGTGAGCTCATCGTCTGCGACACGGGCGGGACGACCTTCGACGTCGGGGTGGTCTCGAACGGGGAGATCACCTCCACGGCCGAGACGTGGATCGGTGGACGCTGGGTCGGCCACATCACCGGCATCCGCGCAGTCGACGTCAAGTCGATCGGTGCGGGCGGAGGCTCGATTGTCTGGATCGATCCAGGTGGACTGCTTCGGGTCGGGCCGCGGAGCGCCGGCGCCGACCCCGGCCCGGCCTGCTACGGCCACGGCGGCTCGGAGCCGACGGTGACGGACGCGGCGGTGTGCCTCGGCTGGATCGACCCGGCCTTCTTCCTCGGCGGCCGGCTGACGCTCGACCCCGACGCGGCGCGCGAGGCGATCGAGCGCGCAATCGCCCTTCCACTCGGCATGACCGTGCACGAGGCCGCCTACGCGGCGATGACGATCGCCACGGAGAACATCGTCGGCGCGATTCGCGAGATCACGATCGCGCAGGGGATCGACCCGCGCGAGATGACCCTCGTCGCGGGCGGCGGCGCGTCAGGGCTCAACATCGTCCCGATCGCGCGGGAGCTCGGTTGCCGTCGCGTGCTGCTGCCCTCGACGGCCAGCGCGCTCTCGGCGTGCGGCGCTCTCTACTCCGACATCATCTCGGAGTTTTCGAGAGGTTGCTACGCCGAAACGCGGTCGCTCGACCGGAATGCCGTCAACGGCGCGCTGGCCGAGGTCGAGGCCTCCGCGGACGAGTTCCTCGCCGGGCTCGCGAATCTGTTGCTGACGGGCACCAGAAAGGAGTTCATGGTCGAGGCGCGTTACCGGGCACAGGTCTGGGAGCTGGACGTGCCTGTTCCTGCCCGCCTCGAAAGCGACGACGACGTGCGCAGCCTCGAAGAGGCGTTCCATGCGACGCACGAGCGGATCTTCGCCGTGCGCGAGCCGGGCCAGTACCTCGAATGCCTGCTCTGGAAAGCGCGTGCGACGGCGGTGCCCGAGAAGCCTGCGCTGCGCCCGCGCCGGACACCGGAGCAGCTGGAGGAGCCCCAGCCCGAGGAGCCGGTCGAGGCGTACTTCAGCGAGACGGGTCTCCAGGAGGTCACGCGCTACGACGGCGGCGCACTTCCGGTCGGGATGCGGATCGAGGGCCCCGCGATCATCCGCGAGCCGACGACGACGGTCGTCGTCTACCCGGGCTCTGCCGCCACGATCACGCGGCTCGGGAATTACCTCCTCGAGGTGGACGCTGAGCCCGACGCGCGTGGCACGGAGGCCGGAGGCATGAAGGCGGTCGCGCGATGAGCTCCCTCGACGGGGTTACCCTCGCCGTGATCGGCAACCGCCTCGACTCGATCGTTCGCGAGATGGAGAACACGCTGCTGCGGACGGGCCGCTCGGCCGTGCTCAACATGGCGCGCGACTTCTCGTGCGCGCTGATCACCGCCGACAACCGGCTGCTTGCGTCCGCCGAGGGCCTGCCGGTGCACGTGATCGGGATGGAGTTCGTCGCCGAGGCCGTGACGGATCTCCACGACGACCTGGCCGAGGGCGATGCGTTCCTCCACAACGACCCCTACCTCGGTAACACGCACCCGGCCGACCACGTCATCCTCGTTCCGGTCTTCGCCGAGGGCCGACACGTGTTCACGGCCGCGGCGAAGGCGCATCAGGCCGACTGCGGCAACGCGCAGCCGACGACCTACATGCCGTACGCGCGTGACGTGTACGAGGAGGGCAGCCTGATCTTCTCCGCGGTGCGCGTCCAGCGCGCCAATCGCGACAACGACGACGTCATCCGCATGTGCCGCCGCCGGATCCGCGTTCCCGATCAGTGGTACGGCGACTACCTCGCGATGCTCGGCGCCGCGCGCATCGGTGAGGCGCGGCTGAAGGAGGTGTGCGACAAGTACGGGCTCGACGTGCTCGACCGGTTCGTCGAGGAGTGGTTCGACTACTCGGAGCGCCGGATTGCCCACGTCATCTCGCAGATGCCGAAGGGCACGATCGTCGGCCACGGAATGCATGACCCGTTCGGGCCGGCACCGGATGGAATTCCGATCAACGTCAAGATCTCGGTCGACCCCGAGGCGGGCATGATCGAAGCCGATCTCACCGACAACATCGACTGCCTGCCGGCCGGAGTCAACGAGTCTCGCACGTGCGCGATGAACAACTGCATGACGGGCATCTTCAACTCGATCGACCCGGACATCCCGCACAACGCGGGGACGTTCCGCCGCGTCACGGTCAAGCTGCGCGAGAACTGCGTCGTCGGGATTCCGCGCTTCCCACACTCCTGCTCGGTGGCGACGACGAACGTCGGCGAGCGGCTCGTCGTCACCACGCAGCGGACGATCGCCGACGCGTGGGAGGGCTACGGCCTCGCGGAGGGCGCATGCGGCATCGGCCCGGGCTTCGCCGTCGTCTCCGGAACCGACTGGCGCAAGGACCACGACCCGTACGTGAACCAGAAGTTCCTCGGCTCACAGGGGGGCCCGGCCGGCGACGAGCACGACGGCTGGCTCACGTACGGCAACGCCGTCACGAACGGCCTGATGTTCCGCGACAGCGTCGAGATCGACGAGCAGAAGTATCCGATTCGCATCCACGAGATCCGGGTGCGCACCGATTCCGAAGGTGCCGGCCGCCGGCGCGGTGCCCCGGGCACGCGCGTCACGTTCGGGCCGAAGCACGACCCGATGACGGCGGCGTACGTGACCGACGGCTACCACCACCCTCCCCGCGGAACCCGCGGGGGCGGGGAGGCGGCATCGTCGATCGCGTTCACGGTACGCCGTGACGGCGCCGAGGAGGAGCTCGAGCCGATCGCGCAGGTCGTGGTCGCGCCCGGCGAGCTCCTCGGCCACCTACTGAGCGGGGGAGGCGGCTACGGGCCGCCCGTCGAGCGCGAGCCGGAGCGCGTGCGCGACGACGTGCTCGCCTTCTTCATCAGCTTCGAGCGCGCACGGGAGGTCTACCGCGTCGCGTTTGCCGCCGAGGCTCTCGACGACTCGCTCGAGATCGACTGGGACGCGACCGCGCGACTGCGGGCGGTGGCTGCGTGACGGTGCACGCGCCGCAGCTGATCACCGATGCGCGCATGCTCTACCTGGTCTGGCTGCCCGAGGATCCCGCCGCAGCGGCAGCGCTCGTTCCCGACGAGCTGACGGCTGCGGAGGGCTCGCCGGTCTACATCAACCAGTACGTCGTCGACGACGCAGGGCAGACGTCGAACGCCGCGTCACCCGACGGCTTCGGCGCGTACTCGCTCACCTACCTCGGCGTCGATCTCGCGGGCCTCGACACCGAGGCCGGTACGCCGGGTCGCTGGTGGACGCACTACCTGAACAGCTCGCCGAACATGAACCGCTACGCGGCCGACCGGGGAGTCCCGGTCGGCTCGGGCCGGACGACGCTCGAGCTCGACGGTGACACGCTCGTCGCGACGACGTTCGGCGACGACACGCCGATCATCCGGACGACGGCACGAGTCACAGTCGGCACTCCCCAACGCACAACGGGGCAGCTCCGGTACATCACCCGAGTGGACGGCGAGCTCGTAAGCGGCCGCTACCCGTTCGTAGGCGACTTCGCCGAGACGTTCGAGGCGACCTCGGTCGAGTTCCTCGATCCCGCGCACGGCGTGCATGCGCTGAGGCCCCGGGAACCGCTCACGACGACGTTCGGCTTCTACTCGCCCTCAATCTCGTTCTGCTATCCCGGCGGCGAGGGTCCGCTCGGGACCGCATAGAAAGAAGGTGCAGCGAGTGGCTCAGCAGACGGCGGCGACGATCGGCGAGCTGACGGAGGCCTACCTGGAGCAGCTCGCGAAGCAGACGCCCGGCTCGCAGGCGCTCCACGCGGAAGCGAGGAAGGTTCTCAGCGGCGGCGTCAGCACGCACTTCAAAGCCTGGCACCCGTTCTACGTCCGGGAGGCCAAGGGCTCTCGCCTGATCGACCTCGACGGGAACGAGTACGTCGACCTGATCATGGGCTTCGGCCCCAACATCCTGGGCCATTCGCCCGACGTCGTCATCGATGCAGTACGCGAGACGATCGGACACGGAACCAGCCTTGCGATCGGGACACCGCTCGAGGTCGAGCTCGCGCAGATGATCGCGCGGCTCGTGCCGAGCATGGAGCAGATGCGCTTCGTGACCACCGGCACCGAGGCGACGATGATGGCGCTCCGGACCGCGCGCGCGTTCACCGGCCGCTCGAGGATCGCCCGCTTCGAGGGGCACTACCACGGTCAGCACGACACCGCGCTCGTGAGCGTCGCGCACGTGGCGGGCAGCGAGCACGACCCGGAGCCCGCCGCCGACGGCGCGGGTATACCCGCGAGCGTGCTCGACGAGGTGGTCGTCCTGCCGTGGAACGACATCGACGTGACCGCTCCCGTCGTTCGGCGCGAGGCCGGCGAGCTTGCGGCGATCATCCTGGAGCCGGTGCCGTTCTCGAACATCGGCGGGGAAGAGCCCGACCACGAGTTCATGCGCTCGTTGCGCGAGCTCACGTGGGAGCGCGGCATCCTGCTGATCTTCGACGAGGTGATCACGGGCTTCCGGCTCGCGGTGGGGGGAGCCGCCGAGCACTTCGGGTTCGCGCCCGACCTGCACGTCTTCGGCAAGACGGTCGGGGGTGGCTTCCCGATCGGCATCTACGGAGGTCGGCGCGACGTGATGGAAGCCGTGGTCACCCCGCGAGGCGGCGACCCTCATTCAGCCTCGACGATCTTCCAGTCGGGGACGTTCTCCGGTTCGCCGCCCTCGATGCGGGCGGGCCTCGTCATGCTCGACCAGATCGAGCGGACGGACGCGCTCGAGGTCGCGGACGCACGCGCCGCGGCGATCCGAGACGGCTGGCGGGCGATCGCCGCTGACCTCGACCTGCCGGTGCAGGTCACGGGCTGTAGCTCGTGGTTCGGCCTGTTCTTCACGGATACTCCGATCCGCACGCGCCGCGACGCGATGACGGCCGACGCCGAACGCCAGCGCGCGTTCTCGCTCGGGCTGCTCGCCGGTGGTGTCTACATGACCCCCTCCCATCCTGGCTTCACCTCGGCGGCGCACACGGAGGCGGACATCCAGCACGTGCTCGAGGTCTCGGAGCGAGTGCTCCGCGAGATCAAAGCGACGACATGAAGGAGCGTCTCGGTATGGCCCCATGGATCGCGCCGACCCTCGGTTACATCCTCGTCCTCGGCGCCGCAGGCGTGACGGCGAAGCTCGCGCTGCGCACGATCACCTGGCAGCAGCTCGTCCTCTGGGTGCCGGTCGCGTACATCCTCTTCTCGGTTTTCGTGATCGCCGTCCGCGGTGTGCGGTTCCCGCTCGGCGCCGGCGGCGGCTGGGCCGCCCTCACAGCGGTCGGCATGTCGTCCGGGCTCATCCTCTTCTTCTACGCGCTCACGAAGGGCGAGGCGAACACGGTCGTGCCGGCGAGCTCTGCGTACCCGGTCGTGACCCTGGTCGGCTCGGTGCTCTTCCTCTCGGAGTCGATCACCGTGCTGCGCGTGATCGGGACCGGGCTCGTGATCGGCGGGCTGGTCCTGCTCAGCCGCTAGGGCTCGAACGCCTTGCGCAGATCGCCGAGTGTCACGCCGCCGTCCACGAGCAGCGTCTGGCCGGTGACATAGCGGGCGGCGGGCGAGGCGAAGAAGAGCACCACGTCCGCGATGTCCTCGGGCTCCGCGATGCGGCGGAGCGGTATGTAGTCCTTCGCGACCTCGAGGCCTTCCGGCCCCAGCGAGTGCTCGCGGGAAGTCGCCTGTGCCGTCCAGACGAAGCCCGGCGCGATCGCGTTGACGGTGATCCCGTGCGGGCCGAGCTCGACGGCGAGGCCGCGCGTGAGCCCCTCGATCGCGGCCTTCGACGCGTTGTAGTGGACGTGCTCGTCCCAGCCCCACGCTGCGCCCATCAACGACGAGATGCTGACTATGCGTCCGGCGCCGCGCTCGATCATGCCCGGTACGACCGCCTGCGCGCAGTTGAACGCTCCACCGAGGTTGACGTCGAGCGTGCGGCGGAACTCGCTCTCGGACATCGACGCGAACGGCGCGCGTTTTGCGATGCCGGCGTTGCTGACGAGCACGTCGATGCGACCGTGCTTCTGCTCGACTTCCTTGACCATCGCGGACACTGCAGCCCTGTCCGCGACATCGGCAGCGTGCGCGCTTGCCTCGGCGCCCGCCTCGTGCAGCTCGGTCACAGTCCGCTCGAGGTCCTCCGCAACGACGTCGTTCGCCGCGACGACCGCACCGTGCGCGGCGAAGGCCCTGGCGATCGCACGGCCGATCCCGATCTGAGAGCCCGCTCCCGTGACGAGAACGACCTTCCCCTGCAGGTCGAGGTAATCGGCCACAGACGAACGATCCCATGCCGCGCGGGCTGCTTGCAACTCGCCGGCTGGCCGGTGGGACCGCATGACCGGGCGAAGACGTTTTCGATCCGGTTGGGTAGCGTCTCCGTTTCGCAATGAGCACCAGCGCGATTCTGATCGTCGCCGGCGCCTTCCTCGCCAGCGCGGTCGAGATGGTCGAGGCGCTGACGATCGTGCTCGGCGTCGGCGTCGTGCGTGGCTGGCGCTCGACGCTGATCGGCGTTGCGGCTGCCTCGATCGTGCTGGCTGTCCTCGTCGCCGCTCTGGGCCCCGCGCTGAAGCAGGTTCCAATCGAGACGCTCCGTCTCGTCGTCGGCGCGCTGCTCCTCGCGTTCGGGCTGCAGTGGTTGCGCAAGGCGATCCTGCGGTCGGGCGGCTTCAAGGCGCTCCATGACGAAGACGAGGTCTACCGGCAGGAGCGCGATCAGGCCGCCGCGGCAGGAAAGGACGAGAAGGCGGGGCTCGACTGGTACTCGTTCACGATCGCCTTCAAGGGCGTCCTGCTCGAGGGGCTCGAGGTCGTCTTCATCGTGATCGCGTTCGGCAGCGCCCAGCATCGGCTCGGTTTGGCCGCAGCCGGTGCCGGAGCGGCGGTCGTGCTCGTCCTCGTCGCGGGCGTGCTCGCGCGCGGCCCGCTCTCCCGGGTTCCCGAGAACACGATCAAGTTCGCCGTGGGACTGCTGCTGACGAGCTTCGGCTGCTTCTGGGGCGCCGAGGGTGTCGGCGTCGATTGGCCCGGCAACGAGCTCTCGCTGCTCGCAGTGATCGCGTTCTTCAGCGTGTTCTCGATCATCGTGGTGCGCGCGCTGCGCCGCCGGCCGGCGGCGCTGGTTCCCGCGGAGGTCAAGGCATGAGGTACATCCGCTCATTCGGCCGCTTCTGGTGGAACTTCATCGTCGGAGACGACTGGCGCGTCGCGGTTGGCATCGCCGTCGCTCTCGGAGCCACCTCGCTTCTGACTCACGAGGGCGTCAACGCCTGGTGGCTCATGCCGCCTGCGCTTGCCGTCATCACCGCCGGCTCGCTGTGGCGGGCAATCAGCCGCAGCTAGGCGGGAGCCTCAGCCCGCGCGGGTGGCGCTGGGGGCCGGAGGTGTCGGTCTCCCCGTCGGGAGCCCGCCGCCTTGCAGGCATTTCGTGTGGGCCGGGCAGGGATCGAACCTGCGACCTTGGGATTAAAAGTCCTACTCACCTGCACCTATTTATGAATCGTAAAAGTCGACCAAATTGGCATAGCTCTGCGGGTTTTGAGTGCTCGCGTGGGCTTAGAACCTATAGAGCAGCCGCTGACTGTACGGATTAACGGGCGAAATTACCGGTCTATCGGTAGCACAATCCGGTTTCTGAGCCGGAAGCCGCGGCTTGATCTGAACTGTACGGCATCGTTACGGCTGATCTTCTCAAGCGGGCGCGGTCATCTGCCGATACAAAACAGCTGAGATGGCACGGCAGTATGGACGCGAGAAGGTCGACCTGTGGTTGGCGCTAAGCCTGATCGCAGGTGAGGAAGGTCAGCCTTATGGGGTGCTCGTTCGTGATCTGTGCGCCGGGTTCGGCTGTTCGGAACGGGCGGCGAAGGACGCAGTAGCGATCCTCCGGCGTGGCTGTTACCTGGAGCCGGAGCGCGATGAGAGCGACCAGCGACGTCGCTGCTATAGACTGAACGACCGAGGTCGCGAGTTGCTCGCGCACCCGAACGGGTGGCTAATCTTGCGTTTCGCGCGCAAGCTGTTCACGAGTTGTCCATCGCCGAGGGTCGCGCGCTGGCGGGGGAACCTGTCCGCTGGGGGCGGGCTTGACAGGCATCTGGAACGAGTCGAGCGCTCTTTGCTCATCCGAAGCTGAACCGACTGAGCGGGACTGAATGGAGCTCGAGAGCAGAGGAAACGGGGAAAGCTCGCACGCACCGTTCGATACCTACGTGTTCAGCGAGCCGCGCTGCAAGGTCTGCTCCTCGCCGCACCGAAGAAACATCGACCTGATGCTCGCCGGCGGCCGAGCGCAGGCCGATGTACGCAGGCACTGGAACCAGGTCCTCGGCACCCAATACTTCACCGCCAACAACATCTCTGTCCATGCGCGCAAGCACCTCTCCGCCCACGATCAGATCGCGCGTCGGCTCGCTTCGAAGGGAGCAACTCGGAGAGCGATCGCCTCCCAGCTAGTCGACGACGACAGACCAAGAATACGAGCGGCGACCGAAGCGATCGTCCGCGGCGGTCTGCAAGCGATGAATGCGGGCCTAACCGTGCCGGAACCGCGCGACGTACTCGCGGCCGCGAAAGTGCTAGCGACCATGGAAGCCGAAGATGCATCGAACACGATCGCGGAGATGAAACGCGACATCGAGGCATTCATGCAGGCGGTAAAAGCCAGCGTCCCGGAGGAATATTGGGAACAGGTCTACCTGAAGTTCCTAGAATTGGTGAGCGACTCGCCGACCTAAGCGGCTCTTCAAACACTCGCCGACGCCCGAAATAGCGGCAAGGGACTAACAATCGGTCACGTCCCGTAGCGTGGTGTAGGAGCGCGTCGGACGGTGCCGGGTGAGGGTCCGGCCACCGTGGCGCTCAGACTCGTCGGGTCTTCCACGACGACGACGAGAGGAGTCACCGCGATGGCCGAGACGAAGAGGATGACGGCTGAGCAGGTCGTCAGCTACCTGCTTGAGGAGGATGGGCTCGATTTCTTGCGTGAGTCGCTGACCTCGGTCGTGCAGCAACTGATGGAGGCGGAGGTCTCTGAGCTCGTCGGCGCGGCGCACGGCGAGCGGGCGCCCGAGGAGCGACTGACCCATCGCAACGGCTACCGGGCCAGGTCATGGTCGACGCGTGCGGGCGTGATCGAGCTCGCGATCCCGAAGATCCGCCGCGGCAGCTACTTCCCGAGCTTCCTCGAGCCGCGCCGCCGCTCCGAGCAGGCGCTGGTCTCGGTCGTCCAGGAGGCCTACGTCGCCGGCGTCTCAACGCGGAAGGTGGACCAGGTGGTCGAGTCGTTGGGGCTGCGGATCTCCAAGAGCGAGGTCTCGCGGATCTGTGCCGGTCTCGACGAGCAGGTCGACGCGTTCCGCAACCGGCCGCTCGAGGGCCGCTCCCCCTACCTGTGGCTCGATGCCAAGGTCGAGAAGGTCCGCGACGGCGGCAGGGTCGTGCGCAAGGCATTGGTGCTCGCCTATGCGGTGCACGAGTCCGGCTACCGCGAGGTGATCGGCCTCGGCGTCGGCGAGTCCGAGACCGAGGTGTTCTGGCGCAGCTTCCTGCGCGAGTCGCTCGGCCACGCGCGCAAGGAGCAGCAAGGGATGCTCGGCGCCCTGCTGCGCCCGATCTTCAACGCCAACGAGGGCGACGCTGCACGCGAGCTCGTCGGCGACGCGCTCGAGCGGCTACGCAA
>DATCPA010000006.1:0-1698 GCA_036564335.1 Gaiellaceae bacterium
GAGCGGACGGCCGGTCCTCTACCGCGGCGAGCGAGTCGGGCGCGGGGGACACGTCTTCGAGATGATGAAGTTCCGCACCCTTCGCCCCGGTGCGGAGAGTCGGATCGGCCCGTACCTCGGCGCGGAGCTCGTCGAGCGCACCCGCGAGGAGACGATCAGACTCGGCGCCTGGCTGCGCGCGACGCAGCTCGACGAGCTGCCGCAGCTCGTGAACGTCCTCCGTGGCGACATGAGCCTCGTCGGACCCCGTCCGATCCGGCCGCGCTTCTTCGAGGAGCTCGCGGGGGATCTGCCCGCGTACTGGCAGCGGCTCGTCGTCCGGCCCGGGCTGACCGGGTTCGCACAGGTTCGGCGGGGCTACGAGACCTCGATGGCGGAGAAGCTCGCGCACGATCTCGAGTGGATCGCGGACCGGTCGGTCCGGCTGTACCTCCGCACGCTCGTCGTCACCGGTTGGCGCGTGCTCGGGCAGTCCCTCCGCGGATTCCTCAGATCTCCAGGCGCGAGTCCTCGAGGTCGAGGTCGCGCGTGACTCGGTACATGCTCTCGTCGTTGATGTAGCCCGCGTTCCTCAGCCCGACGACCGCCTGGCGCTCGGCCTCGAGGAGCTCCCGGCGCAAACGCTGGTAGTCGGCGGAGCGCTCCTCGATCCCGCCGTCGTCGGTGTCGTCGAAGCGAGCCCGGAACCGGTCGCGCCGAAAGCCGTAAAGGCCGCGCATCCGCTCGGCGGTGTCCTCGCGGACCCATTCCTCCTCCTCGAGCTCCTCGAGCCGGACGAGCGCCGCCTCAGCCGCCTTGATCCGCGCCTTCGCCTCCTCGCGGTCTGCGATTCCGTCGTCCTCGACGCCGAGCACGCGGATCAGCAGGGGCAGCGTCAGCCCCTGGCCGACGAGCGTGGCGAGGATGACGCAGAAGACGAGGAACACGATCAAGTCGCGCTCGGGGAACGCCGCCCCCGCCTTCGTCGTGAGCGGGATCGCGAGCGCGGCCGCGAGCGAGACGCCTCCGCGCAGGCCGGCCCAGCCGACGAGCGCAGCGTGCCGCCACGGCGGGGCCGGGCTGAGCTCCCGCAGCCGCCTGAACACGAGTCGCGGGCCGTACGTGAACGGGAACACCCAGAGCAGGCGGACGACGATCACGGCGAGCGACACAATCGCCCCGTCGCGGGCGAGCGTCCAGCCTGCCCGGTTGCCGAGCTCATCGAGGATCACCGGTAGCTGCAAGCCGACGAGCAGGAACAGCAGCGAGTTGAGGACGAACGTGAGGATCTGCCAGAACGCGAACCCCTGCAGCCGCGTCTCCACGGTCGTCAACAGCGGCGTGTGCCAGCCCATGTAGACCCCCGCGGTGACGACGGCGAGCACGCCGGAGACGCCCAGCGCGTCGGCCGGGAGGTAGGCGAAGTAGCCTGTCAAGAGCGCCATCGTGATCGACGTCGGCGCCGCGGGCATCCGCCGGCGCACCTCCCGAATGACGAAGCCGACGACGAGCCCGACGGCAATGCCGCCGACGGCGTTCAGGACCAGGCGTCCCGAGGCCTGGGCGAGCGAGAACGTTCCCGAGACGGCCGCGGCGACCGCGAACTTGTAGAGCACGAGCGCGGTTCCGTCGTTGACGAGGCTCTCGCCCTCGATGATCGAGACGACGCTCCGCGGCACGCCGAGCCGGCGGGCGATCGACGTCGCGGCGATCGCGTCG
>DATCPA010000010.1:0-4169 GCA_036564335.1 Gaiellaceae bacterium
CCGCATCCGCGTCGGCTGATTAGATCGGGGCATGGCGGTCGAGCTGCGCCGAGCGACTGAGTTCTCACGGCGCGACCTCGCGTCGATCTTCACCGCCTCCTACCGGGATTACTTCGTGCCGTTCAAGGTCGACGAGGAGACGTTCGACTACATGGTCGACGCGTTCGACCTGGTGCTCGCGCACTCGCTCGTCGCGGTCGAGGCCGGTGCCGCGGTCGGACTCGCCAACCTCGGCCGCCGCGGCGAGCGGACCTGGGTCGGCGGCATCGGGGTGATCCCCGCTCGGCGCGGCGCGGGCATCGGCGAGCAGCTGATGCGCGGGCTCTTCGCGCAGGCCGACGATCTCGGCGCACGAGAGATGGTGCTGGAGGTGATCACCGCGAACGCGCCGGCGATCTCGCTGTACGAGAAGCTCGGGTTCGAGGTCGTCCGCGAACTCGAGGTGCTGTCGCTGGCGCAGGCCGGGGGTGGGGGCGAGGTCGAGTAGGTAGAGGTCGGCCAGGCGCGCCGGCTGATCGCGCGGAGCCGGCAGCTGCCCGAGCCCTGGCAGCGCGGTGACGAGACGGTCGCGAACCTGGCGCGGCGCGAGCCGCCGCCGCAGGGGCTCGTCGCCGGCGATGCTGCGGCGGTCTTCCGTGCCGACGGCGGGCGGGTCGGACTGCTCCAGGCAGCCGGCGACGGGAACGGCCTCCGGGTTCTGATCTCGGAGCTCCGCAGCCGCGGCACGCTGTCCGCCGTGAACTACCCCGCCGACGGGCCGGTCGCGGCGGCCCTCCGCGAGGCGGGTGCCGAGGTGGCCCTACGCCAGCTCGAGATGACGCGGGGTCTTTAGGGCGCCGCTGCGGCGAGCCGGCGCTCCAGCGCGCGCCGAGCCCGGTCGATCGGCGTCGATTCCCGGGTGATCACGAACTGCGCGTTGGCGAAAAGCATGTAGGCGTCGAGCTCGAAGGCGAGCTGCTCGGCATCCTCCGACGGATCGATCGCGCCTTCGGCCTGAGCGTCGCGAACGGCCGCCACGAGCAGGCCGAACCATTCGCCTATGACTTGAACCGCGAGGTCCCGGACGGGGCCCGGGTGCGTGTCCATCTCGGCGGCGACCGACGCGAAGAAGCAGCCGCCGGGGAAGACGTCGTTCTCGACATGCTGGAGGAAGCCCTCCGTGAGCAGCCGCAGCCGCTCAATGCCGGTGGTGGCCACAGACGCAGGCTGGACCACATCCTCGGTGAAGATCGCGCCCGCCGCCTCGATCGTCGCGAGCTGCAGCTCCTCCTTGGAGCCGAAGTGGGCGAAGAGGCCGCTCTTGCTCATCCCCACGGCCTCTGCCAGGCGGCCGATCGAGAGCCCGTCGAGGCCCTCGACCGTGGCCAGTTGTGCAGCCTCACGCAGGATTGCGTTGCGGCTCCGCTCACCGTCGCTGCGCCGCTTGCGCGTGCGGCGATCGGCTTCCGGGGCCCGCGTCTCGGTCATCGCTTGACAAGTTAGCACGAACGGTCTATCTTCTCAACCAGCACGAACGATCGTCCTAACTACCGACAACGAGAGGGATCCATGATCGACTTCGACCCCGCGATTCCCCAAATTCGCTCTCCGGAACGAAAGGAGCTCGCGGCCGTCGAGACTCGGCCGATCATCTTCCTCGTCTCGTCCGAGGCCTCGGTTCTCAAAGCGCTCGAGACCGATCTCGGCCGCCGCTTCGGGAACGACACTCGCATCATCGGCGCAGACGGGCCCGCGGCCGGGCTTGCTCAATTGGCGGCATTGGCGGATGGCCCTGAGCCAGTTGCCCTCTTGATCGCCGACCAGCGGATGCCGGAGATGACGGGCATCGAGTTCCTCGCCGGCGCTCACGAGCTGCATCCGCTGGCGAAGCGGATCCTGCTCGTCGAGCGGGACTACACGACCGCGAATCCGATCGTGCCCGCGATGATGCTCGGTCAGATCGACTATCACCTCGTCAAGCCGTGGCTCCCCGACCATGGGTTGTACCCGGCGGTGAGCGAGTTTCTCGCGAGCTGGGAGGACTCCGACCCCGAGGGAGTCGCGATGTTCCGGATTGCGGCGCTCGAGAACAGCGCGCGCGCCTACGAGATCCGCGACCTCCTGACGCGCTTCAACACGCCGTTCACGTTCGACCCGACGGATTCCGAGGACGGGGTTGCGCTCCTACGCGAGGTCGGGCAGGCCGATTGCCGGCTGCCGACGGTTGTTCGGCACGACGGCCGCGTGCTCGTCGATCCGACGGACGGCGACCTTGTCGAGGCTCTCGGCGGCGGGACACGCCTCGGTGTGGATGTCTACGACGTCGCCATCGTGGGTGCCGGGCCGGCCGGCCTCTCGGCCGCTGTCTATGCGGCGTCGGAAGGACTTGAGACGATCGTCCTGGAGCGATCGATCTCCGGCGGCCAAGCGGGCTCGAGCTCTCGCATCCGCAACGTCCCCGGCTTCACCTGGGGGATCGGCGGCGACGACCTCACGCGCCGCGCGTGCGAGCAGGCGTGGCTGTTCGGGGCGAACCTGGTCTTCGCGCAGGAGGCGAGGTCGATTCGTGCCTCGGGTGAGGAGCTCGTCGTGCAGGTGGCCGATGGCCAGGAGGTCGCCGCTCGCACCGTTATGCTCGCCACTGGCGTTTCGTGGCGGCGGCTCGGGATCCCGAAGCTGGAAAGGCTGATCGGCGCGGGCGTCTTCTACGGTGCGGCGGCAAGCGAGGCACGCGCGATGCAAGGGAAGCACGTCTCCGTCGTCGGCGGCGGCAACGCCGCCGGGCAGGCGGCTGCGCATCTGGCGAAGTACGCCGACGAGGTCACGCTGCTCGTGCGCGGCGACTCGCTCGAGCAGAGCATGTCGGAGTATCTGATCGCAGAGCTGGGCGGAAGGCCGAACGTCTCGGTCCGTCTGGGAGTGGAACTGGTCGATGGCGAGGGCGAGGAGCACCTGCTTGCGGTCGTCGTCCGCGACCGGTCGAGCGGCACGTTCGAACGGATCCCAACCGCCGGACTGTTCGTGATGATCGGCGCCGAGCCGCACACGGAGTGGCTGGACGGCACCGTCGAGCGTGACGACCGCGGGTTCATCCTCACCGGCAACGACCTGGACCCCGACAGCTGGCCGCTCGAACGAGCACCGATGCTGTTCGAGACGAGCCTCCCCGGCGTCTTCGCCGCCGGCGACGTCCGTCACGCGTCCGTCAAGCGCGTCACGACCGCAATGGGAGAGGGCGCTACGGTCATCCAGCTCGTCCATCAGCATCTCGAAGCCGGAGAACGGACTGCGGTTTCCGCTTAGTCGAGCGCGTAGCCCATCGCCAGCATCGAGTCGGCTCGCGCGAGGAAGCTTTCGTACTCCGGCACGTCCCAGCCGAGCGAGTCGGCGAGCCGCGTGATCATGTTGAAGAGGGCGGCGACGTGGATCGCGTCCACGATCGCGTCGTCCGAGACGCCGGCGGCGCGGACGGCGTCGGCGTCGGCCGGGCCGAGCTCAGCGGGGCGCAGCGTCAGGGTCTCAATGAAGCCGAGCATCGCGCGGAGCTTCTCGTCGATCGGCGCGGTGCGCCAGTCGGCTTCGACTGCGCGCCAGACCTCCTCCCCGAACACGTGCGACGCGACCGCGCCGTGGGCGCCCGTTCAGAAGGGGCACTGGTTGAGCGAGGAGACGAACCCCGCGAACAGCTCGCGGTCACCGTCGCTCCAGTCCGACGGGCCGCGCATCGCGAGGTCGAGGGCCTCGGAGTACGGCCGGCCGAACAATTCCGGACGGTAATAGAGCGTCTTCAAGACGCCGATCGGCTCCACGCCGCGCGCCTCGCGGATCTGATCGAGGACGGCGGCCTCCGCGGGACCGTGGCCCGAGTCGACGGCGTCGAGCCGTTCGAGCCCCGCGGCGACGGCGGCCGAGACGGTCTGCTCGAAGATCTCGTCCTCGGAATGGCCGGCGGCCTTCAGTGCCTCGACGTCCCGGTCGGTGATCTTGAAGGCCTCGCCCCGGACCTTGGCGAGGTAGGGCTCAAAGTCGGCCGGCGCCGAGCGTTCTGGCTGCGCCGCCTTGCGCAGCCTTGCGATCAGCTCGTCGTAGCGGCTCACGCCGGAAGCGTAACCCGCTCGTGCTCGACGACGACGAGCCCGTCCGCCTGGAGCGCCTCGACCGCCTCCGGGTCGAGGTCGGCCGGCTGCGGC
>DATCPA010000017.1:0-3661 GCA_036564335.1 Gaiellaceae bacterium
TCGCGGCTCGTTCAAGCAGATCCGCCAGCTCGCCGGCATGCGCGGCCTGATGGCCAACCCGAAGGGCGAGATCATCGAGCGCCCGATCAAGGCCAACTTCATGGAAGGCCTGACGGTGCTCGAGTACTTCATCTCGACGCATGGTGCGCGTAAGGGCCTCGCCGACACGGCGCTCCGCACGGCCGACTCGGGCTACCTGACGCGGCGTCTCGTCGACGTCTCGCAGGACGTGATCATCCGTGAGCACGACTGCGGCACCGAGGATCACATCGACTTGCCGATCCGCACGCAGGACGGGCTGAACAAGTCGCTGCTCGGCCGCGTGCTCGCGAGCGACGTGCACAAGCCGCTCGCCTCGGGCAAGCCCGGCAAGACCGCGCTGGCCGCGAAAGACGAGACGGTCACGCTCGAGATGCTCGAGCACCTGGAGGCCGAGCTTGGCGACGAGCTTCCGATCCCGGTTCGCTCGGTGCTGAAGTGCCGCGCCGAGACCGGCGTGTGCAAGGTCTGCTACGGCATCTTCCCTGCGACGGGCGAGATGTGCGAGGTCGGTGACGCGGTCGGGATCATCGCCGCCCAGTCGATCGGCGAGCCTGGCACGCAGCTGACGATGCGGACGTTCCACACCGGCGGCGTCGCCGGCGCGGACATCACGCACGGTCTCCCGCGCGTCGTCGAGATCTTCGAGGCACGCAACCCGAAGGGCGCCGCCGTCCTGGCGGAGGTCGCGGGCCGTCTCGAGGTCGAGCCGACGGAGCGTGGGCCGAAGATCTCCATCCATCCGACCGAGGTCGGCGCGGACGGAGAGCTCGCGGAGCCGATCGAGTACCAGCTGCCGCGCCGTACGCGCCTGCTCGTCACGAACGGTCAGGTCGTCGAGGCCGGCGAGGCGCTCAACGAGGGCTCGCAGAACCCGGCGGACAAGCTCGCGCTGACGGGCGCCACCGTGACCGAGCTGTACCTCGTGGGTGAGGTGCAGAAGGTCTACAAGAGCCAGGGCGTCGAGATCCACGACAAGCACATCGAGCTGATCATTCGCCAGATGCTGAAGAAGGTGCGGGTCGAGTCGAACGGCGACACCGACCTCCTCCCCGGCCAGCTCGTCGACCGCGTCGTCCTCGAGCGTGAGAACGCCAAGGTGAAGGCCAAGGGCGAGAAGGCGAAGTACGAGCCGCTCATCCTCGGCATCACGAAGGCGTCGCTCGCGACCGAGTCGTTCCTCTCGGCGGCCTCCTTCCAAGAGACCACCAAGGTGCTGACGGACGCCGCGATCGAGGGCAAGATCGACCGGCTGCTCGGGCTGAAGGAGAACGTGATCATCGGGAAGCTGATCCCGGCGGCCACCGGCCTGAAGCGGTACCGGACGATCGATATCGCTCCGGCCGAGCCGATCGTGCGCGAGTCCTACGAGCGGGACACCCTGCTCCAGGCGCTCGAGGAGATCGGCCAGGACGGCGGCAGCGCGATCGACTTCGAGACCCTCGACGCCACGTTCGGCGGCGAGCCCGGCGCGGACGCGACGAGCACGCACGAGGCCGGCGAGGCGACCGAGGTCCCCGAGGTCGACAGCCCGCTCGACGACTGAGTCGAACTGATGTGAGCTTGACCGTGAGGCCGGGGCAACCCGGCCTCACGCGTTCTTGGTGTCTGACACCTTTTGCCCCTGCTACAACAAGCGGCCGTGAGACGGGTTCTTCTCGTGGGCCTTGCGCTGCTCGCGCTCGCCGCCGGCGCCGCCCGCGGTGGCGGGCCTGCCGCTCAGCTGCCGCTTCCGTGCGGGCTGCCGCAGGCCCAGCCGCTGTGGGTCGACTACGCCGACGGGATGGTGCCGTTCTGGTCGACGATCTTCGCGCGGCCGGGCATCGTCGGCGCCGCGTCGAACTTCATCGTGCCGCCGCAGCTGCGGGCGAAGGGCGCGCAGACCGTCTACTTCGACCTGTATCTCAACAACCGGGTCGGCACGCCGTCGAAGCCGGCCGACCCCGCGACGATCCAGGCGCGTGCGGACAAGCTCTTCGACACCGCGGTCACCTCATCGGGCTGCGATCACCCGCTGATGGCGGAGAACGAGCTCTTCGGCGCACAGCTCCCGACGCCCTGGACGGCGACGACCGCCCAGTACCGCGCGAACGTGCTCGCCTTCCTCCAGCGGCTGGCCGAGCGCGGCGCGCGGCCGTTCCTGCTCCTCTCGAGCAATCCGTACACCCACGACGCGACGGCGGACGACTGGTGGCGGCAGGCCGCGCAGGTCGCCGACCTCGTGCCGGAGATCTACTTCTCCGGCCCCGCCATCTCGCGGCAGGGGGCCGTGCAGGGGAGCCGGCGCCTGCGTGCGACGATGCGCAGTCGCCTCGAGAACCTGATCGAGATCGGCGTCCCGACGAACCGCCTCGGGATGATGCTCACCTTCAGCTCGACGCCCAAGGCAGGCGGCCGCGAGGGTCTGCAGCCGCTCTCGGCCTGGCTCGACGTCGTGAAATGGGAGGCGCTTGCCGCGAAGCAGGTCGCGTCGGAGCTTCAGATCGCGAGCGTCTGGTCCTGGGGCTGGGCGGCGTTCAACCCGGCGGGGAACGACCCCGACAAGCCGAAGGCCGCCTGCACCTGGCTCTGGACGCGCGACCACTCGCTCTGCGATGCACCCACTCTCGCCGGCAAGGATCTCAGCCAGTCGCTCGACGTCGGCGCCGCGCTCCCCGCCGGCACGCTCTGCTTGCTCGACAAGACGCCGCTCCTTGCAGCGAACGTCGCCGCGCTGAACCGCCTCACCGGCGACCGTGACCTGGCTTTCTCGGCCGAGTTCCAGCACGCCGTCCTGGTCGAGGCGAAGGCCGCCGACCCGACGGCCGTCGCAAGCGCTGAGCGCGGCGTGATCCTCGACCACTTCGGAGGGAGCCGCGCGGCGTACCTGGCCGCGCTCGCACAGGCACAGGCGTCGCCGACGCTCGCGCGCCAGGTCCTCGCCGACGAGCTGCGGCGCCTGAGCGTCGAGACGACGCTGCGGGTCGCCCGACCGACCGGCCCGCAGCTGCACGAGTGGTACGGCACCTACTCGGCTGCGAACGCCCGGTTCGTCCGCGCGAGCAAGCCGGTCCGCTGGCTCGGAAACGCCCGATCGGGGATCGCGATCGGGCGGCAGGCGCCCGGCCGGCTCTTTGGCCTGGCCGACGGACGAAGCGCCGTCATCGCCGGCGTGAAGGTGACCGTCGTCGGCGAGGTCGCGCCGCTCGGCTCGTTCCCGTTCGCCCAGGCCGCCCCCGCTGTCCGCGCTGCGTTCGTCGCGCAGCAGAAGGATGCCGCCTTCACGGTCTGGCTACGCCGCCGCCAGAACCAGGCGCTCGGCAGCCTCACGTGCCAGCACGACCAGCCGCCGCAGCCGGCCACCGTCGACCTGACGGACTGGCTGCCGTACCTCGGCCTCGGCTGAGAACCAGGTACGGGGGGTTTGCGAACCTGGTTCTTGAGTTTCGAGCTGCCACCACCGTCCGAGAACCTCGAGAACCTGGTTCGCGGACGGCGGCGAACCAGGTTCAGCTTGCCCCGTCGGCAGCGACGGTGCGTGCTTTGCCGAGCTCCTTCGCCCGGTAGAGCGCGTCGTCGGCCCGCTGGAAGAGGTCGGTCGGCCGGTCGGCCGAGCGAAGCTCGGCGACGCCCGCCGACAGGG